>QNBH01000027.1 GCA_003645645.1 Spirochaetota bacterium | reverse complement strand
TCCATGGAATGGATAAAAATGTAGTAGCTCCTGCGGGTCTTATCGCTCACGGCAGAGGAGAAGCCTTTGATTATCTCCTGGGAGAGCAAACTCCAGAGTTTTCTCTTAAAAGCATCGAAGCGGGTGTTTGTGCAATACTTCTTGCAAAGAAAGCCGTTCTCTCGGTAAATGGCAATGTAGTTGCCCTCTGTCCCAAGGAGGTGGTGGAACTCTCCAGGGTCAGCGGTGCTTCTATCGAGATAAATCTTTTCTACCGATCCCGGGAGAGAGAGCTGGCCATTCTTGAAGAGTTAAAGAGTTCGGGTGCGGATGGAGTACTCGGGGTGGGTGATTCTGCTTCCGCCGTTATACCCGAGCTCGGTAGTGAGCGCAGGCGGGTGGACCCCCATGGCATCTATATTGCCGATGTGGTTTTCGTCCCACTGGAAGACGGAGACCGTACAGAGGCTCTCGTTGCCATGGGAAAGAAGGTAATTGCCGTTGATCTTAACCCTCTATCAAGAACCGCTCAAAGGGCAAGCATTACCATTGTCGATAACATAGTGAGAGTACTGCCTGCAATGGTAGAAAAAACCAAGGAATTTGTCTCATGCTCACATGAAGAGCTGTCCGATAAATTGCTAAAATATGACAACAATATGGTGCTTAATGAGAGTCTCCGATTTATGGCAGACCGACTCAGGAAACTTTCAGGAGAAAAGGATTAGATGGCAGAACACCCCTCCATGGATATAACCGCCGCTCTCGGTTCTGATCTTCTGGGAAAAAAGATAATTCTGGGTATTACGGGAAGCGTTGCGGCCGTGAAAGCACCGGAGTTGGCTCGCCTGCTTATGAGGCACGGAGCCAGGGTTTATCCCGTTATGAGTCGGGCCGCCACCGAGATAATCCATCCCCATCTTATGCACTGGGCTACCGGCAATGAACCTGTCTGTAAACTTACTGGTGCAATCGAACATATAGCACTTGCGGGTGATGTTGAAGAAATGGCGGATCTTCTACTTATAGCTCCTGCTACTGCCAACACCATCGGGAAAATAGCCTGTGGAATAGATGACACTCCGGTAACCACCGTGGCAACAACGGCTCTTGGTGTGGGGATACCGGTGGTTATTGTGCCTGCCATGCACGAGTGCATGTACAAACATCCCCTGCTAAAATTAAATATCGAGAAGTTAAAAGAGATCGGGGTTATCCTCTTCGAACCTACTATGATAGAGGGAAAGGCAAAAATAGCTCCAAATGAGGAAATTCTCCGTTGCGTCCGGGATATTCTTGCAAGAAAGGGGGCTCTTAAGGGAAAAAGAATTCTAATCACTGCAGGCAGAACCGTAGAGCACATCGATCCGGTAAGGGTGATAACCAACAACAGCAGCGGGAAGATGGGCATAGCCCTGGCGGAAAGTGCCCTTAATATGGGCGCTGATGTTACCCTTGTCTACGGGAAAGTAAGTGTAGAACTCCCCTCGAGGGCAAAACTTGTTAAGGCAGAAACTGCTTCGAAAATGAAAGAGGTAATTCTAAACGAGCTTAAGAGCACCGAGTATCATGCGGTAATCGCCTCCGCAGCAGTGGGAGACTGGGTACCCAGTGCTCCCTTCAAAGAGAAGGTATCCACATGGGCTAACGAATCTCTCACCCTGGAACTGATTCCTACACCAAAGATTATTGATGAAATTAAAAAAATCTCTCCGGGAGTTTTTCTGGTAGCATTTCGCGCTCTCTATGGTCTTTCAAAAGATCAGATGATAGACGATGCTTTTAAAAGACTTAAAACCGCGTCCGCAGACATTATTGCGGTAAACGATGTGGAAGGCAGTGACAGGGGTTTTGAATCGGATACAAACGAACTGTATGTGGTGGATACGGATAGAAGGGTGGTGCACATTCCTCTATCTTCAAAAAGAGAGGTAGCCAGTCGAATCATGGAGATTGTGGCAGAAAGACTTAACCCGAAGAAAAAGAAATAGTTGTTATTTTTTGTACATGAATGAACTTTTTTTATCGAAAGTGTTTGTTATGGCTTGCATTTTTATGATTTGACCGATATAATTATTTATAGAAAATCAATAATAAAAGGAGAACGAACATGAAAAGAGCATTAGTTATTCTTCTTGCCTTCTTTATTCTTACGGCTGGTGTGGTTTTTGCAGCCGGACAAAAGGAGGCGGCGGAACCCGAAAAAAAGGTTTTGAGACTCATCACTTGGTCCGGTTATGCACTACCCGAGCTTGTTGAGAAGTTTCAGAAAGAAACCGGTATAACCGTAGAGGTAACGTTGAGCGACAACGAAGAGATGATATCAAAGCTCAGGGCTTTAAGAGGGGGCGGTTTCGATCTTGCTCAGCCATCGCAGGACAGGATTTCATCTGTAGTACAGCAGTACCAGTTGTACCAGCCCATAGACTACTCGAAGGTCGACACCGACCTTATAGATCCTTCACTTCTTGCTGCGGTTAAGAAAAACACCCTCGTTGACGGAAAGTCATACGCAGTTCCAGCAGTATACGGTACTTCCGGCCTGGTCGTAAACAAGGCAAAGGCTCCTGATGTTAAAGATTACAAGGATCTCCTCAATCCCAAGTATACAGGCAGGGTTTCCTACAGGCTCAAAAGACCCACCCTGATAGGCATGGGATACTCCTTTGGTTACGATCCTTTTGAACTATACAACGACAAAGAAGCATATCAGAAGTTCCTCGATGATATGGCGGAAAAACTCATTGCAGGAAAGCCGGTTGTAAGATTCTACTGGGATAATGCCGATCAACTGCTCCAGGCATTCCTGTCCGAAGAAATATGGGCGGCGATGGCATGGGAACAGGCCGGCTGGAAACTATACGAAGAAAACCCGAATATAGACTATGTGGCACCGGAGAGCGGACCGCTGGCATGGGTCGATACCTTCGCAATTCCTGCAAGATCAGAGAATGTTGAAGGCGCATACAAGTGGATAAACTTCTGGCTTAAGCCCGAGAACGCGGCCTTATTTACGAACAAAGAGAAATATGGCACAGCATCAAAGGATGCGGTTAACTATCTTGAACCCGCTATCAAGGAGAACTTTAAAAGAGGCCTTCCGCCCGAAGTTCTGGCAAAAACACACTGGTATCCCACCGTACCTCCCGGGCTGGAAGAGATGGAAGGAAAAGTGCTGGATAAAATCAAAGCCGCAAAATAGTACGTAGTTGACTTAAAACCGGCAGCATAGTGCCTTGCTGCCGGTTTATAATGTAACCTCTTAAAGGCTTTTTAAAATGAAAATCGCTCTCTCTGTTAAAAACGTTTCAAAGTATTTCGGCGACTTCAAGGCCGTGGATGATGTCTCCTTTGATGTGGAAGACGGTAAGTTTTTCTCGATTCTCGGACCTTCCGGTTCGGGTAAAACAACACTACTTAGAATGATAGCGGGCTTCTACACTCCTTCTGAAGGAAAAATCGAAATACAGGGAAGGGATATGGAGGGTGTTGAGCCCAATAAAAGACCGGTCAACCTTGTCTTTCAGAATCTTGCACTGTTTCCCATGATGAATGTCTATGAAAACATCGCCTTCGGTCTTAAGAGAAGAGGCGAGCGGGGTAAGGTTGTGAGAGAGAAGGTCGAAATGATGCTCGACAGGGTCGGTCTTCCGGGTTTTGAGAACAGAAAAATTAATGAGCTGTCGGGTGGCCAGAAGCAGAGGGTAGCCATTGCAAGATCTCTGGTTCTGGATCCTGGTGTGTTGCTTCTCGATGAACCTTTGGGCGCTCTGGATGCTAAACTGAGAGAAAATATGAAGGTTGAACTAAAAAAACTTCAGGCAAAGGTGGGCACCACATTTGTGTACATAACTCACGATCAGTCGGAAGCCATGGTAATGAGTGACTATGTGGCTGTCATGAACCATGGTCACTTTGAACAGGTCAATACCCCCCAGAATCTGTACAACAGCCCTGCCTCCTCCTTTGTTGCTCAATTCGTAGGCGATAATAACAAGTTTATAGTTAAGATACAAAAGGATGAAAGGGGAAACTTTTCCGCTGTAACGAAGGATAACCTGCAGTTCAGGCTAGACAAACCATACGATTTAGAAGGTGATAATATCTTCGAAATGTACGTACGCCCTGAATCAATAATGATCAACCCTAAAGAAGACCCTAACAAAATAAATTCAATAGAAGTGGAGGTAAAGGCCATTCTGTTTGACGGAGGAAACAGCAGGATTCTTGTAGTACCTAAAAACTCCGAGAAGGAAATCATGGTTTCCCTGCCGCAAAACAGGAAGTACGATTATCTAAGACCAAAGGATACGATCAAAATAGGATGGTACCATTCAGCCTCGGTTTGTTTTAAGGGAACCGGAGAAAGAGTCTATGAAGAGATCGAGTAAGATAAAGATAAGATGGGGTTTTATAATATTTTTTGTACCTGTATTTTTATGGTTACTTTTTCTCTTGATTCTTCCTCATATAGAACTCTTGAGAATGTCCTTTGTGGGAACCGATTTTTACGGCAAGTCCGGTTTTACATTTGAAAACTACTGGAGCTTTTTTAAAGAACCCATATACTGGCGCACCTTTGCAAGAACTGCCCTGTATTCGATTACGGTTACCTTTCTCGTTCTTGTAATCGCCCTGCCGGTCGCCTTCTATATCACAAAACTGGCCGGGACGAAAATACAGGGATTTCTCATGATTCTCCTCCTGGTGCCTTTCTGGGTCAGTGAACTTATAAGGGTCTATGGCTGGATAATACTTTTAAGGGAGAGCGGAGCAATAAATTATTTTTTAACGAAGCTTCACATACTCAGAGAACCGATAGAGATGCTGTACAACGATGCCACCATGATTATGGGGCTCATCTATACAAACATGCTCTTTATGGTAATCCCAATCATAGGAGTTATGGAAAGCCTCGATGATTCCCTGATCGAGGCGGCCTACGATCTAGGGGCAAAGAAAACTGCAATATGGGCAAAGATTATAATACCCTACTGTCTTCCCGGTATAATGTCCGGCAGCATTATTGTATTCATGCTTGTACTTGGGAGTTACCTCACTCCAAAGCTGATGGGTGGGAAGAATGCTCTCTGGTTTACCGAGCAGATATATAACCAGATTATTACCTACTTTAACTGGAACCAGGGGGCGGCCTTTGGATTCCTTCTTCTTCTTATGTCTTCTTTGATAATATTTGTTGCATTGAAAATTACGAGACAAAAATTCACAAAGGTAATAAAATGATAAGGTCGTTACAGAGATCGAAAGCCTATTCTTTTAGTTTTAATATATTTATATTCCTGTACTTTCTTTTTCTCTTCGCCC
This sequence comes from Spirochaetota bacterium, assembly GCA_003645645.1. Taxonomy (GTDB): domain Bacteria; phylum Spirochaetota; class Spirochaetia; order SPDA01; family B32-G16; genus B32-G16. Next base: position 18,668 of record QNBH01000027.1, on the reverse strand, counting down.
CTCTGATAGTAACCATGATTCTTGCATTCAACGACTCCATGTTTCCTTCCCTGCCGTGGAAGGGTTTTACACTGGATTGGTTTTTCGGCAGAGGTCCCGAAAAGTACGGTATTTTCCATGATGCAATAAACTTAAGATCAATTTATAACTCCTTTAAGGTTGCCGTTGCGGTTACCATTCTTTCGACCGTTGCAGGGACAATGGCCGCATTCCTCTTCGAACAGGAAGATTTTAAATTTAAAAATCTACTTTACTTTCTGATGCTTGCCCCAATGGTAATTCCCGGAGTTATACTGGGTATATCAATCCTTATGTTCTCCAATACGGTGGGTCTTTTTCTGGAAGATGTCTTTGGAATCTACGTAAAACTTCTCTCCCCGGGAATACCCCTGGTTGTGTTGGGCCAGTTCTCTTTCATAACAACGATCGTGGCATTAATTATTATTGCACGTCTTAAGAAATTTGACAGGACGCTGGAAGAAGCCGCTTACAACCTCGGGGCTAACAGGCTGGAAGTAATATGGTTTATTACACTTAAATACCTGAGGCCTTCGATAATAGGGGGGGCTGCTATTGCCTTTCTTATGTCTTTCGAGAACTTCAACACGACACTTTTCCTGGTTGGCCCCGATGCTACACTACCCATCACGCTCTATCTCCAGGTACGAGACGGCTCCACTCCAGTTATAAATGCAATTGCCTTCCTTCTGATAGTGGTGAGTTCAACAATTGCGGTTATCAATCTTTACTCCGGCAAAAAAAGCACTTACTGAATTATTCTAAAGGCAGAAGGATGATTACAGAGTTTATAAAGGCCGTAGAAACGGCTCTGATAGAAATAGAGAAGTTTAATCCTCGGGAAGTAACGATCTTCCATCATAACGATTCCGACGGTCTGTCTTCGGGTGCAATTCTTGCAGAAACTTTCAGAAGAAAAGATTTTGCAGTTTCCATGTATTGTCTTGAAAAACCCTATCCCCCTTTGCTTAAAAAAATCTTTGAAAGTGATGGAAAGGCGATAATCTTTGCCGATTTTGCAGGCCGAATCGCTCCTCTTATCTCCGGCCTCAACAGGGGAAGAAATCTGATACTGATTCTCGATCATCATGTGGCGGAAAAATCCACCGACCCAAGGGTATTCAATCTCGACCCGGAACTCTTCGGTCTTAAAGGCGACAGGGATATCTCTGCATCTACTACCTGCTACATCTTCTCAAAGGTCTGGGATGAAAGAAATGCAGACCTCTCTAGAATGGCAACAATAGGGGCTGTAGGCGATGGGTTTTTCGTGGACGGGAAGCTCGTAAATGCAAACAGAGAGGCAGCTCTGGAGGCAGAAAGAAGAGGTTTTATAGAGATAACAGAAAGAGATTGGGGAGAGGAATATATCCTGGTGCATGATTCAACAAGAACATCGTGCAGGGAATTCGGCCGTTATCTCGATATACTTGGGGGGGTGGGTTATCAGGAAGAGGGACCCGCTTTGGCGGTTGAAGCTTGCCTTAAAGGCTCCTCGGAGAAAACTGACAACCTTGTGAGGCGCCTTAAAGCCATGAGGAAGGAGATATTCGAAAGAGAGATTAAAAGTTTAAGGAGCGGAGCTCTCGAGAAGACCGATCACATCCAGTGGTTCAATATGGACAGTAGATTCTCTCCGATGGGTGTAAAGATGGTAGGTATATTTTGTGAGGAAATAAGCTCGATGGATTTTATCGATAAAGACAGGTATATTGCGGGTTTTCAGGTTATTCCGGATTTAATCCCTGGCTTCGGAAAAATAGATATACACCATACCAAAGTTTCCATGAGAGTACCCGGACATTTACGGGAGAGGATTATCTCTAAAGAAGCTCTGGGACTCGATCAACTATTACCGGAAGCAACTGCACGGTTGGGCGGTTTCTCCGATGCCTGCCACAGTTTGACCGCAGCCACTGTAGTGGAAATTGGACAGGAAAAAGAATTAATACAGGAAATGGAGAAAATACTTAACTCCTTAAGGAGGTAAAGAATGGGAGTCGGCGAAGGATACGGAAAGACTATTCTCATAGGCGACCAGTTTGTTGTACAGGGAATACCTGCAATTGTTTCTTCCATATCCTATAAGACCATTGCAGTTGTAGAGAAAATTGAGGGGAAGGGTTGGAGCCTTGATGACAGAAGAACAGAAGTGCCGGGATATAAGAAAAGCAAGGAGAAACAACAGGTAGAGTCGATCAACAGGATACTCGATGTGATGAAAATCGATACGGAGAAACAGGGTTTAAAAATAACCTTTAATGGTGATCTCCTCGCGGGAAGTGGAGTAGGTGCAAGTGCAGCCAGTTGTGTATCACTGGCCAGGGCTTTAAACGATGAGTTTGGGCTTGGACTGCCGATCGAGCGGATTAACGAGATTGCCTGGGAAGGTGAGTTTGCTTACCATGGCATACCGAGCGGGGTTGATAATACTGCTTCATGCTACGGTGGCCTTATGTTCTTTCAACTTAAAAATAGGGAGAAAACGTTCGAACGTATAGAAGTAAAAAAACCCATAGATATTGTTCTCGGCAACAGCGGAGTCTCTGCAAACACGGCACTTCTCGACTCGCTCGTTGAAAAGCAGAGAGAGAATGACCCCGATCTCTTTGAGAGCAGAATGAAAAAAATTACCCGGCAGGTAGAAGAGGTGAGAAAAGCACTGCTTGAGTTCGACCTCGAAAAGGTTGGAAGTATCATGACTGAAAATCACGGCATACTTATCGATATGGGGCTCTCCCACCCGAAGCTAATTCAGCTCTGCAATCTTGCTCTTGAAAATGGTGCATTGGGCGCCAAACTAACCGGAGGTGGCATGGGTGGATTCATGATAGCGCTTGTGCCTGACAGGGAAATCCAGGAGAGAGTTTCTGCTCTTATGGAGGCCGGGGGGTTTTACACTATAAAGGCTACAATAGGCGGTAGTTAGGCTCCGTTGAATACACACATGGCTCCGCCTCCAACGGGAAGCATGAGGTAGAGGGAATCTCCATCCTTTAACCTGTAATTAATGCTTTTTCTCTCACCGTTTACAACAGGAACTATAAACTTAAGATGCTCCTCGCTTACTTTGAATCTTTTAAAGAGAGAAGAAACATCAACTCCGTTCGGGACTTCCACCTGACTCCTGTTCTCTGCGCCTTCAAGTTTAAGATATCCCACAAACTCAAGATATATCTTCATGCGCTTTGTATACCTCCTTGCCAAAGGAGACAACAAGGTTTATATCGGAGGGTGTTGCCCTGTGCACAATAGCCGAATAATAATCCCTTACATTTTTAAAATTAATGGTTCTGGTGTCAAGAGAAATAAAGCTCGCTACCTTTCCTGACTCAAGACTTCCCAGTTTCTTCTCCAGCCCCAGCGCAAAAGCTCCTCCCATGGTGGCTATTGACAGCACATGTTTTGGTGATACTGCATCTGCCTTCCTGCTCTGTGCCCTGGCTATACGTGAAAACCAGTCCATCTCCCTGAACATGTCAGGCGAGGAAAACATGAAATTATCGGTTCCAAGGGCAAGGGGGATACCGAGCTCGATCATTCTTGCCAGAGGGGGAATACCATCTGCAAGTATGCAGTTCGTTCTGGTACAGCAGACTACAGGAGTTTGTGTCTCCGCTACTTTTTCCAGATCTTCGGGAGCAGGATTTGTCATGTGGATGAAAATATTGGGATGATAGGGCAGTATTCTCTTTACCTCCGATACTCCCCATCCTCTTCTGCACTCTTCCTGCGCCTCTGGTGTCTCCGCTGCATGAACGGCAAGTTTCTTACCTTTGCCTGCAAGAAGCCTCTCAAGGCCGACCAGCTCTTCTTCGGAAAACCCTGCCACATCCCCGATGCCAACACCGTCTGCAAGATCGAGAAACCTCTGCGCTTCTTCCGGATAATTGATTTTTGAAGAAGACCAATCGGGTTCACCGAAAATAACAGCCTTGACAGGTTGTCCCTTTAATGCATCCAATAAAGCGGTAACCCCTCTCCTCCCTCCTTCACGAAAATCGGCAAATGCCGTGATCCCATAAGCCCACATCTCTTTAACCGCATCCAGAAGATTCTTTCGAAGCTCTTCCTGAGAGAGTTCTTTAAGGTAACGGTATTTCAAACCATGAGGGGGAGAAACCGCCTTACAGGTGGGAAGCCCCACCCCCGCTTCCTTTGCTATAAAGTCTCCTATATGAGTATGGGCATTTACAAAAGCTGGAACAAGGATACATCCCCGCATATCCATTCCGTCTTTTAAAGCATTAATCGAGCCTATTTCTGTAATCACCTCATCCTCAACGATCAAATAGGCTTCCTCGAGCATTTTAAGATCGGAGCCTGTAAGGATAGAAGCATTTCGGTATACTTTTCTCATATATGCTTATTCCGGTTTATTTTACTCCACCGAATGTCAACCCGCTAACATAGTACCTCTGCAGGAGGAGAGAGACCACCACTACCGGAATTACAGCTATAACTCCCATTGCAGCCATGTAGGTCCACCCTACACTCAACATGCCGAAAGTACTGAGCATACCCAGAGGAAGTGTGGCGGTAGGCGGTGAAGTCAGACTCAAGGCAAAGAGAAAATCGTTCCAGGAAAAGATAAAGGCAAAAAGGGCGGATGTAACCAGACCGGGTTTACTTAGAGGGAGGGCTATTCGTATAAAAGCCTGAATGGGAGTGCATCCATCTATTATTCCCGCTTCTTCCAGATCAACGGGGATGTTTTCGAAGATACCGGACATGAGCCATGCAGTAAAAGCCGCATTGTATACCGTGTCTATTAGAATAACAGCCATTCTTGTACCGAAAAGCCCTATGGTATGCATTATCACGCGGAAGGGTAACACTATTATAACCGGTGGTAGTGCACGGGTGAGTAATATAAACATCAGCAGAAGGTACTTCCCCCTGAACTTTACTCTGGAAAAGGCGTATCCCGCAGGTACTCCCATAATCAGAGAAAGCACAACAGTACCGAGAGAGATGATACTGCTGTTTAAGGTCCATTGAAAAACGTGCATCTTTTCAAATATAAACTTGAAGTTTTCCATTACGGGCTTGAATACATATTGGGGAGGTAAACTGAACATATCTATTCTTTGCTTGAAAGCAGTCTGGATTACCCAGAATACGGGATAGAGGAAAAAGAACAGGAATGTTATCACTATCAGAATACGGACGGCTAAAAAGATCTTCTTCTTAAGGCTATAACTTTTAAATATCGTCACCTGATACCTCCGTATTTCCTGGAATAGAGAACATTGACGAATAATACACCTATTAAGATACCTATAACGAGCAGAACATTTGAAAGTGAAGATGCATAGCCTATACGGAGATGTTGTAGTCCCACATCGTATATTCTTATATTGGCTACAGTAGTGGCAGTTCCGGGGCCCCCTCTTGTTATAGCCCATATTATGTCGAATATTTTAAGGGCATCCAGAGTCCTTATCAGAAGAGCAACAACAACCGTAGGTCTTAGAAGCGGGAGGGTAATATATCTGAACAGGTGCCATGCAGAAGCACCATCTATCCTGCCTGCCTCGTAGGGTTCTTCGGGAAGACTTTTAAGCCCGGCCAGAATGATAATTACCATAAGAGGAGTCCATTCCCACACATCGATCATTACAATCGAAAAAAGTGCTGTTGAGCGCTCCACAGTAAGCCCTCTGCCGATATTGATACCGAGTTGGCGAAGATAGTAGGTGACGGGCCCAAGATCCGGATGAAGCAGAGCCTTCCACACCAGTCCTGCAACTAGAGGGGTAAATACGGTGGGAATAAGAATGAGGGTTCGGATAATATTCATAATCCTGCTCTCATGGTTAAGTAAAATTGCGATCAAGAGACCGAATGTAAGCTGGCAGAATACTGCAGAGACCACAAACACAGAGGTAATACGGAGAGAAATTATAAACTCCTCGTCCTTTAGCATGGCGAGGTAATTCTTAATTCCTATAAATTTTTTAGGACTGCCCAGGGAATAATCGAAGAAACTTATATAGAGCTCGAATAAAACAGGATAGAGGAAAAATATTATAAGATAGACTGTGATGGGTAACAGAAAAAGATGAATAGTTCTTCTACCAGATATTTGCATGTATATTTCCCTTATTATTGCATCCGGTTCTGCGGGTTTAAAAAATTAGCGGGCTGACTTAAGCCGGTTAAGCCAGCCCTGGGTTAAAAATTAATCCTCCCTAATAGAGTGCTTTTATCTCTTCTGCTGCTTTTGAGATGGCCTCCTCCGCGCTAAGTTCGTGGGTAATTGCCTGGTTTACTCTTAAACCCAGAATGGATTGGATCTCGTTGTACTCGGGAACCCTGGGTCTGTAATCACCGTCCCCGTTCTGGTAAACCTTGTGCATTACGGGAAGCCAGGGCATCTTCTGATTCAATTCGGGATCTTTTACGGTGGAAATTCGAATGGGCTGGCCATCATGGAGCAACCAATCCTTCTGAACCTCGGGACTGGTAAGCCACTTGATAAAATCCCAGGCTATTTCCTGCCTCTCCTTTGAGATATCCGCATTGATACCTATTCCCCATCCGCCTACTCCATAAAAAGTTTCTTTACCTTCGACTTTAGGGGGTGCTGCCATTCCTGTTTTCCCCACAACCTTGGATATGGACGGATCCTCGTATCCAGCCCTGGCGATGCTCCAACTGGATTGCATGACTGCCTGACCCGTTCTGTAGGCGGTCTCTCGATCGTCCCACCAGTAACCGATTGCTCCCGGAGGTGCCCACTTATCAAAGATATCCACAAAAAACTTAAGCGATTCCAGGCACTCTTTACTGTCAATCACTACATTGCCATTTTCATCCAGTATCTGTCCGCCGAAACTCCTCATGTACTCCATCCAGTCCTGAGCCACTGCCGGTCCTCTTGCCCCATTTGCCACAAGCCCGTACAGGTTTTTATCCTTTCTGGTGAAAAAGGTTGCCATATCCCTCATCTGGCTCATCGTTTCCGGTGGAGCAAGTTCGTAGCCATATTCATCCATGAAGGCCTTCTTTTCGGCAGGATCATTGAAGAGGTCTTTACGGTATATCAGGCTGTTGGCATAACCTGACATAGGAAAGGCTACCTGTTTATCTTCCCAACTGCCCATGGCCCACATGACCGGATAGATATCGTTGGTGTTGATCTCGGCTTTATCCCTTTCAATTAGAGGAGTTAAATCTACAGTCCATCCCTTTACCGCAAACTCCCCGCTCCAAACAATGTCTACAGTGGCCAGATCGTACTGCTTTGTATCGGTTGAGTAGTCCTGGGTCATTTTCTGGTATAGCTCCACATACCCCAGAATGTCCACTTGAATGTCCGCTCCAGTCTCTGCCTTGTATCTTTCGGTCAGAACCTTCATGTATTCGGCAAATTGATCTGCCATTGCTGCAAGCCGCATCTTAACTCCTTCGTAAGGCTTCTTCGCTGCTTCTTCCACCTTTTTCTCAGGGGCAGGTGCAGGCTCTTCTTTCTTACCGCCTGCAAAGACCAGGGAAACTGACAGCACCATCAAAGCAAGAATCAGTAAAATCTTTCTTTTTTTCATACTCTTCTCCTTCCTTTAATAGATTTTATTAATGCAATTTTATAACCGGCCTGTAATTTTCGGTTACAAGCCGGCCTCCGTTGCCTTTTTTAACCGAATCGAAAGATTAAACAACAAGCGGCAAAACCTTTGGTTTTACGGGTGCAAGCCCCAAAATGGTTTCATCAGCTTCTCCCGGCGACTATCTTCATCGCCTCTTCAGTGGTAATATCGTGATGAACCAGATCTACCAGTGCAGAGGTTATCCTCTGCGGATTTTCACTCCTCCACACGTTACGGCCTATAACTACTCCAGCAGCTCCTGCGTCCATGGCGTCTCGAACAACCCTGAATAGACCTTCCAGATCTTCGGTCTTTGTTCCACCCAGTATAACCACCGGCACGAAACAACCCCTTGTAACCTCTTCGAACTCTTCTCTCGCTCCTACATATGTTGTTTTAATTATGGAAGCTCCCAGCTCGGCTCCGATCCTGCATGAAAGTTTAATATTTTCCGCCGTTTTAGGAGGCTCGTCACCGAAACCACCGGGAAGCATCTCCGCCATCAGGGGAACATTCCAGTGCCTGCATCTGGCAGCCATCGAAGCTATATTAATAAGTGTCTGCTCTTCGTTCACGGCTCCTGGAAAACCCATGCAGGCAACCCCGTCTGCCCCAAGCCTAAGGGCATCTTCGGGTGTAAAGAGAAGTTTACCCCCTGGATTATCACTCAACATGGAGTTTCCTCCGTCGAGACGAAGAATCAAACCCGTCGAGCTTAAGAGTTCCTCATATTTTGCGGCAATTCCAAATGATGTAAGCACCGCATCCACACCGCTCTGGATAATCCCTTGCAGAACAGAAGCGGTATCCTCAAGTTCTGGGAGCACGTTGAGAGCCATCCCATGATCCAGTGCCACAATTACCGTCCTTCCGTTATTACGGAAAATATTCTTAAGTCTGCGCATTGTTCCTCCCGAAATCGGAAAGTGAATGAAAGCAATCCTTTAATCTGGAATACAGTCCTGTATATATTCTGTATAATTTCTGGAATTGTTCTGTTCTTTTTTTATCGGGATAGAAGACTCTCTCTGTTTTAACCGATCTACGCACTATATCAATGAAATCATCATCTCTCTTTCCGTAAGCCGCCAGTATTGCGGCACCCAGAGCAGCAGAGTCCTTAACTTTCATCTTTTTATATATTTTTCCGGTAACATTAGTTTTTAGCTCGAGCCACCTCTCCACAGCTCCTCCCCCAACAGCCCTGACGGAATCCTCCACTTTAACCTCATTCAACGTAATCAATTCCAGATTCTGTTTAATAGAGAAAGCCGTTCCCTGCAAAACCGCTTTAATTATCTCAGCCCTGCCGGTACTCTCGGTAAGACCTATAATTGCCCCCATTGCTTTCTCATCCCATACAGGGCTTCTCTCACCGATAAGATAGGGAAGAAAGAGAAGAGGAACAGGATTGGATAAATCCAGCTCTTCTATATTCTCTCTCCGCTCGGATAATAGGTTAAGAATCCAATTTACTGAACGGCCCGAAGAGGAGATCATTTCGATCTTTAAAGATCTATCCGGAATCACATGAAGATCTTCATTCTCCCGCTCTTCCAGGCACATCGATATGCAAGTGGATGTGCCGGTACCATCGACAATATCTCCCGGTTCCACAGCTCCTGCTCCCAGAGCTTCACAGTAGGCGTCAATACCACCGGCGTACACAGGTATATCATCTTCTAATCCGCTGAGGCTGCTGAAAGCTGTTGAGGTTACTCCAGCCTGATCCCATGAGTTTAATGTCTGAGGGAAAAGATGATCCGGAATGCCCAGTTCGCTAAACTTCCATTTATTGTTTCTGCGATCGTAAAAATGTATGGTGGAAGCCGTTGACCTGTCCATAAAGGCTTTTCCGGTTAGCTTAAAGACCAGATAATCCTTGAGATAGAGAATTTTATTCTCTCCATTAAAAAGATGGGGCATTCTCCGGTAAAACCATAGCACCTTGGCTTCGTAGGAGGTTGCATCTCCCCTGAAAGTCTCGAAACTTCTCCTGATCTCTTCTGCTTCCTTCTCAGCCCTTCGATCCTCCCAGGTCAGCAGAGAAGTAAGAGGTCTAGCCGAAGAATCGCAAAACAAAATGCTGGGACCATGTCCACAGAGGCAAATACCACGCAAAACGCTTCTCAAGAGATCATACTTTGTTTTAAGAGAACCGATGAAGGCAATAAAAACATTTTCCAGCTCAAGAGGGTTCTGCTCGGTTTTACCTGCCAGTTCTGCAGGATATTCCATTCTCTCTTCAATTAGCATGTCGCCTTTTAAGAGAATAGCTTTTATACTGCTGGTTCCCAGATCTATTCCCAGATACATCTGCCGGTTTAGCTCCTCCTGAATTCCGGACTCGTCCTAAGATATCAACGCTTTAGTTTGACGATATACTTATATCTGTCGCTTCTATATACACCCTCAGCGTGCTCAATTGGTGTACCAACATGATCAAAAGTAGTGTTACGAATGATCAGTATAGGGTCTTCCGGGTTTATTCCCAGTAACTCCGCCTCCTCTCCCGTGGAAGAAGTTGCCTCGATAATTTTCTCGGCTCCCGAGATTTTTATCCCCTTCTCTTTCTCCATCAATCTGTACACAGAACCGGTAAAATCGTCCCATTCTCCTATTCCGATATCTCCTCTTATATAAGAAGAAAATAGAGCTATAGGCTCACCATCAACAAACCGCAGTCTCTTGACATAAATAATTTCACTGCCCGGATCTACCTTAAGGTGTGTGGCTATCCGCTCGGGTGCTCCGATTTTACGCACTTCCAGTACTTTTGTATCAATTTTGGCCCCCTGGGCTTCCATTTTTTCGGTAAAACTTCTTAGGTTTGAGAAATCTTCCACCATGCGAGGTCTTGCTACCATGGTTCCGAGCCCCTGCTTTTTAACGAGAAGATCCTCGAAAACAAGACCCTCGATTGCATTTCTTACGGTTATTCTGCTTACCCCGTATTTTTCCTGAAGTTCCCTTTCTGTAGGTATAAGATCGCCTGGTTTGTATTCTCCACTTTCGATTTTTCTTTTTATTATTTCCTGAAGCTGAAAATAGAGTGGTATGGGGCTTTTTTCGTCGAGCCTGTCTCTGCTTTTTATCTCATTATAATTGTAATTGCTATTGTCCATTGCCATAATGCCTAAGGTTTATAACGAAATATCATTCTATCGTTATATCCTTTATATACGAAAAAAATCTATTTGTCAAGAAAATTGCCCTTATGATCATGATAAAGGCTCGTTTAGGATATACTCTGACCTAATGCTTCAAGGTTCTTAAGACTGCCTCCCAGCTTGAGGTCAGGGAGCTCCATCGATAAATGCTTCCCCTAAAGAAAGCACAATCCTCTTTTTTAGCCATTGGCACAATCAGGATGAAAATGTCGGAAAAATCGATCAGCAGTAATTCCAGAAAGAATCGAAGATATAAGCTTTTTTTAATTTTACCTTACCGATTATTTCCATTACCCTGTCATTGCAGTCCTTAACGATCTGTTTCTCGTCAAGATGGAAGTGTTTCCCGTTTTCGAAAACCGTCCTGCCATTTACAACTACTCTTGCAACAGAGTTTGCAGGAGAGGTGAAGGCAATATTACTTATAGCAGATACCGCAGGAACAAATTGGGGTACATTCAGATCGAGAAAAATCAGGTCCGCCAGTTTTCCCGGTTCAATCGAGCCTATACTGCTCTCCATCCCTATGGCTTTTGCGGCATCTATGGTTATCATCTTAAGAGCCCTGGAGGCAGATAAAGCCGAAGCATCCAGTACAGAAACCCTCTGTAACAGGATTGCCGATTTCAACGCTTGCAGAATGTTCTGATCGTTGTTACTCGATGCTCCGTCGGTACAGATTGCCACAGTAACGCCTCTATCCAGCATTTCTTTAACCGGTGCTACGCCGTCGGCAAGGTACTGATTTGCAACGGGATTGTGGGCTACCTTGGTCTGAGTACTCCTGAGCAGTTCGATCTCCTTTCTGGTAAGCCACACACAATGGGCAAGCAATACATCGGGACCCAGAATACCCATATCCCAGAGCCATTCGATGGTCGAAAGACCGTACATTCTGCGGCAGTCCTCCACCCTTTGATGTGTCTCCGCTGTGTGCATGGAAAATCCCACTCCACACCTCTTTGATAGATCCCTCATCGCCAGTACCATCCTCTCAGAGGCAAGTGCCTCGTTTAATGGTTCTACCCTTACAGTGATTCTGCCGTCTGCGGTATTATGGTAAGTCTCGATGACTCTGGTTGCTTCATCTACCGCTTCTTCCACCTCTTCTCTGAACTCCGGAGGAGCGAGAGAGGTATCCACGGTTGATCTTCCTATTACACCTCTTATGCCCGCCTCTTCGATAGCCCTGGCTATTCCATCGTAACAGTATTTGTCGATCGTAATGTAATGACTGTCTACAAAAGTAGTAACTCCGCATTGAAGCATCTCAACCGAGGCAAGTAAAGCTCCAAGATAGCACTCCTCCTTACCAAGTCGGGAAGATAAGGGCCAGATTATTCTCGATAGCCATTCTGAAAGGGGAAAATCCGATCCGATACCCCTGAAAAGTACCTGAAACAGATGGGTATGTGCGTTTATAAACCCCGGGAGGATGATCATGTTCCAAGAATCTATGGTTTCCGCATCGGGCCACCTGGATACAAGAGCTTCTGTACTGTCAACACCGAGGATATATTTACCATCAATGCAAACAGCACCCCTTTGAATCACCCTGTGCTCTCCATCCATGGTTACTACAAGAGCATCAGTGTATATCTTCATTGATTTGAACCTCCCTTCGTTGAGCTCTTAAAAAGAGAACTTGAACAGATAAAATCGAAAACTAGCCGGGCGGCTACCGCGCTTGTTACATCCCTGTAATCTGTCAATGGGTTTACCTCTACGATATCCATTACATCTACACTGGGCGCCAGTCTCCTCACAAGCTGGATCAACTGCCAGGAAGTTATGCCTCCAGGTTCATTAGCCCCTGAGCCGGGTGCAAAGGCAGAGTCAAGCACGTCGATGTCAACGGTTAGATAGATTTGAGCTGTTTTCTCTCCGGCAATTTTTAGTGCCCTCAAAGCTGCAGCTTCGACCCCATCTTCGTAAAGTCTTGCCGGAGGAATCAGGGTAATTCCGGAATTACGGATAAAATGATAATGTTCCGGATAGTTAAATCCCCTTACACCTATCTGGACTACATTTGTTGCAGATATTCCTGGCAATTCGATCGCTCGCCTTATCTCACTGCTTCCTGAGTGAGGCCCCTGAACAGGAGATTTTTCTACAAGATCAAGATGGGCATCTATGTGTATTATTCCGATTTTACCCTTTCTGTGATCGTGCAGGGAGAGGATGCCCGGCCAGGTTACAGAGTGATCTCCGCCCAGTAAGATCGGAGTAAATCCATCTGCAAGAACCTGATCGACAGCCAGCTTTAGCTCGGTTAGAGTCTTCTCATGGTCGTAACGACTTATTCGAGCATCTCCAAAATCTTTAATAACTGTGCCCGACATATCGAAAAGTCTGTTCTCCTCTACATCGAAAATCCTGTCTCCTTCTATCCTGTTGAGAATCCATTTAAGCGCTTCTCTTATCTTAGCCGGTGCATATCTGGCACCTGGCCATCCCAGTGAAGCAGAAGTGTCGTAGGGCAGACCTAGTATACCGAACTGTTTTGTCCCTTCTTCTTTCATGGCTTTTAAGACCCCCGTTTATGGCTTTTTTTCGAGTGCCTCTATGGCTTCTTTATATACATCGATTCCTTTTGGGCACACCTTTGAGCAACTCTTACAGGCAGTGCAGTGAGAAATTCCGCTTCGAATAGCAAGAGCGGGGCGATCGCTTCTGTCGAGGGGATGGTAATGCCACCGGGCCAGATTTGTAAAGAATGCAGGTCCGGGAAACTCCCACGGTATTCTTGAAAGGGCTTTACACGAAGACATGCAGGCGAGACAATCCGTACATAGAAAGGGTGAGGCGTTGGGGTCGGCCCATAGTTTTTGAACAGATGACCCGCCGCTCCGATCCGCTCTATCTGGATAGGGTCTTGCACTCTTGAGCCTGTCTCGATACGTTTCCCGTTCTACAATCAGATCCTTTATCACCGGAAAACCTTTGAGTGGTTCGATTACCACATCTCCATTCTCTACAGTTGTCTGGCAGGCCAGAACCGGCTTGCCATTTACTCTAACCGCACATACTCCGCATTTACCCAATCTACAGGAGAATCGAAAAGAAATATCGCTGTCATGGTTTCTGTATATTTCTTTGAGTAAATCGAGTACAGATTGCCCTGTTCCTGTTTCTATAAGGAATTCTTTATAATAAGGAGTTGCATCTATGGATGGATCGAACTTGAAAATCTTAACGCTGAAAGCTTCACTGCTCATTGAGTTTCTCCACTAAGTGCCCTTTTTTGCAGCACAGGATCTCCACCTTCTAGGGTAATCTCAAGGCTTACAGCTTCCTCATCTCCTACCACATCGGGATAATCTTCTCGAAAATGGGCTCCCCTGGATTCTTCCCGTTCCAGCGAGGCAAGTACAATAGCCCTTGCTAAAATAAGCAAGTTTGCCGTTTCCAGATAATCTCTCAAGCTCCGGTTAAAGAAGAATCCCCGAGCAGAAACTCCCGTCTCTTCTCTTAGTTGATCCTCGAGTGTTTTAAGCTCCCTACCTGCACTTACAAGCTGATCTTTACTCTTTATAATTCCCACCTTTTCATCCATTATTTTCTGAAGCCTTTTCTTTATTTGCCAGGGAGCGTATTTCCTCACCCCTCTCTCTGATAGAGTTTTTACCCGCTTTATCTCTCCTATAGCCTGCTCCATGTCCGCTTTTTCCCCGCCGTTCTCCGCTGCATATTCTGCCGCAAATCTTCCGGCGCGCATTCCGAACACCACCGTATCCAGCATGCTGTTGTTGCCCAAACGGTTTGCACCGTGTATTCCTCCGGTAACTTCACCGGCAGAGAAAAGACCCGGTACACCTGTTTCCGTCTTTTCGTTTATCTTTATCCCCCCTATTGCATAGTGGCCCGCCGGACGCACTTCTACCCTGTCGATCTTAAGATCTATCCCGTGCTTTCTGGTAATACTAATTGCGTCCGAATATTCTTCGTATATCTCCTCGTTTAAGCCTGTTGCATCCAGGTATACTCCTCCATGTGGACCGACCTGCCCTTCCCGAATTTCTCTGAATATGGCCTGTGAAAGGATGTCCCGGGTGGCAGACTCCATACGAACGGGATCGTGCTTCTCCATGAATCTTTCACCCCTGGAATTGTACAATCTTCCAAACTGGGATATTCCCAGTACAAACCCGGAAAGTGTCTTTGGATAAACTAAACAAACCGGATAAAACTGGTAAAACTCGATATCCCTCACTACAGCTCCCGCCTTTAAGGCCAGAATTAAACCATCACCCGTAGATTGGACGGGGTTGGTGGATAGGGGGAAGAGTTCTCCCGCTCCTCCAGATGCTAAAACAACAGCTCTCGCCCTAATTAATACCGGTTGGGCATACCGAAAGTTCAACCCCACTGCACCCGATACACCATTATCACCTGTAATGAGTGATATTATCTGTACGTCCTCCATCACCCCGACCCCAATACGTTCGGCCTCGGCTTTAAGGGTATCGATAATCATTTTTCCTGTAATATCTTTGTAGTAGAGTGATCGTGGATAGGAATGTCCGTTCATAGGATCGAGAGCATATTTGCCATCTCGATTTCTGGTAAAAAGGGCGCCCAGCCTCTCAAGCTTCTCTATGCATCGATGGGCTTCTTCTGTCATAATCCTCACTAGAGCAGGATCGCTTAACCCTTTACCCGCTTCCAGGGTATCTCTATAGTGTATCTCCGCACTGTCTCCCCTGATCATCCCCGGTATAACTGCGGCGATCTGTTCTGCAGTTACGGTACAGCCGCTCTTCCCTGCCAGCCCTTTATCGGCCAACAACACAGAACGACCTCTCCTTGCCGCTTCGATCGCAGAACAGTACCCCGCACTACCTGTACCGATAACCAGAATATCTGTTACCTCTGTAATCATAATCTCTCCCTGTCATAAGCCGGGTGGAAGTCTCTCTTACTGTTTAAAGCAGGGGGTTTAGATCTTTCTGTAAGTCGAAAATCTAAGCACTACATGAAGCCCTTAAACCGCTTTTTTACTACTGCAGAAAAAACATAGTCTATCATTGTAACAAAATCGAAAACCGGCAGCTCAAGAGCCTCCCGAACTGCCGCACCGTAAGGCGGCAGGAGACTGCACTCAAGTAAAATCGCACCCATGTCAGGCTCTCTCTCGGCCAGCTCCTTTGCAACGGAGACGACCTCTCCTTCCACCTTTTCTGAATCGAGGAAACCCTCTTCACGAAGAGCTGCTGAAGCGAAATTGGGCTTATCTTCAAGACCGCCGATTACCAGACGGCTTAAATCGTGTATACCAATTTTGTTAAAAACAAACTCATTCAGGGACGGGGCACTTGCTGTAACAATCCCGATCCTCCTCTTCTGCCCGATAATACTCAAAATGAAGGGAATCTGAAGCAAACTTGACATAAAGACAGGCACATCGAGTGTGTCCGCGAGTTTATCCTGGTAAATGGCCATAAACCCACAATCCCCTGTAACCGCCCTTACCCCTTCTCTCACCAGTGCCTTTGCCGCATCGATTATGGAATCGAGGAGCGTAAGATCGTGCTTGAAGATTCTCTCCACCGTGAATCCTTCCACTCTCTGAAATCTCACAGGGTAGGAATAGGTGGTGGCATTTGCCACATCTCCGGGAATAAAGGGAGCATAGTTTTCCAGAAGAATTATTCCTATTGCTTCCCCATAGCTTACCTGACCTTCTTTAACACGGTAAATCATTTTTGGCCTCCTTGAAAAAGTTTTTTGGAATTGCCCGGCGTCTCCTGTGAAACGTGCTCAATGGACCTTTAGAATCCGAGATCCAGGTTTACCAGATTAGGGGGTGTTTCTCCCCTGGCGAATGCTGAAACATTTTTCAACCCATCCACGATAAAATCTGCGCTTACTCCACGCACATAGGTTGCCCTGTCACTTGTACCCACCACGTTGGGCAATCTGTTTACGCCAAGGCGGGAAGGCAGGCTGTAGTGGAAACCAAAATCAAACCAGGACTCACTCGGATTTCGACTGCCCACATTACTGGCAACCGAGTACGAATAGAACCACCATACATCACTGGCAAAGCCTTTGATCCATTTTTCCGTCAATGCTTTGTACAAAGCCTGTTCATTTACTAGGTGAGCACGTGCCACATTTATCAGATAGGCAGAGCTTTTCATCATCTTTAGCTCTTCCTCGCCTATCAAACCGTAAGTCTCCCTCGTAAGAGGAACGGTAAGCAGAACGAAATCTGCCTCTTTTAAGATTTCAGGCAATTCCGAAGTGGAGCCCACAAAATCGAGAGCCAGCTCTTTTATTCTTGCACTCTGGGGATTCCTGTCTACACCCATGACTCTCATGTTGAATGCCTTAGCTCTCTTTGCTACTTCTCCTCCGATATGACCTATGCCCACGATACCAAGAGTGCTGTCACACAGCATATAGCTTTTTGTTTCTTCGGTCACTGGGTACCATTCGTTTTTCGATACTGCATTGTTTACAGGAATCAACTGTTTGGCAAGAGCAAGAATAAAACACATTGCATGCTCTGCTACCGCCAGATTGTTTCCGTGAATATTACCCATTAAAATGTTGTTTTTGGCAAGATAATCGAGCCTGAATCCAAGTACGGTGTCTCCTGGATGTGCGGTGGCCACTCCCGCATGGAGAATCTGGACCATCTTTACGTTGGGCGCATTTTCTATCATCTCCTGAGGTATGTACGCTCCAATAATTGCATCTGCCTTGGGAGCAATGGCAAGCAGATCTTCTATGAAAGCACTTTTGGGATTGATCAGAGTACAGTTTGAGGGAACATGCTTTCTGTATTCTTCCAAATCCTTCTCACCTGCGTGCCATGTTAAAGCGATTTTAAAGGTCTCTTTCATTTTATCCCCCTTGTTACTCTTTTTAAGCCTTAATAATATCCCGGGAAAGAATCGATACTGTATGAGTGAGCCAGATTTCTCCTCAGAACGGGATCATCCAATTCCATCCAGAATTTTGTAGTCGGTTTTACTCCTATTCCTGTCGGAACGGTACCTGAAAAAATTACTGTATTTTCGAGAGATGAACCAATCCTCTCTTTGACCACTTCTACCAACTCCTCCGGTGATAAAATCGCAGATAGAGCTTCTTCCTGGTACAGAACTTTATTGCCTTCAATGTCTATCCAGGAACGGAGTATCAGATCATCCCAGTGATCCACAATTTCAGAGTAGTCCCAGGCCTGAGGGCAGATAACCTTTGGAGCGATTTGTTTTGCACGTTTTGCACTGAACTTCTCTAGCTCGAAATCAGACTGATCGCTACCCACAGTAATTATTATTTTATCCTCCTTGAATAAGCATACATATTCAACTTCTCCCGAAGTCTTTTCCCCCTGGACTTCGATTGAATTACCTGTTGTAACAGAGTCTACAGAAACCCTCATCAACATGGGAGTCTTTTCCGGAGGGGGTATTCCAATCGATTTTAGCTCCTTCAAGTGTCTCTCTATCTCTTCTTCATTCCTTCCTGACAATCCTGCAAGAATTACTCTCCTTACAGGAATTTTTATTCTCTCTGTGCTGTTTTTGGTTTTTAAATCAAGATAAAGAATTTTTTCCATTCTTTTAAGCTAATTCAGCGCCCCAGAGATATATCTGGAAGAAACGTAGCTATTTCAGGGAAAATTATCATGAGTATATTAACAAGCACCAGAATCGCTATAAAAGGGGCGATTTTACGTATTACCTCTATATAGGGCCTTCTGAATATTAGTTGTGCGGTGAAGATGTCACAACCGAAAGGCGGTGTGGCGGAACCGATAGCCACCTGGAGGGTTACCAGTGCTCCCATAAATACAGGGTCAACACCTGCACGAATCACATAAGGGTGGAAAATAGGGCTTAAGACATATATGGCAACCACCGGATCTACAAAC
>QNBH01000026.1 GCA_003645645.1 Spirochaetota bacterium | reverse complement strand
GCAGTCTTCTCTTTTAGTATTATAGGCGATGGCTTACGAGAAGCCTTTGATACAAAACTGTGGAGATAGTTTTGAATATGAGCATGGACACGCTTTCAGAAGTGGAAGATCTTCAGGTAGAGTTTTTTCTCGATAGAGCAAAGGTTCTGGCGGTCGACGGAGTCAATTTCAAGTTAGACAAAGACGACACCCTCGGCCTTGTAGGGGAGTCGGGATGCGGGAAAACCACAGTACGTAAGCTTCTCTTAAGGCTTGAGGAGCCCACAGAAGGCAAGGTTATCTATGAAGGGGAAAATGTCTATGCCATGAAGCAGGAGAATCTTAAAAAGTTTCGAAAGAAGGCTCAGGTGGTGTTTCAGGATCCGTACGGAAGCCTCGATACGAAATGGAAAATAGGAACCATAATCGGAGAAGCCCTGGCAATCCATAAAATCGGTACTCAAAGGGATCGACGGGAGAGGGTTACTCATCTAATGGAGCTGGTCGGTCTTAATAAGGCTTGTTACAACCGACACCCCCATGAGTTTTCGGGGGGACAGCCCCAGAGAATTGGTATTACAAGGGCTTTGGCCCTCGATCCCGAGTTTATTATTGCCGATGAAACTGTATCAGCACTGGATGTATCCATTCAGGCACAGGTTTTAAATCTGCTCATCGACTTACAGGAAAAACTGGGGCTTACCTACCTGTTTATTTCTCATGATTTGAGCGTGGTAAGGTACATTTGCAAACGGGTGGCTGTTATGTATCTGGGTAAGCTGGTTGAAATAGCCGATACGGAAGTGCTATTTTCCGCCCCGCTTCATCCATATACCAGTCTTTTGATGGAAGCTATTCCCCTGCCGGATCCATCTCAAAGAGCAGAGTTCTCGGTTGTTAAGGGAGAAGTGCCCAGTCCCATAAATCCGCCACCCGCATGCCGCTTTCATCCCAGGTGCCCCGAAGTAATGGATGTATGCAGGGAGGTAGAACCCGAACTTGTTCAAAAGCAGAATGGCCATCATATTGCGTGCCATCTGCATAATTAAAAACCTTTAAAGGAGGATGCAAAATGAGAGCTAAAAAAATCGTTGCCTTTTCTCTGATGGTGGGATTCCTTCTGGGATTTGCGCTGCTAGAATTCGGAGCCGGAGAGGCGGAGACTGCAAAGAGGAGTGTTTTCGTTATCGCCCGATCGACCGATGCAAAAACCCTGGATGCGGGATACGGTTCTGCCTCCAACGGTATTTTCCTTCGATAACAGCCTTAAACCCTACCCCTACGATCCCGAAAAGGCAAAATCCCTGCTCGCAGAGGCAGGTTATCCCGATGGTTTAAAAATGAAAATCCACACCTTTGTTGAAGCAAGGCCCTGTATCTATCGCCCGGTCGATGCAGCGCAAATCATAAAGAGCGACCTGGCCAAGGTTGGAATAGATGCCACAGTAGAGGCAAATGAATGGGGAACTCATAAGAGTATATACAACAATCTTGAGCATCAGATGGGTTTTGCAGGCTGGTTCGATATCCCCTATCCCAGTAATTTCCTCAATACCCTGTTAATTAAAGGTGTAAAAGGTGGCTGTAAACCTGATAAGGTAGTAGACCTCGCTCAAAAGGCATTGAGCACCTACGACAGGGAGGAGCAGAAAAAGTATTACCAGCAAATCCAGAAGATAGCCCTTGAAGAATGTCCTGTATTACCGATAGCATACAGCAACTACACTGCTGCAATCAGAAAAAATATGGAAGGGTTTAAGCTGGATGTCCTGGGTATAGCACTAATGCACGATGTGAGCTTAAAATAACCTGATTCTGGAAAGAAAAAAGGGGCAGGTATCAATTACCTGTCCTTTTTTCTGAATATCTAGGAAAGACCTTTATGATCATAGTGTTAACCAGCGCCACTCTCATAGACGTAACCGGCAGAGAACCTATAAAGCAGAGCAGAGTTGTATTTGAAAATGGCATAATAACCGCTGTAGGGAGAGAAGATGATGTTTCGATCCCACCGAATGGGGAAATCATCGATGTGGCGGGAAAAACCGTTATACCCGGTTTGATCGATGCACATATCCACATGGATCTGCACGGATATGCAGACACCTATACCGAAAATCTGGTGGGAATATATAAAAATCATGGCAACCGGTGCTGTTATGAATCCAGGCGGAGTACCGGGTGCGGCACTTTTCTGCGCATCCCTTAAGATAAGCTCTTCGAGTACAAAGGTGGTATCATTTATCCTGTCCGCATGATCGAGTATCATTATTGGCCTACGAGCCTTCACGGCTTTATCCATTGCTAACTTTACACCTTCGCTCACACCATAATATGAAAACTTACCTCTCCCCGTTAAGGCATCTCTCTTTTCCATAGCAAGAGAGGCTATATCTTCTGCCGCTTCTTCGGCAATCTCTAGCCGGTTGTCCGTTATTGCCACCACGGACATCCCTATTTGAGGAACATCCGACCAGGCAAATCCGAAAAAAACAGAAATATCCAGTATATGGGTATGCTTCTCCCAAAAAATTTTACGCTCCATCAATTCTTTTGCCGGAGAAACTGTAGCAGCGCTAAAAACCGAAGGCACAACAATACCAGGTTTTGCCATTACCGAAACAGGCTTAATCTTCCCTTTAAGGGAATCAATCAGAAGCCGAACCGCTCGCTTTCCTGTTTCATTCATATCCAGGTGGGGAGAGCTGTGATAACCGCATACGATATCTGTGTAATTAAGAACAGCGGGATCCAGATTCCCGTGTAAATCGAAGACTACACCAAGAGGTATCTCTTTACCTGGAAGCTCTTTTAATGCACGAATCATGTCAAGTTCTGGATTGAAATGCCCTTCAGTTACCATGGCTCCATGCAGGGCGAGAAGAACTCCGTCCATCTTGCAGGCATTCTTCTCTATCTTTTCTCTTATCTTATCCAGATAAAAATTGTATGTTCTGTCAGACACAGTTGCGCTTGCCTCCACCTCAACATCGACCACCGGAAGTAACTCTATTCCCTCCCTTTCACAAACATCGATAAAGCCTCCCACAGGCGTGTTTGTACCTCTTCTTTTCTCTATCACCTCCTGATCGTGAAGGGTCAATCTCTCAAACTCTTCCAGATCTGTTAGGCCTGGCCAGAAGGTAACCGTCTCATGACTGAAGCCAGCAATTGCAAAAGTTGTACTGTGTTTTTTCATTATTGCATAAATTCCTTTATTTAATTATTATTTTAAAAATGGTTTGAAAAATCTATAGCAATTGTCTTTTTTTAGAGGCACCATATCAATTAAACGAATAAAAAGATTGGAAAAAAAGAAGGCCACGATCCTTTCGGTTGCCAGGGAAGTTCTTATAAAACAGGGGAAAAACACCTCAATGGGAGACATTGCAGATGCACTGGGAATGGATACAAGCTCCCTTTACTACTATTACAAGGGAATACCGGAGATTATAAACAACCTCCTCGACAATGAATATCACGACTTCTCTTCAATTCATCAAAATTTAAAGGAAGAGGGGAAATCTTCCCTTTGTATTATCGAGGAAATGGTAAAACTCATTTTGGAGTTTTACTACGATAATCTGGAAATTATGCAGATTATTCTCACTCAAATCTCTCCTCTTTTTCTCGATCCCGAGTACAGGGAGGCTTCTGTGGCCATAAATAACTACCTGGAGGGGTACAGAACCACAAATGAAAACCTGCTTGAAGAGATAAAACTTGCTCAGGAAGAAGGAGAAATTACCTCAAGGTTTACTCCTGAATTGATTCTCTCTGCTATAAGAGGAATGATTTTTGGCATATGCGCAGCATGGAGAGAAGAGAAGCCACCCCGGGAGATGATCTCTGATATTACAGAAAGAATTTTCGAAATGTTCGGATAGAGCTCTCCCCATTGCCTTTAGGAATACAATTCGGTTAATATAAGGACTATGGTCGATCTCAAGTACATTAAACTCATCCTTGTCCCCATATTCTGGGGAAGTTCTTTTGTTGCCGTGAGGGCCATTGCCTTCCATATATCACCCTTTACGGCTGCGTTCTTCCGTTTTTTATTTGCAAGTCTATTCCTTCTTGGGTTGTCTTTTACAAAACATGGTAGTTTGCCAAATCCAGGGAAAAAGCACTATGCTATCCTTGTTTTTCTCGGATTAACCGGTATTTTCTCTTACAATTACTTCTTTTTCTCCGGTCTTAAAATTATCTCTGCCGGAAGAGCCACTGTAATCGTTGCCTTTACCCCTGCCCTCGTTTCCGTTTTTTCTACTATCATGTTCAGAGAGAGGCTTACCGTAATCAAAATAGTGGGGCTGTTTATGGCTCTTGCAGGAACACTCTGGGTAGTTTCGAAGGGTAATCCGGGCTCAATATTAAAAGTTAATATAGGTAAGGGAGAGCTCTATATTTTCGGCTGTGTTGTAAGCTGGACATTATACTCGCTGATCGGAAAAATTGCCCTGCGAGAATTAACACCATTGACAGCAATCACCTACTCATGCCTTATAGGTATGGTTGCGCTCATTCTACCTGCATTTATTGAAGGAGGATTTAGTAGTGCAGGAGACTATCCATTGATAGTCTGGATCTACTTTGTTTATCTGGGTGTTTTTACAGCCGCTCTGGCTTTTATATGGTACTATGAGGGGATCCAGAAGATCGGTCCTACCAGGAGCGCCGTTTTCATCAATATGGTGCCTCTGTGGGGGATTGTTCTCGGTATTGTATTTCTTGGTGAGGAGGCTTCCGCCATTCTATTTCTGGGAGCAATACTTGTCATTGTAGGGGTATATCTTACTAACAAACCCACCACGGCGAGAGTTAAGCAGAAAAAAATCGGAAATTAAAAAATGATCACCACAAGAACTAAGGCTATAACCGTAATTTTTATTATCAACATTGCCCTGGAATTGAGTATTGTGGCTGCGATGGTTGCAGGACCTACTTTCCAGAGGCTTTTCTCTCTATCTAAAACCGAGCTCGGAATATGTCTCGGAGCCACCAGCGTCGGGATGGCCCTGTTCGCACCTCTGGTTGGACACTATACCCACAATTATGGGCCATCAAGAATGCTGATAGCCGGTCTTGTTGGAGCTATAATCGGAGTCTTGCTGGTTAGTGCATCATCAGGCCTTACCCTCCTTCTAACCGGACTTATAGTAACAGGTATTTTTGGGGCCTTTATAGCCAACGCAAACGATACAATTACGGCCGAATTATACCCGGAGCAGTTGCGAAAGATCATGGCTCTAGCCTCTGGTCTCTGGTTTTCTTCCTCTGCAATTTCCGCTCCCATTATGGGAACATGGCTGGAGATAAGTCATAATCGTGGATGGTCTTTCTGGTCTTTTAGGGTGCTGTTTTTAACCATCTCCTTACTCTTTGGTATATGTCTTTTACTGACTGTTACTATGATCTTAAAGAAAGTAGAAATGAATATCTCTTTAAAAGAGCATTCGGAGAGACGATCAGGTTCGAACGTTAAGTCAAGAGACTCAGAGAGAGGATGGTTCTGGATCCCCATTCTTGGACTCTTTCACGGTGTATTCATAACCGTTCTTTTTGCCTGGATCAATCCCATGGTTCAATCCAGGTTTGCTGCCAATGAGATACAGGGCTCCATTGTTGTGGGAGTTGTCTCTTTTGGAATAGGTTTCGGCCGGTTTTGTCTTTGGCGTTTTAAAATAGAGAAGGATGACAGGCTGGTTCTTTCTCTAAGCGGTCTTCTGGGAGCAGGATTACTGATTCTTGGGTTACTATCTCCAACTTTCCTTTTAACTACCATTACCCTTTGTATAGCCTCTTTCTTCTGCTCGGCCACTTTTCCCTGCCTGCTGACCATGGTTGGAACCAGATTCCCAGGCTCAAAGGCAAAGGTTTACGGTTACCTCAACGCCTCGGTCGCCTCTGCAGGTCTTCTCGGTCCGGCACTTGTAGGGATTCTTGCCGATGCAGGGCTTCCACTATGGGTTGCTATAGGATTAAGCCCTCTGGCAGGCTTAACTCTTGCGGCATTATCTTTTATCTGGAAAATAACCTCCCCTTGAGCAATTCAATTATCGAGTTAAATGCAAAAAGTGTTATAAAAAACAAGGTAATACTCACAATGCTTAATCGCATAGCTCTCTTTATGTGGTTCCGGTGGGGACTCTCCAGGTGATCGCCGATAAAGGGCTTCTCCACAAGCTTACCCGAGTAATAGGCAGGTCCGTTAAGCCTTAATCCCAATGCACCTGCAACGGCTGCTTCCGGGATTCCCGCATTGGGACTCTGGTGTTTCTTTCCGTCGCGAAACATTATTCTTACAGCACCTGCTGTATTTTCTCCTGTAAAGATAGCAGAAAGACAGAACAGTATTCCGGTGATTCTTGCGGGAATATAGTTGGCAATATCGTCTGCCATAGCAGATACCCTTCCGAATTGGATATATTGTTCGTTCTTATAACCGAACATGGAATCCAGTGTATTTATAGCCTTATATACCATAGCGAAAACCGGACCTGAGGAACTGCCAATAAGGGTAAAGAAGATCGGAGCTATAACTCCGTCGGAAGTGTTCTCTGCAATACTTTCTACAGTTGCACGGACTATGCCATTCTCATCCATCCTGTGTGTATCCCTGCTGCAAACAAATGCAGTTACTCTTCCGGCTTCATCGATTTTGCCATGGGAAAGGGATGTATAAATTTTATTGGAATGATCTGCCATATCTCTTGCAGATATCCCGAAGTAGATAATAAGAATCCAGATAATTTCTCCCATGAGGGGACTTATTTTGCCTGCGATATTAAGAATAAAGTAGGTCGAAAGAGATGTTGATGATACTACCACCGCCCAGGTTATGGCTCCAGCAATTCCCGGATGGTAAATCAAATTGCGGGTACACCTCTCAGTATAGAGGGCAAGCTTACCTATAAGACGTACCGGATGGGGAAACCACTGTGGGTCGCCCAGCACTAAATCGATTAGTACGGCAATCAGAAGTTTTATCTCTACCCCCGAGCCTATCATAATCCTGCAAGCTTTATTATATTCTTTATACGGCAGTTTTCTCTTACAATGTCCGCAAGCCTGTCGAAGGCTGGTTCCAGATCATAGGAGGTGGTTTTGTTAAGAGGAGTTAAACCCTTTCTTTCTCTTAAATTATCGATGAACCACCTTCTGAACGAATCACTATCAAATATTCCGTGAAGATAGGTTCCCCATACGGGTAATTCCTCTGCTGTAATCCCTATTATATTTTCACTTTCATCTTTAATAATCGGGCTTCCCCCTTCTGTTTTTGTCCTCCCGTGATGAATCTCGTATCCCGTAAGGTTTATACCGGTAATGGTATGCCTTGCCCTTACCCTCTTAAGAACCTTTTCCGAGCCGAGAATAGTATCCATGGAAAGAAGTCCCATCCCCTCTGCTTTTGTATCACTCGACTCAAGTCTCCCGGGATCCGCGATGCTTCTCCCCAGCATCTGGAATCCTCCACATATTCCTACCACCACAGTTTTACCTTCCCTAGCCTGATCGATAATTCGCCCCTCCAGACCCACCTTTCTAAGATGCTTTAAGTCTCCTATCACATTCTTGCTTCCCGGTAAAATAACTGCATCAACATCAAAATCAAGGTCTTTCTCTGAACGGATGATCTTGAGTTCTATATCCGGTTCGATTTTAAAAGGGTCTAAATCATTAAAGTTGGATATATGGGGCAAATCTATAAGCCCTATTTTAATAGACGCTCCGGTGTGTTTTTTTGAGTAACTTTCTTCTTTGAAAGAGACAGAGTCTTCCTCTGGTAAGCCCAGCCTGGTAATATAGGGTATTATTCCAAAGACCTCCCTGCCAGTTCGCCTGACCAGATAATCTAAAGCAGGATCGAGGAGAGTTTTATCTCCCCGAAACTTGTTGACCACGAATCCCGCCACAAGCTTCCGCTCCCATTCAGATAAAACCTCCATTGTTCCCACGAATGAGGCAAAAACCCCTCCCCTATCTATATCTCCCACGATTAAAACAGGGGATTTTGCGTATCCGGCCATCCTCATGTTTACCATGTCATGGCTCTTAAGATTAACCTCTGCTGGACTACCAGCTCCCTCAAGTACAATTACATCGTATTCACAGGATAGCTCATCGTAGCACCTTTCCACGGTCTTTATAAGTTCCTTCTTGTATTTGTAGTATTCTAAAGCTTCCATATTCTTTAATGGTTTCCCCCTGACAATCACCTGAGAACCCGTCTCGGAGCTCGGTTTAAGAAGCACAGGATTCATACGAACATCCGGCTCTATTTTGCAAGCTTGAGCCTGAACAACCTGTGCCCTCCCCATCTCACCGCCGTCCGAGGTAACAAAGGAGTTTAGGGCCATGTTCTGAGCCTTGAAAGGCGCCACCCTGTAGCCCTCCTGTAATAGAATTCTGCACAGCGCCGCTACCAGCACGCTCTTTCCCGCATTGGAAGAGGTACCCTGCACCATTATGGCGGGAGTTCTTCTTCCTTTCTTTTTTGTTGGAGTGATGAGTGAAGCCCTGGAATATTTCGAAGATGTTCTTCTGCTTTCAAGAAATTCGTCTATAGTTTCAAGAAATCTCTCGTTTTCTTCCCTGGTACGCACTGCAATCCTAAAGAATCTTTCATCCAGTCCCCGGTAATTACTACATTCCCTTACAGCTATACCTTTGCGAAGAAGATAATCGGCCATCTCCCTCACACTACTTCCCTTTATCTCCATTTTAACCATAAGATAATTGGCAGCGGATGGATAGACTGTGAACTCCTCTATCTTTGAAAGTTCCGATGAGAGAAACTCTCTCTCTTTCTTTACATAGTTTCGGGTTTTTTCTGCATACTCAGTGTCTTTCAAAGCTTCCTCTCCCACAGCGAGAGAGATTGTATTTACAGACCAGGTGGGAAGAAGTTCTTTTATGCGGTTAATTATCTCGTAGTTACCAAAGGCCCAACCCAGGCGCAACCCCGGAATTGCATAAAACTTTGTAAAGGAGCGAACGATCACAAGGTTGGGGGAATTTTCATGAATCAGAGAATCGTACTCTTCTATAAAATCGGCAAAAGCCTCGTCAACACAAAAAATTGTGTCGGCATGTCTTCTGGCCATATCGAGGAAAGGTTCCTTCTCAAAAATCACTCCTGTAGGATTGTTAGGTTGTCCCAGAAAAACCAGCTTTGCCCCCGAAGTTCGGGAAAGAAAATCATCGAGTTTTGAGAAATCCGGTATAAATCCCGCTTCTTCTTCCAGAAAGAGGTGTTTTACCTTAGAGCCTGCAACCGTTGCAGAGTATTCATAATCGCTGTAAGAAGGGGAGAGAACAACTGTAGTATCGGCCTTTACGGCCCTCGGGATGGTGTAGATCAGCTCCGATGCACCGTTACCTATGACCAATTGTTGAGGGTCCAGGTTTAGTAAATCGGCCAGAACTTTCACCAGAGGAAAGGCATCTATATCGGGATAGTGAATAAGATATTCTATATTTCTGTTAATAACCGTTCGTAGCCACTCAGGAGGCCCCAGAGGATTGATATTTGCGCTTAAGTCGAGTAAGTCTTCCCTTGAAATTCCAGATTTTTCCAGATATTCCCTCGTTTTACCTCCGTGATTGTACTGCAAAACTTTCCTCTTTATTAATCGATAAAACCCAGAAATTTCCCGATAATAGGAGAGAGTCGCACCACCAGCCCCGAGAATACCACAGAAACCATGCTCATTAGTTTAATGAGAATATTTAAAGAAGGACCGGCGGTATCTTTGAAAGGATCACCAACAGTATCTCCTGTAACTCCTGCCTTGTGAGTGTCCGAGCCTTTCCCTCCATAATGACCTTTTTCTATGTATTTTTTTGCGTTATCCCAGGCACCTCCGGAGTTGTTAAAATAACAGGCCAGAGAAAAACCGGCGGTTAACCCGCCTATTAAAAGACCCATTACTCCTGCCACTCCCAGAATTAATCCGGTTACTATCGGTACTATTATTGCAAGCAGGGAAGGAAGAATCATCTCTCTCTGGGCACCCTTTGTGGATATAGCTACACATTTTGCGTAATCTGGTTTCTCCTTCCCCTCAAGTATCCCCGGTATCTCTCTAAACTGCCTTCTTACCTCATTTACCATGGCCCCTGCAGCTCTTCCCACCGCCTTCATTGTCATGGAGCTGAATACAAATGCCATCATGGCCCCGATGAATACCCCTCCCATCACAAGCGGATTCATTATATTGAGGTTGAAGGCACGTATAAAATCGTAAATACTGGCCCTGGGAGCAAGGATTTTGTCTGCCCCCGCCTGTATTCCCTCTGGAAACTTCAGAAAGAAGGTTATTCCACCAACGGTAAAACCGGTCGAGCCGCCCAGCTTTCCCATCCACATTCTTATCTCCTCCAGATAGGCCGAGAGCAGAGCCATGGCTGTCAGAGCAGCAGAACCTATGGCAAAACCCTTTCCGGTAGCAGCGGTGGTATTACCTAGCATATCCAGCGCATCGGTTCTCTCCCGCACTTCGGGTCCAAGACCGCTCATCTCTGCATTTCCTCCGGCATTATCCGCAATAGGGCCGTAGGCATCGGTTGCCAGGGTTATCCCTAAAGTGGAGAGCATTCCCACGGCGGCAAATCCTATTCCGTACAAACCTCTGGAGAGCTCTGTGAAACCTCCCGATATACCAAAAGCAACAATAATACCGGCAACTATAGTTACAACCGGGATACCTGCCGAGCTCATGCCAACGGCGGTACCTTCAATTATGGTGGTTGCATGTCCCATCTGAGCCTGCTCGGCTATTCCCCGGGTTGGCCTGTATTCATCGGAAGTATAATACTCGGTAGAGCGACCTATCACCACTCCTGCTATAAGACCTGCAACCACTGCACCGAAGACACCCCATGTTATTATATTAAAGATAGCCATCAGAGCAATTGTAATCAGAATAAGGAAGGAGCTTCCGTAAATTCCTATGTTAAGAGATCTTACCAGATTCTTCATGGTGGCTTCTTCTCTGGTTCTTACCGCATAAACTCCCACTATCGAGAATAATATCCCCATTCCGGCTACAATCATGGGAGCAATTACTGGTTCAATTATCTCAATAACGGTAATCTCTCTCCCTGAGCCGGTCAGAACAGGAAGGGAAGCCCCGAGTGCTGCCGTAGCAAGAATGGAACCACAGTAAGATTCGTAGAGGTCTGCACCCATCCCGGCTACATCACCTACATTGTCTCCAACGTTATCGGCGATGGTGGCGGGATTTCTGGGATCATCCTCCGGAATGCCTGCCTCCACCTTTCCTACCAGGTCGGCCCCCACATCTGCAGCCTTGGTGTAGATTCCTCCTCCAACCCTGGCGAACAGAGCCTGGGTTGAGGCACCCATACCAAAGGTAAGCATGGTAGTGGTAATTTCTACAAGTTTGGCATGATTGAAATTGGGATTTGACTTGAGAACTACCTGATCAAATGCACCATCGATTCCGACTTTTTTCATGAGATATATACTTAATCCCCATATATTATGATCATAGATCCAGTTGAGCACCATGTACCAGATAGAGACATCGAGAAGGGCGAATCCCACTACTACAAGACCCATTACCGCTCCGGATCGGAAGGCCACTTTCAATCCTCTGTTAAGTGAAAAAGAACAGCCATAGGCCGTTCGGGAAGAGGCATAGGTTGCGGTTTTCATGCCCAGATACCCGCATAGTGCGGAGAAAAACCCACCGGTTAGAAAGGCAAAGGGAACAAAGGGATTCTGTACACCAAAAAGTGAGAGAAGAGCCAGAAGTACTACCAATACCACAAATACAACGGCCACTACCTTGTACTGTCTGGAAATGTAAGCCATTGCACCTTCCCTTACATAGCTTGCAATTTCCCTCATCTTTTCGCTTCCTTCATTCTCTCTCATCATTGTTTTGAAAAAAACAAAGGCAAAGATGAGAGCAATAATTGCTCCTCCGGGAGCTATGAAGAATAAAGAACTCTGCATATATTTCTCCTTTAAGCTGTTCTTTTGTTAAATAATAACCCTTCCGTAAATTCTCTTATTTATGGCGTGGACGCGTTGCGCCAGCGCCATTGGCGCTGCGAATTGCCATCGGCTTTCTGCCCGGCGCTTTGTGCCGGCCATCAAGCGGATGCAGAGGACGGTTCGGCTTGGTGAGCAAGCTCACCGCCGCCCTGCCGCTGATCCGCAGCGCCGATATATCACCTGGCAGTATCCTATTCATATCGCAATCAACTATCGCCACTTAAGGTAGATTGCGATGTACTATTGGCTAAGGCAGATTTTGTTTTTTCGCGTTTAAAAATTTAGGTAAAAAAACAAAATCTCGACTGTAAATAGCATAAAGAAGTTAAAATATCAAGGGTTTACAGAATATAAAATAAGCAGATAAAAGATAAAAATATGAAAAAGTTCTCCCATTTCTATTGAAAACCCGAGCGCATCTCCTGTAAATCCTCCGATTTTTCTCTTATAAATCCTGAAAACTATAAAAAAACTTATAAAAGCTGCTGTTAAGCTCACTAATAGAATAATGTAATTAAAGCCAGGTTTAAGAATTGCGAAGGCAGTCGGTGGAATTGAGACTAAAAGAAAAACAATGACGACCCCGAAAAAGGCGTAACTTCTCTTATAGTTTTTAAGCAGAGCACCCAGTCCGGTTTCTTTAGCAGGTTTTAAGAAGCAGGGGATTAAGCCGGCACCTGCCCTGCCGGAAATGGGATAAGAGAGGAGGATAAAAACAGCGACCGGTTGAGCAAAGACTAAGTTTTCCCCTGCCAAATGCTCAATCAGTGAAAAAGAACGAGCAAGAAGATAAATCTTTGAAAAAAGATATATTATACCTCCGAACAGGGCAAAGGAGCCGATTTTCGAATCTTTGAGTATGTTAATCCTTTGATCCCTGTTTGCATGACAGAAAAGGGCATCTACCGAGTCGAGAAATCCATCAAAATGGAAAAGATTAAAAAGAAGATACTGAATTACCAGAATAACAAGGGCAACCACAAAGGAGTCGGTGAAAGGACGCAGCAGAAAATATAGAAATAGGTTGATGGCCGTTACAAATATCCCTACTGGTGGTATAAAAAGACCAGTATAGGTGAAGTCTGCCCTATACCTGCATTTAACAGGTATTCTCGAAATAAGAGCAAAGGTGGTGAGGAAGCAGTTTAAGAGTCTTTTCAAAAATCTACCGCCTCCTCCACTATTCCGTGATACCTGAGGCTCTGCAGGGTCTCTCTTATATGCTTAAGAGAAAAAAGCTCAATGTTGAGAGTTCCCTTAAACCTTTTAAGAAGGGGTATCATGCTTTTAAGCCACTCCTCATCCTGCTTCACAGGGTTGTGGTCTTTTCCATCCTTTACTCCGTGAAGATGAATCTCTAAAGTGGATTCTTCGAATCGGGAAAAAAAGGTTACCGGGCTCTTCCCTTCCATAAGGAGATGCCCTGTATCCATACAGACTCTTAACCCTTCGATCCTGCCCAGGATTGATTGAAAGGCTCTCCCGTTTATGTTTTCCAGTAAAAAGCACTTTCCGTAATTCTCCGTCCAACCGCTTACAATCTTTATGAATTGTTCGCTATCGCCATCGGGCGGATGCAAAATGTATCTTGATGCCAACTCCCATGTGAGTTTTATTATTTTCTCATGCTCGGCCAGCAGCCGATCGGGCATGTGAACGGAAAATCCCAACCTGGTATTGTGAAGCTCAATACCCTCTTTCTCTTTCAAGAATAACTCTTCTGTATCGGGATCGAATAGATAAAAAAGAAGCTCCACGGAGTGAACAAGATTGAGAGAAGATATAAGGCGAACATTTTCCAGGTATGTACCCGGAATTACATAAGAAGGAACCGATAAATACACGGCCTATTTTATCCTTAAAGGGATGCCAGATATGAGCATATATACCCAGTCCATCCTGGATGCTATCAAGACATTGGCCTTTCCCATATAATCATTATACTTTCTTGTCAAAGGGTCTGCAGGTATATTTCCGAGACCGGTCTCATTGGTTACGATTACGGCATTTTCCTTAAGATTATCCAGAAATTTCGTAAGTATGCCTTCCCAATCCTTCTCTCTTTTAAAGTAAAAGATATTGTTCATCCACAGGGTTATACAATCGAGTATTATATCTTCACAGGCCCATTTATCTATTTCTATAGATTCTTCAATGGTGTTATACTCTTCTCCCCTCTCCCGCTTATGTTGTTCTATCCTTCTCTTCATCTCCTCATCAAAAGGGATGGCTGTGGCGAGAAAGTTCTTTTTTTTAAAATATTTCTCCGCCAATTCGAGGGCAAAACTACTCTTCCCTGACCTCACACCCCCTGTTACCATAATTTTCATAAATCGGATTAAATTGAAATAGCGATTAACTGTCAACCCTTATGTAATATCTTTCTTCAGTTTTTCGTTTATTACGGCAAGATACTGAGGAAGATAAACCGTGCTGCCGCTTACTACCACCGCTATCTTTTTCTCACGAACTTTCAATTTACCATGGAGCAGGGCTGAGATACCCACGGCAGCAGCTCCCTCGACAACCAGACCGTGATTCTTGAGTGCGTAGTACATCCCGTCTTTTATCTCTTCTTCCGATATTACAACATGATCGTCGGTATATTGCCTTACCATGGCAAGTGTGTATTTATTGCTGGTTCCGATTCCACCCAGAAGTGAATCTGCAAGTGTATCCTGCTCTTCCATCTGTACAGGTTTTCCTCTTTTAAGACTCTCAAGCATAACCTTCGATCTCTCAACGGAAACCCCTACCACTCGTGCCGATGGATTAAGCGATTTAACGGCAAGAGCCACACCGGATAGAAGCCCTCCGCCGGACAGCGGCACAAGCACCGTATCTATTTCGGGATCATCTTCCATCATTTCCACCCCTACTGTACCCTGCCCGGCTATGATAAAGGGATCATCAAAGGGAACAACCGGAATCATACCCTTTTCTCTGGTTATGCGGTGATAATTATCTTCTGCCTCGTCCTGGCTCTTTCCTCTAATCGATAGTTGCGCTCCGAGCTCTCTTATTGCTTCCGCTCTGTAAGCAGGAACATGCTCGGAGAGACACACTGTGGCATCGATTCCGAGTCTACCTGCCATATAGGCTACTGCCTTGCCATGATTCCCGGTAGAAAAGGTGATCACTCCTCTGGACTTCTCATCTTCGGTTAAGCTAAGAATTTTATTGGCAGCGCCACGGACCTTGAAGGAGCCGGTTTTTTGCAGACTCTCGAGCTTGAAGTACACATCCGCTCCGGTTCTTTCCCTTAATTTATGAGATACTACCAGAGGTGTTCTTAATACATACCCCGCTATTTTCTTCCTTGCCCTTAAAACATCGTTTATCGTAATTTCCTTCATAGACCCGCTAAATGCTTCTTTTTGTTTTTTCTTATTTTACAAAAAGCTTTAAGGGGAAATCGTACAACGACTCGTAACCGGTTTCGGTTATCCTTATAGTGGCATCAACTTCGAACCCCACCTCCTCATACCAGATACCCGGTATCAGATGGAGACACATATTAGGTCTAAGCTCGGTTTTATCCCCCGGCCGAATGCTCACCGTTTGCTCTCCCCAATCGGGCGGATAATTTACCCCTATGGAATATCCCAGCCTCGACTCTTTTACGATTGTGGAGTGGGCTATAGCCTCTCTCCATTTTTCCTCAACTGATTCGGCGGTAACGCCTGGTTTAATATAATCGAGAGTCTTCTGTAGACCTTCCAGCACAACCTCCGAAGTTTCTTGCATTAGTTTCGGAGGATTTCCTATGTAGATTGTTCTTGCAATAGGGGCATGGTAGTGCCTGTAAACTCCCGATAATTCCAGGAGTACCGCCTCATCTCTCTTGTATTCTCTTTCAGACCAGGTTAAGTGGGGGGTTTTGGTTGCCTCTCCAGCCATCATTAGAGGCACTATTGCGGGATAATCACCTGCATACTCCTCAGTGCCCGAATACTGAGCATGGGCTATTGCTGCTGCGGCATCACATTCCCTGACTCCCACATCTATTGTGTCTATGGCTGTTTTCATTACCTTCTCTGCTATTTTACCCGCCTTTTTCATAAAATCTATTTCTGCATCGGATTTAATAAGGCGCACCCGGTTAACCAGGAGATTTCCGTCCTTAAAGATGGCATTGGGTAGACTCTTTTCAAGCTCCGCATAACATCGATGGGTGAAATAGAATTGATCTGCCTCCACGCCGATTCTTTTTTTACCCCAGCCTCTTTGTTTTATTACATCTGCAACGAAGTTCATGGGATGTTTGACATCAGACTGAACATAGTCATCGGCATACTGGATGATGTTTTCGTGTTTAAGAAATGTTGTAATTTTTGCACCATTGGCATCCATTCCCCTGCCTATCCATATTGGTTCTTCTTGATCCAGGGAAACAAGAATACACTGGTGAACATAGAAACTCCAGCCATCGTAACCGGTAAGGTAGTTCATGTTTGCAGGTTGAGAGACCAGAAGAAGATCGATTCCTGCATCCTCCATTCGTTTTTTGGTTTTTTTTATTCTTTCTCTGTATTCGTAAATTTCAAAAACAGGCATACTTCCTCCTTGCTCGTTGTTTTATATTTTAACTCAAACTCTATCTGATTAAGGCCGTATTCGGCAAGAACGTAGCAATTTCAGGCACAAAAATCAGTAGTACAGTGACCAGTATCAATATAAGAGTAAATGGAGGCGTATCTTTAATTACCTCCCAATAGGGTCTTTTGAAAATAAGCTGCGCTGTAAAGATATCGCATCCGAAAGGGGGTGTAGCCGATCCGATTGCAGCCTGAAGAGTAACCAGAGTTCCCAGTAGAATGTTATCAATTCCTGTGACCGTTACATAGGGTTGAAATATTGGACTCAATACATAAATCGCCACTATGGGATCAACGAACATGCATGCTACGAAGTAAGAGATAACAACCACGAAGATCAGTTTCAACCTTGTAGGATCCGCTCCCAGAATAATAGGCATTATCTCCTGGGGAAGTCTCATAAAGCTGATAAACCAGGAAAAAGCCTGCCCTGCACCTACCAGGATAAAGACCACACCGGTTATGACCGCCGTATCCAGAAGGGCAAATGTAAACTTCTTCCAGGTGAGGGTCCGATAGATCACGGTTTCCAGAAGTATGGCGTAGAGAACGGCTGCGGCAGCGGCCTCCGTGGGACTGAAAATACCACCGTAAATACCTCCAATAATAATTCCAGGAAATCCCAGTACCAAAATACCGTCTTTAAGTGCTTTAATTCTTTCCGCCCTGGTTGCTTTCGGAAGCACTCCCACCTTTTTAACCTTTGAATAGAAGAATGTATAAATAGAAAAAAGTACAAATATTAGCAGACCTGGCCCTATACCTGCAAGAAAGAGTTTTCCTATCGATGTACTGGTAACCACCCCGTATACGATAAACCCGATACTGGGAGGTATAAGAAAGGCAATATCGCTTGAGCTGATTATAAGCCCCAGGGTGAAGGAACTGTCATACCCTGCCTTTAAAAGCATGGGACGCATCGTACCCCCTATTGCAGCCACGGTTGCCTGAGTGGAACCGGATACTGCACCAAAGAGGGTGCAACTTGCATTTGTGGTAATGGGTAGTCCGCCAGGGACATGACCTACAAAAGCCTTTATCATATTGATCAACCTTGGTGCAGCTTCACCGGATGTGATTATGGTTGCACCCAGGATAAACATGGGCACACAGAGGAGCGATGGTGGGGTTATTCCGGTTAAAACCTGCTGAATGAGGACATGGTAGTTGAATGCCGGCATGTTCACTCCGAGATGCAGAAGCAGAGAGCCGAGGATAACAACCATAAAGGGAAATCCCAGAAGCAACATACTGATTAAACTTATCCAGAGTAATGTCATAATAAACCTCCCTAGTATTCCACTTCTTCGTATTCGCTCTGCTTATCCGGAGACAGCCAGACTTCTTTTTCCACTATATTCTTGAGAAAGGTACGAATATACTGAATACCTGCAAGAAAAAAGCCTACAGGAGTAATAACAAGAAAATACCAGTAGGGAAGTCTCAACGCCGAAGTACTCTGATTGAGTTTTTTTACCAACAATGTATAGGTTAAAGCATGGTAACCCATAATAATCATTACTACTGCGCTCACAGCGGAGATACAGAATATAAAGATCTTCTCATATTTTTCCGGCATGAGATCCAGGAAAGCCGCCATTCGGATGTGACGTGCCTTTCTCGCTGCATAGCTTGTACCGACGAAAGTTACAAAAATAATGAGGAACTCTGCAATTTCTTCTACAAAATAGATACTCTGGAAAAAGGAACGGGCAATAACATTTGCAATAAGAATTGCAGTCATGGCTGCAGTTCCGATCGAGAGAGTGGAGACCTCAAACCAGTCTACTATGTTGCCTAGTATTTTTCCGAGTAGAAAAATAATAGACCTTTTCTCCGTTCCAATCTTCTCATCTTTCATGGCTTCGGCCTTCTCCATAATAGCTTCCTTTGATAAATGCGCGGGAAGGGGCACGAGTGTACCTGCCGCCTTCCCCTGTAAATCGATTTATTTTACACCAAGTGCATTTTTAGCAGCTTCGATGTCTTTTAGAAGAGTGTCGAGTATGAGTTGGGAATCTTCTCCGCCGATCTCAACGAATGTAGGATATACTTTTTTTGCCATCTCTCTGGCTTTGGCGACTTCGGCATCGTCCCATTCTGTCCATGCGATATCCGGTTTTTCCTGCTCGATCTTCTCTCTGTCGCCTGCATTTCTCTTGTCGATCCATTCGGCTGCTTTGATAATATTGTCTTTGAAATAATTTTTCATTAGATTCTGCACGTCTTCGGGAAGAGAATCGAAGAACTGCATGTTGACGGTGGGTATACCAAGAAAAGGTTCCGCCCACATCTGGGTAAAGTAATTGGTTACTTCATAGAACTTCATGCTGTAATCTGCAAACAGAGGATTCACCTGGGCATCGATCAGTCCTGTCTGCAGGGCGCTGTATACCTCTCCGTAACTCATGGGTGTGGGGCTCATACCGTAAGCCCGGTAGTCTTCGACCAGCAGTTTTGATCCCATAAGCCTCGCCTTTATGCCTTTAAGGTCCTCCAGAGTCTTTGCAGGTACCTTTGAAGTAAGCCACTGCCATCCCTCATACATGACTGCCAGAGGAACCATGCCGTTCTTACGAAAACTCTTTTCCAGAAGAGGCATAAAATCACCGTTCTCTACCACCCACTCCAGGACCTGAGGCATTTTGTCCTTCGGCCACAGGTAGTGAAGTGCCATAACCTGTGCCTGAGGTACGAAGGAACTTATCCAGGCGAAATCGGAGAATACGAACTCAACAACTCCGATCTGGCAGAGCTCATTGATATCCCTTGTATCACCTAATGAACCGTAGGGATAGACTGTAATATCAACCTGGCCGTTTGTCTGCTCGCGCATGTAATCGGCAAAGTTATTTGCCCATACGGTCATGAAGTCTCCTTCTATCTCTTCAGATGCAAACTTTGCCTTTATCACTCTCCCCTCCTCGGGAGCTGAGGCTTCTTTCTTTCCGCCTGCAAAGACACCCATAAGAGAGAGGGCGAATACCAGTAATACTGCAAAAATAAAAATCCTTTTTCTCATAACTGTTAACCTCCGTTCTTTTGGTTTTAAAATTTGTTTTCGGTTACAAAATAACTAATACTAACTTTTACATTTTCCCCCTATCGCTTATCACCTCCTTTCTATAGAGGTTGTTCCTGAAAGTATTTCAATGCTCCTCTTACAAAGAGCTCCACTCCCATGGGTAAAATATCCTCATCTATGTTAAAACGAGGATTGTGGTGAGGATAATCGCTCCCTTTCTCCTTATTACCTGTTCCGAGAAACAGAAATACGGCGGGTACTCTGGCTGCAAATGCGGAAAAATCTTCTCCTGCCATACAGGCATAGTCGATTACTTTTTTTCGGTCTCCTGTAATCTCTTCCGCAGTCGATTTTGCAATTCGAACCATCTCCGGGTTATTCACAACAGCATAGTTTTCCTGGATGAACTCAATTTCATACCTGGTTCTGTAAGCCTCACTTACTCCCTTAACAATTCTCTCGAACCTTCTTCTTGGATTCTCCGCACTATCCTCCCCACCTGCATAGAGATAACGCATTGAGCCTTCCACGGTTACAGAGTCGGGGATAATGTTGCTTTTACTGCCTCCCTCTATTCGTGCAAACATAATGATGGTAGGTTTTTGTGCATTTATCTCTCTGGTTTGTATAATTTGTATGGATTGGATAATATTTGCGGTTGCAATGATGGGGTCTATGGCACTTTCAGGATAACCCGTATGACCGCCTTTCCCGTAGACTACCAGTTTGAATACATCCAGACTTGCAGTTACCGGGCCTGCCTGAGTGCCTATTATTCCACTTTCGAGAGGACTCCATACATGTATTCCGATGGCGGCATTAACCCTGGGATTTTCAAGCACACCATCTTCTATCATTACCTCTGCACCGGTTATCTCTTCGTTGGGCTGAAAGACGAACTTTATATTTCCACCGATTTTGTCGGCATAGTTTTCCGTAATAACCTTCGCTGCCACCAGTAGCATCGCCATGTGTGCATCGTGACCGCAGGCGTGCATTACTCCAGAGTTCTTTGATTTGTAGGGTATGTTGTTCTCTTCCTGAATGGGCAAGCCATCCATATCGGCTCGAAGCATGAGAGTGGGAGTATCCGAGGAGGAGCCTGCATGCTTACTACGCAGGGTCGCCACTACACCGGTTTTAGAAATCTTTCGGGTTTCCAGACCCAGTTCTTTTAAATATTGCTCAACCCGATCGGAAGTGCGAAACTCCTGAAAACCCAGCTCGGGATACATGTGAAAATCCCGTCTTAACTCTATTAACTCCTGTTTGTGCTTTGCAATTTCATCTACCAAAAGCATTCAAATCTCTACCTCCTTCCTCACACATCTAATCTTATTACCGAACCTTTACCAGGTCTTTCTCGATCAGAGTTTCTGCTATCTGTACCGCATTCAAGGCAGCCCCCTTGCGTATATTGTTCGATACGATCCACAGATTAAGCCCCTTCTCGATGGTAAAATCCTCCCTTATCCTTCCCACCATTGTTTCGTCGATATCGTTTGAATACAGAGGCATGGGATACTTCTTATTGGCAGGATCATCGATTACCATTACACTCGGAGCCTTCTCCAGAATTTTCCGTGCCTCATCGGGTGTCAATTTTTTCTCTGTTTCTATATTTACGGCTTCCGAATGGCCGTACCACACGGGAACCCTTACACATGTGGCAGTTACCCTGATATTTTCGTCGTTCATTATTTTCTTCGTTTCGTTGGTCATCTTAAGCTCTTCTTTTGTATACCCTCCCTCCATAAACACATCGATGTGCGGAATAACATTAAAGGCAATCTGATACTGGAATGCATAGGGACCTACAATAGTGCCTTTCTTGAGGTATTCCTCCGCCTCTTTACGCAGACCCTCGGTTGCCTTTCTCCCCGCTCCGGTAGTAGCCTGGTAGGTGGATACCACCATTCTCTTAATCTTTGCCCTGTCATGCAAAGGTTTAAGCACCACCACCATCTGTATGGTAGAACAGTTGGGATTGGCTATAATTCCTTTATGCCATTCGAGATCATGGGGATTTACCTCGGGTACTACCAGAGGACATTCGGGATTCATCCTCCAGGCGGAACTGTTATCCACAACAACCGCGCCTTGTTCAACGGCTTTCGGTGCGAGCTCAAGACTTGCATCGGCACCTGCGGAAAACAGGGCGATATCGATCCCCCTAAAGTTTTCCGGGTTTGAAGAACTTACCCTGATTTTCTCCCCCTTGAAAGAAATTTCCCTTCCTTCGTTCTGAGGTACATCGAGAGGACGCAGTTCATCAACCGGAAAGTTTCTCTTCTCAAGAGTAGCTATCATCTCGGTGCCTACCATGCCCAGGGCACCAACAACAGCCACATTGTATTTATCTTTACTAGCCATTTTTGCTCTCCTCTTTTAATATTTCTTCTCTATATCCCTTATAACATCACTTATTATCTCCGCTCCCTTAAAGGCAAGTTTTTCGGTAATAATAAGGGGTGGAAGAAGTCTTGCCACATTTCCGTAATGGCCACCCACCTCTATCATTACCCCTCTCTGATGGGCGAGTTTTCTCACTTCTCTGGCAATTTCGGGAGCCGGCTCTTTGGTCTCCCTGTCCTTAACCATCTCAAGTCCCAGCATTAACCCCTTGCCGCGGGCTTCTCCCAGGATTTTTGAATCCTTCTCCACTTTCTTCAATTCTTCCAGCAGGATCTTACCCAATTTGGCCGCGTGTTCGGGAACATTATGCTCAACCATATAGGAAAGTGCCTTTGCCCCGGCCGCAAAGGCAACCATATTTCCGCGAAAGGTTCCTATGGTTTTTCCTGCAGGCCAGGTATTCAACTCTTCTCTGTATGCAA
Source organism: Spirochaetota bacterium (assembly GCA_003645645.1). Lineage (GTDB taxonomy): Bacteria > Spirochaetota > Spirochaetia > SPDA01 > B32-G16 > B32-G16. The sequence goes on along the minus strand of QNBH01000026.1, from coordinate 1,706 downwards.
TTGCAGAGATGGGAAATCCAACTCCACCCAGAGCCTTGCTCATTGTAACTATGTCGGGAACGATTCCCGAATGTTCAAAGGCGAACATCTTTCCCGTTCTTCCCAGTCCGCTCTGTATCTCATCGCAGATAAGGAGAACGCCGTGCTTATCGCAGATTTTTCGTACATTCTGTAAGAAACGCTCCGGTGGTACTATTGAGCCACCCTCTCCCTGAACCGGTTCCAAAATTACCGCAGCAGGTTTCATGAAACCTGAGTGTGAGTCCTCGAGGACATGATCGAGATACTCGGCGCAACGAAGATCGCATTCCTCTTCGGGACCTCCAAAGGGATTTCTATAGGTATAGGGATAGGGAACAAACTGAACTCCCGGTACAAGAGGTCCCAACCCTTCTTTGTGTCCTGCATCCGAGGTAAGAGCGAGGGCTCCTCCTGTCATCCCGTGATAGCCACCCTCGAATGCAATAATGTTGTATCTTCCTGTGTTGAACTTTGCCAGTTTTAACGCCTGTTCCACCGCGTCGGAGCCGGTAGGACCACCGAAAAAGAGACGGCTCAATTGAGAAGGAAGTATACTTTTTAACACAGATACAAGATTCTTTCTCGTGGGAGATGGGATATCCAGTGTGTGTGTTATCTCATCAATCTGCTCATGCGCGGCAGCAAGTACCTCCGGATGGCCGTGTCCAAGAGCCATCACCCCCGCGCCGCCGAACATATCTATGTAGATATTGCCATCCACGTCTTCGAGAGTGGCACCCTTTCCTCTTTTCAGAGCCATGGGCATCCCTCTTGCGTAGGAGATAGCAGAACTTTCATTTTTTTCCTGATATTCGAGAATTTCTCTGGATTGAGGACCTGGGGGAGTAACCTTTATTAATGGTGCATCTTCTATTGAGAGCTGAGCAAACTTTTCGCTGTTTTGCATTACATACCTCCTCTGTGGTTGTTACTTCGATATACAACCTTCTTGGATTCCCAGAAGGCCTTTTGCATTTTTTTATAGTTCATATTTCCGGCCTGATCACACCCCATTTTCCTTGAAATCTCTTCCGCAGTCTGGAGGAGAGGATTTACAAGTGTCTGCATTTTAGCCTCGGTTAATCTCTGAGAAGGACCGGATATGCTTATTGTTGCAACTATACGCCTGGTGTAATCGTATATGGGTGCTGCAATGGTATGAATATCTTCGCTGTATTCCCTCAAATCAAGGGAATAGCCAAGTTTACGGATTTTAAATATTTCCTGGAAAAGGGCATTTTTATCTGTGATAGTTCGCTCTGTTCTTTTCTCCAAATCCAGATCTTCAAGCAATCGCCACAAAGATTCGTCATCGAAAGAGGAAAGAAACAGCTTTCCCGAAGCACTACAATGGAGCGGATATGTGTGAGCAACATCATGGTCTAGAGTTAAAAGGTTTGCACTCTTGATGCGTTCCACTATGATTATCGATTTTTCATAAAGCACAGTCAGGCAAACATCCTCTCCTGCCTTTTCTGCCAAAGGGCCGAGAAAGGGGTGGGCAACCTCTTCCAGCTTGCTGTGTTCTATTACTTTATTACCCAATTTAAACATTTTGTATGTAAGACGGTATCCTCTGTCTTCGATTAATTCTACAAAACCGAGCTCTTCCAGCGTAGCCAAGAGGCGATGCACATTACCCCTGGAGTAACCCAGCTCTTTTACTATTCGGGGTGGCTTAACGG
>QNBH01000025.1 GCA_003645645.1 Spirochaetota bacterium | reverse complement strand
TTTCGTGTGTTAAATGAAGGTCTGCACAGTGAAGGATTCTCTTCATGTAGGCCGGTTCACCTCTCCGGTAGTTCTGCCTGGCAAAGTTAAACTCGAATATAGACAAACTTTATTACATTCAAGAAATTAAGTCAACTTAACCAGATTCGTAAAACAGTGGTTAACCATTACTCCCATATTAATTGTTTGACTTTTGCAAACAGTAGACTTCCAATTTTTATGGAACGGCAAATGGGTAATTATATAAAGTTTCTTAAACACGAAGATCTTGAGAAGAGAATAACCTGGCTCATCACACTGCGCTGGATTGCAATAGTCGGATTGTTTATTGCTATAAGCGGCTCCTATTCATTTTAAAGGTTCCCCTCTCCATTTTCCCACTCTATTTAGGAAACTTCGTGCTCACCATCTACAATCTCATCTGCGCTCTATATTTCAAAAGGCTTACTGTTAAAGTACAGGAGAAAGAGAACCGCCTCGGAATAGCCTATTTTTTTACCAACTTCCAGATCTCCTTCGATCTGGTTTTACTGGCCTATCTGCTCTACTTCGCCGGAGGCTTCAGAAATCCCTTTACTCTGTTTTTCCTCTTTCACATGGTAATCGCAAGCATTATTCTCACCAACAGGGCTGCCTTCCTTCATGCTACCTTTGCCGTGTTTTTGTACGTGGCGGTTTTCTAAGCGGAGAGCGCCGGCCTTCTCCCCCGACACCCTCTTGGAAGGTATTTCTCATTCGAATCTCCTGAATTAACCGGCAAAGACTTCATAGGAGAGTATATCGCCTTTATCTCCGCCGTATATATTGTGGTTTACCTTACGACCACCATTGTGAACAGATTACGGGCAAGAGAAGAGAAGCTGGATATAGCAAATACCAGACTCAGCGAACAGAACCGTATTAAATCGGAATATGTAATGGTTCTAACCCACGATATAAAGGGGGATATCTCTGCAATATAGAGTGTTCTCAACGTGGTGCTCTTTGGATTTGCGGGAGAGATATCGAAGATAGCCCTGGAAATGGTATCCAGGGCGGAGAGAAGAAGCGAGAATTTTCTGGCCTTTGTTAAAGATCTTCACTATCTTTCCAGTTTGCGGACAGAGGGAATTGAGAGGAAGAGAAAAGTTTCAATTTCTAAAATCTTGAAAGAGACAATTGAAAAAATTAACCCTTCCATAGAAGAGAGAAAAATTATACTTAATACAAACATCCCCGGGAATGATATAATGATAGATGCAGATCCCGAAGCCATGGAGAAACTTTTCTTTAATCTAATTCAGAACGCCGTTAACTATACTCTGCCGGGAGGTAAAGTTGAGCTCCTTATAAAAGAAACACATGAAGATGAGACTATCGCATCGGGAGAAAAAAAAGAGGAGTAATTTTTGCCATAAAAGATACCGGGATTGGTATACCAGAAGAAGACAGAGAGTGTATCTTTTATGATTTTTACAGATCGAAAAACGCCAAAAAAATCATCGAAAAGGGAACGGGGCTGGGGCTATCCATAGCAAAAGAGGTTGTTTCACTGCACGGAGGGGAAATAAGAGTTGAAACTGAAGAAGATAAGGGGAGCACCTTTGAAGTTAAATTATATAAATAATCCATTTAAGGAGGAAAAATAAATGGCAAAAAAACAAAAGATTTTAATTATCGAGGATGACAGGAATACATTGTAGGCCATGAGTCTTACCCTTAAATCGAAAGATTACGACATGGTGGAGGCCAATGATCCGGAAGTGGGTTTCGTCTCGCCAGGGATGAGAAACCCGAAGTGATCATCCTGGATGTGATGTTCGGGACAAAAGATAAAACAAAGGGGTTCGACTATGCAGTAAAAATGAGGCAAGATAGGCAGACCGCTGCGATTCCTATCCTGATGATTACAGCCCTTAACATCAAACATCCCCAGTTTGGCTTCTCCGATAAAAAGGACGGCGAGTATCTGCGGGTGGATGATTTCATCGATAAACCCGCTAAACCGGAGGAGCTTCTGTCCAAGGTGGAGAGGTTGCTCAAACAGAAGGTAATTAATTGGGCCAATTGGCTCGAAACTTCGAGTTAGAAAGACGGGATAAAAGTAGAATACAACCTACAAAGTTATACTGCTTTTCGGCAGGCAGGTGAGTTATCTTCAAAGAAAAATTGTATTTAATTATTGAGAAAAATTATCAGAAATTGCAAAATATTTATATTTATTGAGAAAAATTACAATAAAAAAACCATTTTAAAATTTTTTTTATTGACAAATCGGTTTTACAGTTCTATAATGAACATCTAGTTTAATGTTTGCGGCAAGCATTCTGGCTGAATTAAGGGTTTTGTTATATGGCTGTAGACGGTAATCGGATGATTGCCATCTACAAGTAGTCTGCATTATATAGACAGTGCAGAAAAATGAACAAAAGCTATTTTTTAAAAAATGCCGGGATAAAAGAACTGATCCCCTCGCTTGCCCGAGATTTCAAATTATTTGCACCAGAGAGGATCGAAGAGACCTACAAATGGCGCAGAGTACTTGAGGACTCCCCAAAAACACCCGATTGGAGCCAATACCGTACGGTAGAACCACTAAAGACTTTTTTCTTCCCACCCAGGTATACCGTAGCAACCTACTCTGCGGACACTCCACAGGGCAAAGCAGATTTAGATGCCCTTAAAGAAAAACAGACCGTTCTTTTTGGCACAAAAGCCTGTGACCTTCGTTCTCTTAAAGTTCTGGATCATGTCTTTCTAGAAGGAGAGATAGAAGATCCTTTCTACAAGGCAAGAAGAGAGAACACAATTCTTATAGCAAGTGATTGTACGGAATTCACAGAAAACTGCTTCTGTCTGGCTCTTGGCATTAACCCGTTTCCAGAAGATAATTACGACATCAAGTTCTCCGTCCTGGAAGAGGGCCTTCTCCTGGAAGCAGGCTCACAGAGAGGCGAGTCTTTGCTGGATAGGTACCGCTCCCACTTTACAGAAGCCACAGCCTCTCAGAAAGAAGAGGCAGAGAAAAACAGAAACACCTTTATCGATAATTACAGGAAAAAAATTGCAGGCGAAAATCTACCCGAGAAAGACTCTATTAAGGGTTATGTTGAGAAAAACTTCAAATCGGGTATCTGGGAGAATTACTCCGAAGATTGCGTGGAGTGCGGGGCCTGCAACCTGGTCTGCCCAACCTGCCACTGCTTTATATTGCAGGATTACGCACGTTCCGGTGGTGATTTCGGCAGATCTCTCTTATGGGATTCCTGTCAGTACAAGACATTTGCCAGAGTGGCAGGCGGCGCAAATCCTCGGCGAAGGCTTGCAGAACGTATCAGAAACCGATTCGATAAAAAGTTCTCCTTCTTCCCGGAAAGAATCGATTCATACGCCTGTACCGGTTGTGGAAGATGCACCGAAGCCTGCCTTGCCGGGATAGATATCCGTGAAGTTTTAAAGGAGCTTGCATCGGCATGAGTAACGGAAATCCCTATTCACCCATAAGTGCAAAAATAGAGAGCGTAATCGATGAAACTCCCACAATAAAAACTTTTATTCTAACTCCGTCGGAACAGCTCCACTTCGATACAGGCCAGTTTGTAGAGATAACTGTACCAGGATTAGGCGAATCACCCTTCACACCCTCATCTTCCCCCATGATAAAGGATAGGATGGATGTAACGATAATGAAAGCAGGGAAGGTTACAAGCAGGCTTCACCAGATGTCCGAGGGCAGTATAGTCGGGGTGCGGGGGCCCTTCGGCAAAGGCTACCCCCTGTCCGAGTTTAAAGGCAAAGAGGTACTTGTTTTCGGCGGTGGCGTGGGATTGGCTCCCCTTAAGTCTCTTCTCCTTACAATGTTCGACAGGCTGAATGATTTTAAACGGGTAATTCTTAAATACGGTGCACGCACTCCGGCCGACATAGTTTATAAAGGAGAGCTGAAAGAGTGGGCTAAAAAGATAGAGGTAGATTTGACCGTGGACAGGGGAGATGAAACATGGAAGGGTAAGGTGGGACTGGTTACAACCTTACTCGAGAACGGCCATCTGGATACGGAAAACGGAGTGGCTGTGGTATGCGGTCCTCCGGTAATGATGAAGTTCTCCACTTTAAAGCTTCTTGAAATAGGGTATAAGCCTTCTTCGATCTATCTCTCCATGGAGAAAAACATGAGCTGTGGAATAGGCAAGTGTGGACACTGCCGTCTGGGGAAATACTATGTCTGCAAAGACGGTCCGGTTTTTACCTATGAGGCAATTGCAGATATCCCTGAGATATGGGATTAGGAGACAATTATGGCTTTAGCAAAACTTTTAATCGATCTGGAAGCAATGAAAAGCCGTATCGAGCCTCTACCCTGCTCCTATTACCACCATCGCGAAAATGACGGAATTACTGCTCTAAGAGAACAGGCAATCTTTACTGTATTTTGCAGACACTGTGAAGAAGGTGCCTGCATCAGAGCCTGTCCCAAAGAGGCGCTTAAGAGAGGTGAGGACAAAATTGTCAGAAGAAGCACCATGATGTGTGTAAGGTGTAATTCCTGTGTCATTGCCTGTCCCTTCGGAACAATTCAGGAAGACTCAATCCCCTATAAAACTTCCATCTGTGACTTCTGTGTGGGGAGGCTCAGAAACGGAGAAGCGCCCATCTGTGTAGAAAAATGTACAGACGGCTCGGTAAAATTTGGTGATTTCAAAGAAGATGCCGAGAAAGATATTTATCCCTTGGGAGAACACGTGCTTGTGCACGTTAAAACCTGGAAAAAGGATTCTTGAGCGATGTTTTTGGATGCTGGAAAATATATTTTTTACTTTCTTGTTTTTCCTGGTTTTATTTTCACTCTGGCGGTAGGTCTGATTTCTGTGTGGATCGACCGTAAAGTAACCGCAAGAGTGCAATGGAGGGTCGGGCCGCCTCCCGGTCAACCTCTCTACGATATTCTAAAGCTTCTGGGGAAGGAGACCATAGTACCAAAGAACAGCAACAAGACCCTGTTTCTTTCAGCACCACTCGTTGGTCTTGGTTCGGTTACCATAGTGTCGGTTATTCTATGGCTTGCGAGTGTTTATAAAATCTCTTTTGTAGGCGACCTCTTCGTAGTCGTCTATCTTCTCATGCTCCCTTCCCTCTCCCTTATGATTGGGGGTATGGCTTCCGGTAACCCCATGGCGGCTACAGGGGCAAACAGAGAGATGAAACTGATCCTTGCCTATGAATTACCATTCCTCCTCTGCCTAGCAATTGTGATAATAAAAAGCGGGATAAGTATCAATATGGTCGATCTGGCAGGCAATCATGTTATGGGAAGTATTTCGGGAGTTCTGGCTTTTCTCATTTCACTGCTCTGTATTCAGGCCAAACTCGGGTTTACCCCCTTCGATATTGCGGAAGCGGAAACAGAGATTATGGAAGGGCCCTATATCGAATATTCCGGCGTACCACTGGCACTTTTCAAGATAACCCAGGCCATGCTCCTCTTTACTCTACCTGTATACCTGATCTCGGTGTTCCTGGGCGGGCTTAATTTCAGGGGATTGGGAATTTTATGGACCGTTCTCAAGTATGTAGCAATCCTTGTTGTAATAATCGTAATCAAGAATACAAACCCGAGATTGAGAATCGATCAGGCTTTAAAGTTTTTCTGGAGGTTTCTCACTCCTGCGGGGATAGTTGCCCTGGTATTGGCAATTATCGGGCATATTAGCGGAATTGATTGGTTATAAACATGAGCTGGAAAATCTGGGCATTAAAAAAATCTCCATGGGTATTTCATGTAAATACCGGAGCCTGCAACAACTGCGATATCGAGTTGCTCGAGCTGTTAACACCCCGATTCGATGTAGAGAGATTCGGCATAAAACTGGTAGGCACACCCAGGCACGCCGATGCTCTGGTAGTAACCGGTGGGGTAACCCGGCAGGCGGCGCCAAGACTGCAAGAGATATACCGGCAGACTCCCAAACCTTGTGTTGTCTTTGCAATAGGCTCATGTGCCTGTTCCAAGGGTATTTTCAAAAAGGGATATCACATGATCGGACCGGTCGATAAGGTCATAAAAGAGGTGGACCCGGAAGCAATAGTCATGTACATACCAGGCTGCCCACCAAAGCCGGAGGCCATGATTCTCGGAGTGGTTAAGGCACTGGCAGCTCTATAGAAGGGGTATTACAGGAGTTTAGGTGATTTTATGGACGATGTGATTGAGAAGATAAAAGAGTTTCTTTCTGATGACCTGCTCGAATTGAAAGAGATTTCCAGGCGTCAAACATACATCACTGTATCCGAAGAGAGGCATTTTGATTTTTGCAAATATCTTTTTGAAGAACTCGGGGGGAGGTTCGCCACAGCTACCGGTATGGATACGGGAGATGGATTCGAGGTACTTTACCACTTTTGCTTCGATTCCATGAACAGGGTAATAACCGTAAGGGTTAAAACAAAGGGCAGAGATTCAGAGCTCAATTCATTGGCGCCTTTCCTGCCTGCAGCCGAGTGGATCGAGCGCGAAGTACATGACCTGCTGGGTATAAACTTTAAAGGCCACCCCGGACTGGAGAGGCTGATCCTTGACGATTCCTGGCCGGAAGGGGAGTATCCCTTAAGAAAGGAAAAGAGATGAAAAAAAGAACTATAATTCCCATAGGTCCCTATCATCCCCTTCAGGAAGAAGCCGAGTTCTTCCAGTTGTATGTGGAAGGGGAGAAGGTCGTTGACATGGATGTACGCATCTCCTACAACCACCGGGGAATCGAGGGTATAAGCGAAACAATGCATTTCGACCAGGTAACCTTTCTGGTGGAAAGGATATGCGGTATATGCTCGGCCTCCCATCCATTGGCCTATATTCAGGCGGTGGAAGACCTTGCAGGGGTGGAAGTCCCCGAGCGAGCCCTCTATCTGCGCACGATAATAAACGAGCTGGAAAGGATTCACAGCCACGTGCTGTGGGCAGGACTGGCCGGCCATTTTATCGGGTACAACACTGTGTGGATGTGGGCTTGGAGATACAGGGAGCCCGTTCTGGATCTTCTGGAAGAGATAAGCGGAAGCAGGATAAATTACGCCAACGCCAAAATCGGAGGGTGCAGAAGGGATATACCGAACGAGCTCATGCCTCATATTCAGAAAGTAATGGACGAACTTATCCCCCCCATGGATATGATTACAAAAGCAGTCCTGGATGATCCGGTTATTCATGCCCGTTTGAAGGGGGTTGGGGTTCTGACCAAAGAGGATGCCCTGCGATACTGCGTAACCGGTCCTACTGCAAGAGCCTCCGGTGTACCCATAGATGTGAGGAGGGACGACCCTTACGCCGCCTACGATCGGGTCGAATGGAAGGTAATAACCCGGAACGAGGGTGATGTCTTTGCCAAAGCGGTGGTAAGACTTCTGGAGATCTTTGAATCCATAAAAATTATAAAGGAATGTGCAGAAAAAATTCCCGATGGGCCGATTGAAGCCGAAGTCAGGGAAATACCTCCCGGAGAGGCGGTGGGGCATGTGGAAGCGCCCAGAGGAGAGACCTTCCACTATGTTCGTTCGGATGGGGGGAATCGTCCGGTACGGCACAAGGTTCGGTCTCCCAGTTATGTAAATGTCCCCTCCTTCAGAGCTTCGTGCATCGGGCAGAGCATATCCGATGTTTCCATAACTCTCGCATCTGTAGACCCTTGTTACAGTTGCACCGAGAGAATTGCAGTGGTCGATTCAGATACTGGAGAAAGGGTATACACAGCTCGAGACCTCATCAAATTGAGCCAGGATAAGACAAAGAGGTTAATGGAAGAGAGGGGGAGACAGACAAATGAGTGAAAATCTCCTGCTTGTTCCGGTTTTTCTTCCCATTGCAGTTGGTGTACTTGTTTTCTTTATCCCGAAAATGGTTAAGGGAGTAAGGGAAGCACTCTCCCTTCTTACGGCTGCCATCGCTTTCGTTGTGGTATTCCTTATTTTTCGTATGGAAGAATCCCATCTATTTATCTCCATTATAGAGATAGGAGATTTTAACCTGCACCTGGATTTACTATCTGCTCCCCTTGCCTCCTTTATTCTTCTCTTTGCAACAGGATTCGGCCTGCTCATCTCCCTCTTTTCCGCCTCCTATATGGCCGGAAAGGAGAGATATAAGGAATATTACGGGTATTTCCTCTTTGCCCTCGGCGGTACTGCCGGTGTTTTTCTGGCCAATCATTTCTTGCTTTTTCTCATTTTCTGGGAGATGGTTACCGCTTCTCTTTACTTTTTAATCACTACAGGAGAGCCCCGGGCCAGGGAGGGGGCTACAAAGAGCTTCGCCATGATCGGCGCCTCGGACGCATGTCTTCTCATGGGAGTGGGAATACTCTGGTTTCTAAACCGCACCTTTGTAATAAGCGATATCAACTTGCCTGCAGAGGGTTGGCTTCCTGTGCTGGCATTTCTACTGCTGATGGTCGGCTCCATAACAAAGGCAGGGGCTGTGCCAATGCATACCTGGATTCCCACTGCAAGCGAAGGTGCTCCTGCCTCTGTAATGGCCTACTTGCCCGCTGCGCTGGATAAGTTACTGGGAATATACCTGCTTGTGATGATCTCTACAAAAATATTCGTTTTAGGTTACAGCCTCGGACTTGTTCTCATGATTATAGGGGCTGTAACGATTATTGCAGCAGTAATGTTTGCCATGGTTCAACATGAACTGCCAAAGCTGCTATCCTACCACGCGGTAAGCCAGGTGGGTTATATGGTTCTGGGCATAGGAACTCTTACCCCCATTGGGATTGTAGGCGGGTTGTTCCACATGCTTAATAATTCCATCTATAAGAGCTGCCTCTTTCTATGTGGTGGTTCAGTAGAAAAGAAATCAGGTAGTAATGAGCTTGGGGATCTTGGTGGCCTTTCGAGATCTATGCCTATAACATTTATAACAGCTTTAATTGCAGCTCTGGCTATATCAGGAATACCCCCTTTAAACGGCTTTGCCTCGAAGTGGCTGGTGTACCAGGGTGTGCTTGAAACAGGGAAGGGGGGCAGCTTTATCTTTTTGATAGCGGCAATGTTCGGAAGCGCTCTCACCCTCGCATCTTTTATCAAGGTAATCTACTCCGTATTCCTGGGACAGAAATCAAAATATACTGAAAAAGTTACAGGTGATTCCGGTTTTGCCATGGTTTTCCCTGTTGTAGTGCTGGCCATCCTATGCCTTTTCTTCGGTATCTTTTACCGTTTTCCTGTGGAGCAGTTTATCGCTCCCGGAGTCGGGGTCAGCCTTACTCCCATGGGAATCTGGGAATCACCCCTTGCAACAATTTTGCTCATAGCAGGAATTGCGCTCGGTTTGATCATCTACTGGATAGGAAGGGCGATGAGATCGGTCAGAACTGCGGATACTTTCGTGGGAGGTGAAAAAATAGAAGCCGAAACTATCAGGGTCGAAGGCACATACTTCTACGATACCATAAAGGAACTTCCCCTGATGGAAAAGTTTTACCTTTCCGAGGAGAAAGGGCACTTCGATCTCTACATACTTTTTGGAAAACTGAGAGCCTGGATTACAGGGGCACTGCAGTTTCTCCATAACGGAATACTTTCAACGTATTTAAGCTGGAGTCTGCTGGGTATTATAGTTCTGCTCTGTTTAAGCATATTTTTACTGTGAGGTTTAAGGATAATGGGAGAGGAAATCTATCTGTTTATAACTCTTATCTTTATCATTCTGGGAGCACTGGTTGCTGTTGAAACCAGGAGCCTCCTCTCCTCTGTTATTTCGCTCGGAGCAGTGGGATTCGGTCTGAGCATTGCATTCCTCCTTCTGATGGCTCCCGATCTTGCAATTGTACAGATTGCCGTCGAGGTGATTCTCCTTATTTTCCTAATCAGAGCCACCATAGGCAGGGATGTGGTTCCCACTACGGGCCACATAAACTGGATATCCCTTTCGATCGTCTCCCTGTTGATTGTGGCATTTCTGCTTATCGGGATTTACTCCTTCAGAAGTCTGCTTGAGTTCGGTACTCCTATCATATCAGCGGTTGGAGAAGCTCCTTCCAACAGTTATATAGAAAACGGGCTGTCTCGAACCGGAGCGGCAAATATCGTTACATCTGTCATTCTCGACTATCGCGCTTACGATACTCTGGGGGAGGCCACTGTTTTATTCACCGCAATTCTCGGTGCTCTTACGGTCCTTCGGGTTAGAAGCCGTAGAGAATTGGGAGGCAGAAGATGAAAGGAATGACCCTTATTGTAAAGACCGTAACCAGGTGGGTAAAAGTCTTCATATTCCTTTACGGTATATATCTTACCATAACAGGCCACTTAACTCCTGGAGGCGGTTTTGCAGGGGGTGTGGTCATCGCCTGCTCTTATATACTTCTTACCCTGGCCTACGGCAGGGAGTTTGCCCTGAAAAACTTGAGTCTTGGTAAAGCTTCGGTATTTGACAGCAGTGGTGTCCTTCTGTTCCTTATAGTTGCTCTTCTTGGGATCGGCTTCGGAGGGATATTTTTCGCCAACTTCCTCCAGGCACGCTATCCCGGCGAAGAGTTTGCCCTCTTTAGCTCTGGAACCATCCCTATATATAATATTGCCATTTTGCTCAAGGTAGGTGCCTCTCTCTTCAATGTATTTGTAATCCTTTCGATTTTAAGGATTGTAGTGGAAAAGGACGGATCAAAGAAGATGGTTGCAGAGGGAGATAGGGAGGAGGAGTAGAAAATGATCTATACTTTATGTTTTGTTCTATTCTTAATTGGCCTTTACTGCGCCATAACCAAGAAAAACATAGTAAAAATCGTAATCGGTCTAACGTTGATGGAGTACTCGGCAAACCTTTTCTTAATTCTTCTCGGTTACAGAAAGGGAGGGGTCGCTCCCATTGTAAGTGAAAATATGAATATCACCGAGTTTCTGGCCACATCGGTAGATCCACTCCCCCAGGCCCTTGTACTAACTTCAATCGTAATAGGACTTGGTGTTACCACACTGGCAATTGCTATCTGTATTCGCCTTTATGAAAAATACGGAACTTTCGATATTACCGAAATCAGGAGATTGAAAGGATGAATATGGCGTTACTCCCCTCTATGGTAGCAATTCCCCTGGGTATTGCCTTTTTCACATACCTGCTTGCCAGAAAGAGCAGTATTCTTGCCGATATTCTGGGCAACCTGGCAACCTTCTCCATACTGGTCATATCAATTTTACTCATTAAAACCAGGGGTGTATATGTTATAGGGGGGTGGAATCCTCCTATCGGTATAAACTGGGTGCTGGACGGGTTGAGCAATCTGGTTCTTGTGGTTGTAGCATTGATAAGTTTTGCCGCCACAATCTTCTCCACACGTTATATGGAACAGTATACTGCAAGGTACAAGTACTATTCCCTCTTCCTGCTGATGGTGGGAGGGATGAACGGAGTGATACTTACTGGAGATCTTTTCAACCTGTTCGTATTTCTTGAAGTCGCCTCTGTTGCATCCTATGCACTTGTAGCGTTTGGCTGCAATCACGAGGAGCTGGAAGCCTCTTTCAAGTATCTCGTTTTAAGCAGTATCGGCTCCACCCTTGTACTTTTCGGAGTAGCCTTTGTTTACGGGGCTACCGGATATCTTAATATGGCGAGTATCGGCGGGATAATGGCAACAGGTAATCAAAACACAATACTGACAGTTGCAGCAGTTCTCTTTATAGTGGGTTTCTGTATCAAAGCAGCGCTTGTGCCCTTTCATCCCTGGCTGCCCGATGCACATCCTTCGGCTCCTGCTCCCATATCCGCCATGCTTTCAGGGGTTTTAATAAAAGCACTCGGTGTATATGCACTGTTCAGGATTCTATTTAATGTCATAGGCCTCAATCAACTCTACGGAACCTTACTTATTGTTCTGGGACTTCTTTCCATGACCGTGGGAGTTTTTCTGGCTGTGGGACAATGGGACTTTAAACGGCTTCTTGCCTATCACAGCATAAGTCAGATGGGATATGTAATACTTGGAGTCGGTCTGGGGGGGTATATCCTTGCCACCGGAGGAAGCAGTTCCGTGGCGGCACTGGCGATTCTCGGCGGTATCTTCCACCTGGCCAATCATGCTGTGTTCAAATCGCTCCTGTTTTTAAGCTCGGGCTCAATTGAGTACAGCACGGGTACCAGACAGTTAAAGGAGATGGGTGGTCTTATAAGCATCATGCCGGTTACCAGAACAACCTGTAGTATTGCCTCTCTCTCCATTGCAGGGGTGCCTCCTTTCAACGGCTTCTGGAGCAAGCTTCTTATAGTTATCGCAGCCATACAGGCCGGTTTTCACGCAGTTGCAGGAATTACAATTCTTGTAAGTTTCATAACCCTTATTTCCTTTCTTAAAGTACTCAGATACGCCTTTCTTGGCGAGCTGCCGGAGAAACTCAAGAACATAAAGGAATCCCCCGCTCTTATGGGCGTCGCCCAGGCCATCCTGGCCCTGTTTTGTATCGGGATGGGGCTTCTCCTTTTACCTGGACCGAGGGAGTTTCTTCTCGAACCTGCGGTCAATGCACTCATACAGGGGGTCGAATATGCCAGGATCGTTTTATCAGGTTCTTGAAGGGAGGGTTACGAGTAGATGAGAAGAATAACACTCTTTATCGTTTCTTTTATAACATGGTACCTGCTTACCTGGCCCTACAATTTCCAGACCGGAAAGATGGACTGGCAGATCTTTTTTGTGGGGTTACTCTTCTCCCTCCTCGCTGCAGTACTCTTTGTAGAAGTTTTTACAAGAACTCCTTTAAAGTTTTTCGCTTTAAAAAGATATTTTTGGGCGGTGTGTTATATCCCTGTACTCTTCTACTACATGCTCCTGGCTAACCTCGATGTGGTCTACCGTGTTATTCATCCGAAGATGCCCATTCGTCCTGGTATAGTCAGGGTAAAAACCACCCTGAAGAGCGAATCAGCCAAGGCTGCACTTGCAAACTCCATTACCCTCACTCCGGGAACACTCTCGGTGGATATAACCGAGGATAACCATCTTTATATCCACTGGATAAATGTAAAAAGTACCGAGGAGGAAGAGGCGACGAAGAGTATAGTTCTGCGTTTTGAGAACATTTTAAAAAAGATATTTGATTAGATTGACGGAGAGTCTATATGGAGACGGTATTACAGGTTTATTTCGCCGTGTTGTTTCTCTGCTGTTTCATGTGTATTTACAGAATCGGCAGAGGCCCTACTGCACCGGACAGAACCGTTGCTATAGATATTTTAGGGATAGTTGTGGTGGGTTTCTGCGCTCTCATGGCCATAATAACGGGAAAAGATTTTTACATGAATGTGGCAATTACCTGGGCATTGCTCAGCTTTATAGGAACCATCGCTCTTGCCAAATATCTGGAAGGGAGGGGCTTTGATGAATGAAGTGATCGGTATTGTTTTTTTCGGTATAGGGGTGGCATTCAATTTTTTCGGATGCCTGGGTTTGGTTCGCTTTCCCGATATCTACAACCGCTTACAGGCTGGTACAAAGTGTGTAACTTTCGGCACAATCTTTATTCTTCTCGGTGTACTTATTTACTCCGGTTTTACCTCTCTGGGAATTAAAGCGGTGCTCTGCCTTGTATTTATACTTCTCACCTCTCCCACCGCAGCACATGCGATCTCAAAGGGAGCCCATCGCTCGGGGGTAAGACTCTGGAAGGAGAGCATTATCGACAGATACAGGGAAGAGGTAAAACCTGTGGAAGGAGAGAAAGCAGATGCGTAAACCCAAACTGCGGGAATTGGGAGAGGCGGTAAAGGCATTGACCACCAGGGCCTATACCATAAAGTTTCCCTTCGAACCCTCCGAGCCTTTTGAAGCCTTTAGAGGAAAACCCGAGTACAGCGATGAGTACTGTGTTGGCTGCGGAGCATGTGCCAATGTATGTCCGCCTGGGGCAATTGATATACTTGACGATATTCAGGAGAAAAAAAGGAGACTCATCCTCCATCTTGATAATTGTATCTACTGCGGACAGTGTGAGCTCAACTGCATTACAGAAAAAGGGATAAAGCTGACCCGGGAATATGACCTGGCAACTCTCGACCGATCAACCCTTGTAGAAAAGGTAGAGAAGAATTTGCTTCTGTGCGAGCTCTGCGGAGCTGTAATAGGTACGGAAGAACATGTGCGATGGGTGGCCGAGCGGCTGGGTACTGCAGCTTTCTCAAATCCCACCGTTATGCTGGTTGCCATGAAAGAGCTCTCTGTTGTACGGGAAGAGAAGGCTGAGAAATCGGAAGTAACGGATAGGGCTGACAGATTAAGAGTTCTCTGTCCCAGATGCAGAAAAGAGACAACGGTCAATTTTTAATCGAAAAAAGTGTGGAATCCCTCGATAAAGAATTAAAAAATTGTATTAAGGGCAGAACAGTTCTCATCGGGATGGGGAACGAGCTTAAGCAGGATGACGGGGTCGGCGTCGCCCTGGCCAGAAGGCTTAAGGGAAAAGTCAAAGCAGATATTATAGAAGCAGGCTCTGCACCGGAAAATCGGCTCTACTCAATCGTTAATCTAAGACCGGATACCGTTCTTTTTATCGATGCCGTAGCTTTTGGCGGACAACCCGGAGAGGCAAGACTTTTCTCTTACAATGAACTGGCAGTAAACGATTTTTCCACTCACAGGCTCTCTCCTGCTTTTCTCATGGACTTTCTCCTGCAGGAAAAGATTAGCGGTGTGTTTCTCCTTGGTATTCAACCGGCTGAGATTCAGTTTGGTCGGGAAATAAGCCCGGAGATTTCCGCTTCTCTGGAAAGACTCGAGTCAATACTCTGCAGTATATTTTAAATAAAGGGTTACATGAATCAGGACTATAAAAACAACAGTATCCGTTATCGTGAAGTTATCCCCATCGTTTTCCTACTCTGGTTAATCGCAACGAGTGTGCTCATCTGGTTCCTCCTATCGGAGCGTATAGAGATTTTTTACCTGATCCCGTTAACCGCTGCTGTTGCCTTACTGGGTTTTTTTTCGGGATATCTTTCCTTAAGAGTCTCAAAAAAGATGAAGTATCTGGAGATACAGGCGAACCAGTGCACCACATTTTGTCAGGCCATAAGGAAAACTGCCCGAACTCTGGAGCTTCAGGAGATTCTCGATTCTGCTGCAAAAATCATCGTGGAAATAACCGGAGTGCGGGGGTGTACCATCAAACTTCTGGATCCCCAGAGCGGCAAAATGAAGGTTCGAGCTATCGCAGGCATCGAGCAGGAAAAAATAAACAGTGCTATAGACATCGCAGAGAGTATGTACCAGAAGGGTCTTATGGAAGGTGAAGCCGTACTGGTACGGGATATTTTCTTAAGAGATTTCCCCTCTGTTGATGAAGAAAGCGAATCCCTTATCTGTGTGCCTCTAAGACATGAAGATAAAATACTCGGTGCGGTATGCATATTCGGAGAAAGGGGGCAGAAACTCTCCCAGGACATGATCCTAATTCTTTCCAGCCTTACCGATATTGTCTCCCTCTCCATATCCTACTCTACTGTATATGAAAATCTAAAAAATCTGGTTAAAACAAAGACGGATTTTCTATTTAAAACCTCTCATGAGCTTCGCTCCCCCCTTTACGCCATATCTTCCATGGCAAAAACCCTTCTGGAAGGATATATGGGAGAGCTAAATGCAAAACAGAAGGAGGCTGTTTCCAGAATCGCTGTACGCTCTCAAATTCTTGCAGATACGGTTAACGATTTGTTGACCCTGGCAAAGGGACGAGCCGAGATTTCGACCATGAAGTTTACAAGCGTCGATCTTAACCGGGTGATAAAAGAGACTTTGAGATTTCTCGAAATGAAAATACAGGAAAAAAATATCCGTATAGAGCTTGATACACCTACCCGGGAATTATTTCTTAAAGGTAACGAAGAAGGGCTAAGATCAATTATTCTCAATCTCATAGATAATGCAATTAAATATACGCCAAACGGAGGTTCTGTGTTTATCCGTGTATACGATGATAAAAGAAACATCCGTATGGAAGTAAAGGATTCAGGGATAGGTATACCGGAAAATGAAAGGGATAATATTTTTGATGAGTTTTTCCGTGCATCAAATGCGAAGACCGTATCGGAGAAAGGTACAGGTCTTGGTCTTTCAATTGTTAGATCGACTGTAGAACAACATGGTGGTACAATAGAAGTAGAAAGTCAGGAGAGGAAAGGCACCACTTTTGTAGTAATATTTCCGAAAAAATCTTAACAATCGGTAATTCTGGCTGTCCCGCAACCTCGCTTCTGGTGACAATTGCCCCAACATGTTGTATATTTATCAGAATTATAACACAACATTTTGATCGTTAAATTGATTTTTGCGGGTTGCGGGACAGCCAGAATTCATTACTTTTCCCAGAAAAGATAGCCCCCCTCAAGGACATAAACATCGGTATAGCCCCTTCTGGATAGATACATGGACGCCTCATACGCGCCCGCTGAAGTCTTACTGTAGAGAATAAGTTTTTCGTTTTTATCGAAAGGCACCCCTTCCCGGCGGATATTTTCAAGCGGGATATTTATACTTCCCGGAATGGAATAGGTAGAATGCTCTTTATGACTGCATACAGACACTACATGGGTTTCTTCTCCTTCTTGCTCGATTTCCTGTGGTGTTATAGTCTGGAAAAGCCCTTCAATCTTATTATTAAGCACAAGGCAGGCTGCCTGTGCAATATCTATAGGAGTTTTAAAAGCAGGTGCATAACCCAGGTCAGTTTTAAAAATATCTTCCAATGTAGAAGAATGGGTAATCTCTGTGGCCAGGGTATCGATTCTTGAAATCACCTCTCCTCGGCCATATCCCTGTGCCCCCAGAAGCCTGCGTGTTTCTCTATCGGCGATCACTTTTAAAAATATATACTCCGCATTCGGATAGTAGTGAGCCCTGTCAAGCCCACAAACAACGACACTCTCTGCTCTGTACCCGGCACTTCTGGCTGCCTCCATGGTAAGTCCCGTTCTGGCAACATTGATATCGAATATCTTAAGCATCGTTGTGCCAAGAGAACCCTTAAACTCTGTTTTCCTTCCCGCTATGTTGTCGGCTGCTATTCTCCCCATCTTTATGGAAATTGACCCGAGTGGCCAGTATTCCGTTTTCCCTGTTACTATATTTACCTTCTCGGTACAATCACCTATTGCATAGATATTTTCATCCGAAGTCAGTAGATATTTGTTCACCTTTATACCACCGTATTCACCCAATTCAAGGCCTGCCCTTACGGCAAGAGAGTTATTTGGTTTTACTCCTGTGCAGAGTATTACCAGATCCGCCTGGAGATAGGTATCCCTAATTAATATTCTCAGATGGTTGTCCGCCCTTTGAAACTTTACTATTTCAGCACCAGTAACAATCTTTATCCCCTTTTTATTAAGCTCGTTCTGAATCTTGACAGCGATATCGCCATCCATCAAAGTTTTAAGAATAAAGGGTTCTATCTCCAGTATGGTTACCCTGGTACCCATCTCCACCAGTGCCTGAGCCAGTGATATCCCTATCAACCCTCCGCCTATAACAAAAACATCCTTGGCATTTTGTGCCGATAAGCTTGCCTTTATTCGTCTGGCATCTTCAATATTGTTGAGAGTATAAATCTCCGGGTCATCGATACCGGGAATATCGGGTATCCTGGGGACAGCTCCTGTTGCAAGAACCAGTACATCGTATGGAAACTTTGAGCGCGCGCCCGTTTTAAAATTCCTGGTCTTAACAACTTTCTCTTCTCTATCGATTCCCTCAACGATGGTGTTATTAAGAGAAGTAATATTCTTTATCGATGAGAAAAACTGAATATTGCGTATGGTGGCATCGGAGGGACTCATAAGCTCCACAGGGGAAGAGACTTTCCCGCTTATAAAATCGGGAAGGCCGCATCCAGAGTAAGAGAGAAACTCCCCCTTTTCGATAATAGTAATATCTGCATCTTCATCCAATCTGCGAAGTCTTGCCGCAACCTTCGGTCCCGCTGTAACCCCACCTGCAATTATTACCCGCTTTCTCCCTCCCCTTTCCATCTCTCCCTTTAACACCCTTATGTATGGGAGTATCACGGTGAATGTTGTTCCTTCTTTCTCTTCAGACTCTACGTTGATGGTTCCGTCATGATTTGTTACGATCTGTTTTACTATTGAAAGACCAAGCCCTGTACCGGGTATATTCGATTTATGTAAAATGGAGCGATAGAAGGGTTTAAAAATATTTTCAAGCTCATCTTTTTTTATTCCGTATCCTGTATCGGATATCTGTAATCTACATTTTTTATCCTCTTCTAAAATGGTAAGTACAATACTTACAGAACCCTGGGGGGGTGTGTATTTGATTCCATTTTCAAGAAGATTTCTGATAGCATGTTCCATCCCTCTCGGATCTCCTATCATAAGCAACCTCAAGTTTCTGGGCATCCCCAGGTAGAGCGATATCCCCTTTTCTGAAGCTACCGGGAAATACTGCGAAACAAGATCGTTTAATAGAGCAATCAAATCAAACTCCCTTTTTTGAGGTAAACCCCCCTCGGAATAAAGCTCGTAATTCAGTAGATCGGTTATAAGCTCTTCTGCCTCTTCCGCCCGTGAAATTGCTCTTTCTATAATGTACAGAGCTTTTTTATTGGTCTCTTCAGTGGAGCCTTCTTTTATGGTTTGAAGAAGAGAGCGAATTTCTGCGACTGGAGATTGAATACGGTGTGAAATAGTTTGAATATCCACAGCTTGAAATTGTATTATCCGAAAATATTGTTGTCAATTACGGCAGACACACAGTCCATGAAGATTGTGCCGATGGGGGAGCCGCCTGCACCTCAAGCTTTGGAGCTCGTTCTATTAAGCAAGCTAAAAGTTGATGGGGAGAAACCCTCCCCAGGCTTTAAGGTTCTGAGACTGCCATGCAGCTTGAGCCGGTGGGTCTCCTTAAGTAATATGCTTCTCCAAAAAAGGTACAATTTTCACCGCACTGTTATAAGCTTAAGGTGCACAGGACCCCTTTGATAGAGGCTTCCCCTAAGAAAGCACAATTTTCACGGCAATGTTAAAAAAAATAAAATAATTCCTTGACAAACTGTGCTATACGGGTGTATAAATGTTTCTATCTATAGAAACATTTATTAAAGGAGCCGCCATGAATATGCGAATACAGTTAAATGAGAAGGAAATACCAAGACAGTGGTACAATCTTTCTGCAGACCTGCCGTCACCACTTCAACCACCCCTTGGGCCGGATGGAAACCCCATTTCCCCGGATATGTTAAAACCTATTTTCCCCAATGCCTTGATTGAACAGGAGGTAAGTCAGGATAGGTGGATCGATATTCCGGAAGAGATACTGAATATTTTGCTTACATGGAGGCCTACTCCCCTCCACAGGGCAAAAGCTCTGGAAGAAGCCCTGGATACTCCGGCAAGAATATACTATAAAAACGAAAGTATCTCTCCGCCAGGCAGTCATAAGCCAAATACCGCCGTAGCACAGGCTTACTATAACAAAAAAGAGGGGGTTAAACGGCTTACAACCGAAACAGGTGCAGGCCAATGGGGTAGTGCACTCTCCTTTGCCTGCTCACTGATCGGACTGCAGTGCAAAGTGTTCATGGTAAGAATAAGTTTCGATCAAAAACCCTACAGGAAAATCATGATGCAGACCTGGGGAGCGGAGTGTGTTCCAAGTCCGAGTAACGAAACAAAGGCAGGCAGGGAAGTGCTTGAGAAAAATCCCGACACTTCAGGCAGCTTAGGCATAGCCATAAGCGAGGCGGTTGAAGCCGCAGTAACAGATAAAAGCGGACAGACCAAGTACTCTTTAGGCAGTGTTCTTAACCATGTCCTATTGCACCAAACCATCATAGGACTAGAAGCAAAAAAACAACTCGAGAAGGCCGGAGAGAAAAAAGTTGATACCGTTATAGGGTGTGCAGGTGGGGGAAGTAACTTTGCAGGACTCTCCTTCCCCTTTATCTACGATAAAATTAACGGAGCGCAGATAGATATAATTCCGGTAGAGCCATGGTCATGTCCGACAATGACTAAAGGACCTTTTCTCTACGATCTAGGTGATGCCTCCGGTATGACACCACTGCTCCCAATGCATTCCCTGGGGCACAATTTTGTGCCACCACCCATACATGCAGGTGGATTGAGATACCACGGCATGGCTCCACTGGTATCACAATCGATTGTTGAAGGGCTTATTTCTCCTCTGGCGATTCATCAACTGGAGTGTTACCAATCTGCAATATTTTTTGCCGGGACAGAGGGAATTATCGTTGCACCCGAAACGAGTCATGCTGTAGCAGTGGCAATTCGGGAGGCAAAAAAGGCAAAAGAAGAGGGTAAGGAGAAGGTAATACTTTTCAACTTGAGCGGACACGGACTTCTCGATCTTTCGGGTTACGACGCTTACATGGGAGGCAAGCTCGAAGACTACGAGTTCCCCACCGAGGAGCTTGAGAAGAATCTCGAGGCACTCAAGGATTTTCCCAAACCCAAAATGGTAAAAACCGGTCAAAATTAAGTTTCATGTTTAATCGAACCATATATTGCAGAATGTTAGGGCATAAGGTTCCCTTCGGTTATTGTGAAAAACCTGGAAGGGAACTCTTCTGCCCAAAAATATTTCAGTGCTGGGGGGCAAACTCGAGAGTACACAGTTACATACAACAGAAATATTCTCCAGAAGAGATAGAAAGGGCGCTTAAACCTCCCACTCCAAAGTTAACTACTCTGGTAGAGCTGATTCAAAAAGCGAAAGAGGGATAGAGAAAATTAGCTAAAGCTATTTACAAATCTCTTAATCGCACTGATAATTATTTTGTGCGCGCAAGGTTTTTATTAAGCATATTTCTAATATATACAATTTTTTCTTCCTGCCGGATCGGAGAAGACAGAACAACAGAGCAGAAACCACTCGAGAGTTATCACGAAAGGCAAAATGCAGTTCTAAAAACGCTCACACTCTCTTTTGCAGGTGATATTATGGCACACGATGTAAATTATCTCCGGAAACCATACAGCCGGATCTATGAATCGGTAAAGCACATTTTCCTCGAAGACGATCTTACCTTTGCTAATCTGGAGTTTCCTGTAGACCCCCAAAGACCGCTCAGCAATTACCCAAACTTCAATAATCATCCCCCCTACGTGGAGGCAGCAATAAGTGCAGGTTTTGACGTATTTTCCCTCGCAAATAACCATATCGGTGATCAGGGGAAAGGGGGCATAGAAAACACCCTTTCTACAATGAAAGAGTTACAGAAACAGAATAATATCTTCTTTTCGGGTATCAAAACTCAAGGTCGGGGAAATTTTATACCCATTATGATTGAAAAGAGAAACTTGAAGATCGGTTTTCTGGCGATAACATCTTTTATAAATAATTACAGCACAGCAGAACTGGTAGAAATTGTTAACTACAAAAAGTCATCAGAGAATGAAGCATTCGTCAATTATATTTCCAGTATTGCCCCTCACTACGATCTTTTTATCCTCTCATTCCACGGAGGAATAGAATATGCCCTTCAACCGGAGAGGGAGAAAATACTCTTTTTTTACAGCCTCCTCCATGCGGGTGTAGACATTGTATGGGGACATCATCCCCATGTATTGCAGCCATGGGAGATGAGGATGATCAGGGGGGCAACTAAGTTAATCATTCCGTCATCGGGTAATTTCATCTCGGGGCAAACTTGGAGAATCGATCCTGTAAACCCCAATCCCAGGCGGGTCTTTACCGGTGATTCTGCAATATTCAGTGTCGTAGTAGGTATGCTTGACGACGATGCCTGGATACTCAAGGTTAAGCCTATTTTAATCTCTAACTACAAAGATCCTGATTATGGTATGCTTGTAATGCCCTTTGAGAAGATACTTGAGCTTGAAAATTTATCGGAAGAATGGGAAAATTATTATCACAACAGGTTGAAGGAGATCGAAAAAATTACGGCAGACAGAAAAACAAAGTATTATGGCAGATAAAAAAATATCACGCAGGAGGATGATTGTGGAAAGAAAATCATTTTTTTATATAATTTTTTTCGCGATAATAGCCTTTTTTTTATTGCTAAGCTCCTGTGCCGGTACTCAGTCGGTAGATATATCTACTATCCCGGAGCGAGAAACGGAAAGAGAAGATAGGATTGTAAAGGAAAAGAAGAGCATCGAAGAGCCATCCGAAAAAAAAGAGGATAAAAGCCTAACAAAAGAGAAGGTTACTGAAGAACCGACAGAAAAAAAAGAAGAAAAACCCCCATCGCCAGGTACAAGAGAAAGCAAGGCAGGAGGAACTGGAGCAATTACAGAGGATGATTGGGTCGAGGATATTGGGCCTGAGAGTAATTTTACTCTATCAGAGTCAACAGCACCTTCTGCTGAAGCCGGAGCTCCCGATGCCGCTTTCGGGGCTAGTTCCTTTTCATCTGGGAGCAGGCCTGGTGTATCGGGATTAAGAGCAGGGTTCGCAGATGATAACCGGCAATACGGCTATTTCCTGCGTTTTCTAAAAGAATATGGGTATGTCCCCCATTACCCCATTCCGGTAGAAGAGAGAATAATACTTGCGGTAAAGGACAAAGATGGTAAATCACTCCAAAATGCAACTGTAACCGTAATTGACGACCTGGTTCTGGAAAGGGGTAAAACTCTGGCAGACGGAAGCTACCTCTTCTTTCCTTCCGAATACAGGAAAGATCTTGACAGTTATGTGGTAAGAGTCGAATGGATGCAGCAGGTTCAGGATATAGAGCTCTTAAGAAATGGAGAACGCCAGGTAGAGATTACTTTTCCCATAGCCAGATTTATAGAAAACCCTGTGCCAATGGATATACTCTTTGTATTTGATACAACCGGCAGTATGGGCGAAGAGATTCAGAGGCTTAAAACAACCATAGAGCTTATCCATCTAAATCTAACCAGTATTCAACCCAGGCCAAACCTTAGACTTGGAATGGTTCTTTACAAGGATGTGGGAGATGAATATAGAACCAGAGTCATTCCGCTGACAGAAAACCTGGAAGATTTCCGGCAGGCCTTGTCTCTGGTAGAGGCATCCGGCGGAGGCGATCACCCCGAAGATCTTCAGGCCGCGTTGGAGGAGGCGGTAAAAAACATCGACTGGAATAAAAACGGGATAAGGATGGCCTTTATTATCACCGATGCATCTCCTCACCTCGATTACGGACAGACATTTACCTATGTGGATTCCGCCAGAAAGGCTAAAGAATTAGGTATTAAGTTCTTCACTGTAGGTACGGGTGGTCTGGATATAACAGGCGAGTACATTCTGCGCCAGATTTCCCAGTACACTTCAGGGAAATATATTTTTCTCACCTACGGTGAAACGGGAGAGAGCGAGGGGGGCAGACCTGGAAGTGTAAGCCACCATACGGGAGCAAATTACAGTACGGATAAACTCGAGGCAATCATCATAAGATTCGCCAGGGAAGAGCTCAGTTATCTAACAGATACTCCACTGCAAGAGGCAGAACCCTATTTTGCGGCAAGAAAGATAGAGGCGGAAGAGAGAGAAGAAACACTTAAGAAGCTATTTTCCCTTACATTGGAACAACTGGTGGATTACTCATCTATCTCCATTTCCGAAAACACCCCCACAGCAGTTCTTCCCATAACCGCAGCAGGGGATGAGTCTAAGGTTGATGCGGAGTATTTTACAGAACAACTGCTTGTTTCAGTTTCGGAAAATAATTTTTTCCGCCCTGTTGAAAGAAAGGATCTGCAAAAGATTATGGAAGAGCTTAAACTACAGCTTTCCGGCATTACCGGGGAAGAAGACGCAGCGGAACTGGGCAGAGTTCTCAACGCCAGGCTTCTTGTTTCGGGCAGGCTTTATGCAAAGGAAGACAATTACGAACTGTTCCTGAAACTATTATGGGTGGAAACCGGAGAGGTTCTCTCTGTAACCAAAGCGGTGATTCAGAAAAAACTGGGACTTAAAGGATAAACCTTAGAATATGATCTTCCAGCGTGTACCACTTTCTCCCGAGCGAAGCTCCAGCTTTCCTTCAATCTGTTTAACCAGCGTTTCAACAAGCTTGAGGCCAAGTGAGTCCGCTTCCTGAATGTTTAAACCCGGGGGGAGCCCTACCCCGTTATCCTCTAAAATAATCATAGTCTTTTCTCCCTCGAGTTTATGAAGCTCTATCGTTATCACACCTTCCCTGTTATCCGGGAAGGCATGTTTAATACAGTTGGTTATAAGCTCGTTTAACAGGAGGC
>QNBH01000024.1 GCA_003645645.1 Spirochaetota bacterium | reverse complement strand
CAGAACCGCCCACCCATCAATTTAATAAATCCGGATGCGATTGTTAGCCCCAAACCGGTCCCATCGTATCTGCGTTTAAGCGATCCTTTCCCCTGAATGAAGGGCTTAAAAATCTTGTTATAATCTTCTCCGGAGAACCCTATGCCTGTATCTGCTACTGAAAAGATAATTCTTTTTTCTTTACCAGGTTTAAAGGGCTCCTCCTCGCTTACCATATCTATCGCCTGTAAACCGGTGCCCGCCGGATCCAATGCTTTATACCCACTTTGCACAAGCCTGGTTTTCAAGTCCATGGCTACCATGGTTTCATCTTCTACAATAAGAATTTTTAATTTTTTCATAATGTCCAGCGCCGCATAGCCTTAAACCAAATAAAAAATTTTGTTAAAATAACGCAACTTGGCGTCGTAATAGCATAACTTTTAATACGAAAATAGAGCTACATGCCTGACTGTAGATGAATAGGGAGTCTACCCATATAATCAGTTCTTCTCAGATGTCCTTTTCTTTCAGATAAAGAAATCAACCTCAAGATATGCAGCCATCTGAATAACACTCTCCATAAAACCTGCCTTTCTCTTCTTTATGTGTACTTGAAGCATTGCAATCCTCTCTTTTTTATCAACCTGCCAGTTCTGAATGGTAAGTGGATCGTTTATAGATACATCCGTCTCATCGGCCACAGTACCCTTGTATACTTTTCTCACAACATAGTTATTCTTAAAAAGGGATGAATCGACTTTTTCGATTTTCATACCAAAGAGGGGAAGGATGAGGTTATCCCGTCTGTCTCTCTCCAACGCTACATCTATCGGACGGAAGGGTCTTTCTCCCAGGGAGAAGTAGCCTCTTTGTTTTACACCATCCCTTATCCATTCAATCTCAACAATTGTATCAATCTCAAGAGATATAAGAAGCTGCTGTACATCGCGGATTTTAGTGTAAGATTTATCGTTAATTCTGGTTATAACATCTCCCTGTTTCAATCCGGCCATATATGCAGGTTCCCCCGGGAGATTGTATAAAACTTCCAACCCCTTATCGGTTTCCTTGATTGCTGTACCGAGCCAAGGATGAATTACCTGCCCACCCTTGTAGAGTTTTGTAAGAATATCATTGATCCAGTGAGCGGGAATTGCAAAATTTATCCCTTCGTATGCCTCTACCCCTGCAAATACAATCCCTACCAATTGTCCCCTTTCATTAAGAAGAGGTCCGCCGCTGCTTCCCGGGTTTATGGGAACATCGACCTGAATGGTGTCTCCCATTTGAAGAAATCTCCTGCCGGTTGCAGACAAAATACCGGAAGTAATTGTACTTCCCAGTCCGACGGGTGAGCCGATAGCATATATTTTCTCTCCCGGGGAGAAATTCTCTTTTTCGTATATAGAAAATACATATTCCGGGTTAACTTCGGCTTTTAACAGAGCCACATCAAAAATTTTGTCGTACCCTATTACCGTTGCTGGGATTCTCTCTTCACTGTATTTTGACAAACGAATATATAGCCTTGAGTATCCTTCGTATTCAGGATCTACTTCGCTTTGAATTACATGGTAGTTTGTAAGTATATAACCACGCTTATCGATGAAAAAACCGCTTCCTATAACCCTATCTGGAAATCCTACTCCTCTCTCAACCCTTAAACCTCTGTTGACCCACACGGTAACCGTTCCTTTAATCATATCTTTAGGTGAGATTTCTCTTGAAAGAAACTCCTCAAACTCCTGGGGCACTTCTATAGATCTCTTTTTAAGCTCGTTGGTTATCTTCTCAAGGGTCGATCTGTTCATCTCATCAACCGCTATATGGCCGAATCTGATAAGATCTTCTTCGGCAGGATATCCATAATCGATCGCCTTGCTGAACTCCGTTAAAGCGGCAATTGCCTTACCTTCATCGTAATATTTTTCTGCCCTTTCCTTGTAAAATCTACCTTCACTCCAGTACTTGAATCTTTCTTCTTCTCCAAGAACAATAGAAGCCTTGTAAATTGCATAGGCACGGGAAAAATCTTTATTCTCTACAGCCTCGTGAAATTGCCTTTCCATCACTTCCAGAGCATCTTTAAAAAGCTCATCTAAAGTCTTTTTACTTATACTCTTATTTATTCTTTTAAGAGAGGATATGTCCTGTACAGCCTTTAAAGGGGAGCCTTCGGAAATTAGATTTTGAATATTTTGTATGGTCGTTTCATCAAAAGAAGGAACTCTATATGTTTTATCCGGAGTGGTAGTACAACCGATAAAAATAAAAATTAAAAAAAGAATAAGGATTGTTTTCTTCAATGGAGAGCCTCCCTCTTGATATCGAGTACCGTGTTATCTTTTATCTCCATCTTTATGTCGAACTCCCCGTTCATCTTTGAAGAGTGTTCCCGTACCGTTATTCAGTCTTCAGATATATACTCTCTGCAATCAAATATTCCATCTTCATCAAAATCCCACAACTGCACTTCTCTGTCTTCTGCATACGAAATGGCATACTCCGGAATACCGTTATTGTTGCCATCGTAGAGAATAGAATAAAGTTTCCCATCCCTGTAGGTCTCTGTTACTTCGAATACACCATCACCGTCTGTATCTCTAACGCCTCTCTCGGGTATACCCTGGTGAAAAAACAGGATATGTTTACCCTCGCCCCTGTCTTTCAGGATCATCCTCTTCCAGAGCCTGTCTCTTAAAATAGGTTCAACAATCACCTTGAGATAATCATCCGTGTAAACCTCCTCCATGCTTTCCGATATTGAACGAAGGTATTCGGTAGAGATGGTATCTATCTCATAGTTCATTACAGGAGGTGAGATTATCGAATCTCCCCCGTCGTAAAAGTTAAAGTCAAGCCTGCCTGGAATGATTTTGTATCTGGTGGAAGTTCCTCCTACCTCAAGAGTTACACTTGAGACTACCGGATATTCTAAAAAAGTGGCATTTACAAACATACCGCTGTGGATTCCATCAATATGTTCAGGCTTTCCCTCTTTAAAAGAGACTTCATATTCTACAATCCCATCCTGATTATGATCAACAATCCAGCGGCCTAAGCTTCCTTCACTGAACATATACTTCTCATTATAGTAGCCATCACCCTCAATATCCAGAATCATTTCCCCCGAAAAGTTCGACGATTTTTGCAGGAAATACTGCTTTAGTTCTTCGTTAGGGAGATATTGATAAAACTCCCTCGCTACATTTAAGCGACCAAGCCCACCCGTATCTATAAATTGATCTACAAGGCTTTTAGTAGGCTCATTCTCTGTTTTTAACATTTCGACAAATATTTCGGGGTCTCTCCCACCAACAGAAAAATAGTAATCGATGAACTCTCTCTTCAACCCGACAGAACAGGTCTTTTTAATAATATCGAGAAGAAGCATCGGATCCGAAGGGAAAGGAAGATACTCACCCTTATCAAGATGATCTTCGAGTTTTTGAATCAACTCATATTTATAGAGAGGATCGACCTCGAGCAAAATACGATGAATACGTTCGTCTTCAGGGAATTGTAAGACTGCCTCTCTCAATAGATTCTTGGCTTCAATTATTTTCCCGATATCCTTTAAACTCCTCGCATATAGAAAGATAAAGTCCCGATCTCCTCTATCCTCATCTTCCAACTCCTGCAAGATTGAGAACGACTGTTCGGGAAGAGATATTCTAAGGAAGATTTCCGAAAGCTTTAATATGCATTGTTTTTTAGAAAATCTTTCCCATGTAGCATTGTTAAGGGCATTCTCAAGAAGGGCAATTGCCTCGTAAGCTTTTTCGCGGTTTTTTTCGATTGTTAACCCCTTTAAATAGAGTGCATCCGAATAGTTTGGATAAAACTCCAGTGAAATATTGAGAAGATTTTCTGCTTCACCGATATTGTTTTCTTTAATAAGCAGATATGCTTTATCGAAGTATATTCCTGCTATCTGCCGGTCAGCAGGTGATGGAAAGGTTGTATATCCACCTGAAATTAAAATAAGGAGAAATACTACTGTCCTCCAGGCAAAATTATTTAAATGCATTTGTTAAGTTAAAAAAATTACCCATTCTCCTCCCGCCTGGCAGTCGGTGCAGGAGGTAAACCGAGCAACTCTCTTATTTCTATATCGGCGAGTGTTTCTTTTGCAACCAGTGTTTCTGCAAGTAGTTTGAGTTGATCTTTATGCTCATTTAAGATATTCCTGGTTTCCTCAAGGCAGGTTTTTAACAGTTTTTCCACTTCCAGATCGATTCTCTTTGCAGTCTCCTCGGAGTAATCCTTATGTCTTGCTATCTCCTTTCCCAGAAAAATCGGTTCGTCCTCCTGTCCGAAGGCGATAAATCCAAGTTCTTCGCTCATACCCCATTCACAGACCATTTTTCTGGCTATTTCCGTTGCCTGCTCTATGTCATTTTTAGTGCCTGTAGAAGTTTCACTGTAAATAAGTTGTTCCGCCACATACCCACCCATGGCAATCTTAATCCTGTCGAGTAGCCACCCTTTACTTCTGGAATAGATATCTTTTTCCGGTAGGGAAAGGGCAAGTCCAAGTGCTCTTCCGTGAGGTATAACGGTAACCTTATGGAGGGGATCTGCGTTTTTTAAATAGTAGTGCATGAGGGCATGACCCGCTTCATGATAGGCCGTCATTCGTTTCTCCTCTGCAGATATTACCCTTGAGCGCCTGGCAATCCCCAAAAGAATCTTATCTCTGGCCTCTTCGAAATCTTCCATGGCTACGACACTTCGATTTCTACGAGCTGCAAACAGGGCAGCCTCGTTTACCAGATTTGCGAGATCTGCTCCGGATGTACCCGGTGTTGCCCTGGAGATTCTCTTGAAATCAACATCATTGCCAACAGGGATCTTACTCGAATGTATTTTCAATATCTCTTCACGCTCATTTATATCGGGCATATCCACAACCACCTGTCTGTCGAAACGACCGGGTCTCAGCAGAGCCGGATCGAGTACATCCGGTCTGTTGGTAGCGGCGAGAATGATGACCCCGTCTTTGGTATCAAAACCGTCCATTTCGACCAGCATCTGATTGAGAGTCTGCTCCCTCTCGTCGTGTCCGCCACCGTATCCGGCTCCTCGTGTACGGCCAACGGCGTCGAGCTCATCAATAAAGAGGATGCAGGGGGCGTTCTTCCTTCCCTGCTCGAATAGATCCCTTACTCTGCTTGCACCTACACCCACAAACATCTCTACAAAATCTGAACCTGACATGTGGAAGAAAGATACATTTGCCTCTCCTGCTATTGCCTTGGCAAGCAGGGTTTTACCCGTACCGGGCATTCCTACAAGTAAAACACCCTTTGGTATTCTGGCTCCTATTCGAGTAAACTTCTCCGGGTTTTTTAGAAAATCTACAACCTCCTGTAGTTCCGATTTTGCCTCTATTTGTCCTGCCACATCGTTAAAAGTGATCTTTTTCCCCGTATCGAGATAGCGTTTTGCCCTGCTTTTACCGAATGAAAATGCCTTATTCCCTCCCCCCTGAATCTGGCGGAACATAAACCAGATAAATAAAAACCCGATAATCCAGGGAATAAACTCCAGAAAAACCCGAAAGGGAGAGATATTTTTCAAGGCTCCGCTCACCCTTACTCCCTTTTCTCTGAGGAGTTTCATAAGTTCTTCGTCGTAATAGGGAATTATGGTTTTAAATAATGCAACTCCACCGGATCTGCCCTTAAGCATCCCCTGTATTTCTGTATTATCGTATATTTTTATGGAATCTATCTCCCCCCCTTCAAGATATCTTAAGAATACCGAATAGGGAATTTCTGTACTGGGACTGCCTTCATTAAACATAATGAGGAGGAGAAACATCCCCAGAAGTACCAGCAGAAAGATAAGGGCAAATCTGTTGTTACCGAAATTAAACTTTATATTTTTTGGTTCTTTATTTCCGTTGTTATTCTTGTTATTATCCTCTGTCCCCACTTCTACACTCCCTGTTTTTGAAAAAAGAAAAGACAATTAAACTGCTATCTTTTCTTCTCTCTTTTTTTTCTATTAATGATGAAAACCTGTTTTGAAAACCCCAAAACTCCCCTAAAACGGCCAAAATGCCCCTTCTATCTTCGAGTACAGGAATCAACTGCCGCAGCTCAGGTGTAACCTTCCAGTCGTTAAAAAGCTTTTTCAAGGATTTTTTCCCCCAATCGAAAATAATATTATCTCCGGGCATTCTCGATCTTATAACCAGCGGGAAGACAATTTCATCTTCGAATAGCCATGGATTTGAACCTTTATATGACGATAAAGTGACGTTCCGAATATGAAGAGTAATCTCCTTATCGATTTTATATTTATTATTAACATGCGCGACAATAAGATAACTTTTTTTCTTATTTGCGACAACATCTTTCTCCCAAAAAAGGTACTTTCCCCTTACAAAGAGATGTATTCCAAAATTTTTAAGCACTGTTTGCCCCTCTTTAAAGGAGCTCTCTATAATAACGGGTCTAAGAAACCTATAGGGTAACCTTGCCGTTTTTTTCTCTGTGCTCAGGTCATAAAGTTCATACAGGGAATAGAGCCTTAAAACAGGAGGTAGATTAAAGAACTCGACAGCAGGCATACGGAAACCTCTATCTGTCTTCTCCCATGTAAGTTTTGCTCTGGCCTCTCTTTTTATAAAATCATTGGCAAAAGTCATCTTTTCCGCAAATGACTGTATTACCGATCGAAATCCTGGAAAAATCCTCTCCACTACCGGAATCAATTCCAGTCGTATCCTGTTACGGAGGAAAACGGGCTCCAGATTGGATGAGTCTGTGAGGTAACCTATTTGATTCTTCTGTAAGTAATCGATAATTTCCTGCTTGCTGCAGAAAATAAGAGGTCTTATTATTTTGCCCCTAACCGGGGGGATACCGGAAAGTCCGAAAGATGAGGAACCCTGGAAAAATCTCATAATCACGGTTTCTATCTGATCATCAAGTGTATGACCGAGTGCAAGATAATCGAAAGAGTGTTCATCCAGAACCCTATAAAAAAAGCTATATCTCTCTTTCCTTGCGATCTCTTCGAGACTTCTCCCCTCCCTCTTTGAAAGCAGAACAATCTCTTCCGGCTTTACTCTACCGGTATAGAGCTCTACTCCCAGTTCATTGGCTAATTTTTTGACAAACTCCCCTTCTCTCTTTCTCTCCTCTTCTTCCCTTATCCCATGGTCCAGATATGCACAGGCTATACTTATGTTTAATTTATCACTTAATTTACAGAGTATTGACGCCAGGCCAACCGAGTCGGAGCCACCGGAGAGACCGAGAAGAATTCCCCTCGCAGCCTTTATTCCGTAATCGAGAAAAAAACTTTCTACTTTAACTTCCAGGTTATCTTTTTTTCCTGTTAATCTCATTCATGACTATTTCAGGAGGCTTTTCCAAAAGTTTTAATATACAGTCGGCTGCTTCTATTGTTGCTTTTTCGAGTAATCCTGCCTCCTCGCCAACGGGTTTTTCCAAAACATAGGAGATAACCTCCTCCTTATTTCGAGGCTTACCTATGCCGATATACATCCTTAGAAATTCCTCACTGCCAAGGTTTCTGATTATAGACTCAAGACCCCTGTGTCCACCAGATGAACCTTTCCGTTTTAATCTACAGATACCGGGAGGAAGATCGAGGGTGTCACACACCACCAGAAGTTCGGAAAGTCCGGTGCCGGTGGTTTCCATTAGTGGGTTTATGATTTCACCCGAACGATTCATATATGTAAGAGGTTTTGCCAGAAGGATTTTCTTTCCGCACCACTCTCCCTTCCCCAGGGAATATTTACGTATGACTTTCTTTTTTAAGTATATATGGAGTTCTTTTGATAATCTATCAACTACTCGAAACCCAAGGTTGTGCCGTGTTAGTGCATATTTTTGCCCGGGATTCCCCAATCCTACTACAAGCAAAGCCAGTGATTATTCCTTTTCCGATGACTTCTCTTCCGTTTTTTCTTCTATTACACCCTCTTCTTCGATCTCTTCGACTTCTTTCGGGGCTGCCTCTTCGACAGCTACCAGTTTTGGATGTTTAATAACTGCAATTGTATCCTCTTCTGAGTTGAGTATTTTTACACCCTCAAGAGCTTCGATATCTTTTACGTGTAGAGCTTCTCCCAATTCCATATTCGATATATCGATATTTATAGCTTCGGGGAGATTTTTCGGTAGACATTCTATATCCAGTTCGTGTAAATGATACTCCAGGAGCCCTCCCTCCTTAACTCCTTTTGCCGCACCATTAAGATGAATGGGTACTCTTGTTCTTAAGGTCTTCCCACTCTCAAACTCGTAAAAATCGATATGTAAAATCTTGCCCGAAACGATATCCTCCTGAAAATCCTTTACAAGAACATTATGCTCTTCCGAATCTATCTTCAGAGAAATAATTGTGTTTTCCGAAACTGTATGAAATTTTTTTCTAAACTCATTTTCATCGACCATTATCGGTTTCGGAGTATCATGACCATAAATTATGGCCGGAATTTTCCCTTCCCGCCTGAGTCTTCTTGTTCTTCCCTTTTTTAACTCATTTCTTACATAAGCAACGAGAGTTTTTTGTTCCATTACATGCTCCTGTTAATTATTTACTGGGACGGCAGGATTCGAACCTGCGAGTGCCTGGACCAAAACCAGGTGGCTTACCACTTGCCTACGTCCCAAAATAGTGGAAAATATATTTTGGTCCTTGAATTATTGTTCCTGTTTTTCTTCTGTACCTTCTTTTTTCTTCTCGTATTCCTCTAAAATTTTTGACTGTAACAATTGCCTGAACTCTGAATTGATAGGGTGAGCTACATCTTTGTGTTCTCCAGACTTTGTTTTTCTGCTCGGCATTGCAATGAACTTTCCGTTTTTACCCTCTATTATCTTCACATTGTGCACAACAAAGCAATCGTCAAACGTAACCGTAACATAAGCCTTTAGTTTCCCGTCTGCCTCAACCTTTCTGATCCGAATGTCGGTTATGTCCATGTGAAGTCCTCCTTAATATCCGTCAACAAGCAACGGATACATTAATATTTTAATACAGCTTCCGGCTTTCTATCAAGTGGTTTTACAAGCCAAACTTGAGTATATTTGTTTTTAAGAGCTTTTTCCGCCCTTTCTGCAGAAGATTGCTGAGAAAAAATTCCAAAAATAGAAGAACCACTTCCGGAAAGTCCCACATAATCAGCCCGTAAAGAAGAGAAATCTTTTTTTATTTCATCTAAAAGGGGATGTTTTTTCGATATTACCTGATAAAAGGAGTTGAAAAATCTCCACATGGAGGGCGGTTTTTCAAAATACTCCTCTTCCAACGTGGCCAGGCTAAATACATCTCTCTTCTTGCTGTTCTCGGATATTGAGGCGTCGTATAGCGAGTAAGCCTTTGAAGTGTTTATATTTATACCGGGATTTACAACTATTATAAAATAATCCACCCTAGGTTTTAACCCGGTAATCTCTTCTCCTCTCCCCCTTACTATAGCGGCTACCGATTTTAGAAAAAATGGTACATCACTCCCCAGCCGTATTCCCAAATTACCGAGTCTTTCTGTATCCCATTTTGTCCCGCACAGGATATTAATGGCCTCAAGCACTGCTGCAGCATTACCTGAGCCTCCCCCCAGCCCAGCCCCCATTGGAATCCGTTTAACTATATTTACCGAAAATCCTGAATCTATTCCCGATTCTTCGAGGAATAGTTTTACTGCACGGTAAATAAGATTGTCTTTTAGCGGAATATCTGGTTGTCCCTGAATTTCACACCTTCTATTTCCGGAGGCAGCCCTTACACTGATCTCATCAAATAGAGTTATTGACTGAAATAGTGATATAATCTCATGATATTCGTCGTTTCTCCTGCCGATAATTTCCAGATGGAGATTGACTTTTGCCGGAGATTTTATTGAAACTTCCATTCTAATATTAAGTTTTTTATTAAAAAATTCATCAAGAGTCAACTTCTTTACTACGAAAGAAGGCCACCACCTATCAGACTGTGTGAAAACTCCGGCGGAACGCTGCTGTAGCTGGCGGGAGTGCAACGCATTGGTCGGAAGTCAGCACAGGTGGTCCACCGGTCGAAAGATCGGTGGAGAGACGTCCTTTAGCCCTTCTGCCTTCTTTCTCTTTTCGAAATGGGTTTCCCGGGAAGTCAGAAAAAACAGTTGACACAAATACTATCTTCTACTTAGATTATTTCTACAATGAAGATAGGTCTTAAGATTGAAAATATTTAAATTCATGGCGGGGGTAAAATCATGAGGTATAACAGTGAAGAGTATTTTAATAAGCATGATAGCTTTGATTATTTCATGAGTAACGAACACAACCAGGATCATTTTGAGGATGAAGACCTCTATGACGAGAGTTTCGATGACTACGATAACGATTTCGATGATGATCTGGAAGACGAGTTGGATGATGAGGATGTTTTTGAAGAGTATGAGGATGATCTGGACGAAGATATGGATGACGATATTGAAGATGAGGAAGATATAGAAGATTATCTGGAAGACGAAGATTATGATCTCGAGGAAGATCTGGATTACGATGAATTCGAGGAATGATAAAACACCTCACCCGAGTGCCACAGGTTTTCCAGATCGTAGAACTCTCTCATTTCTCCGGTCATAAGATGGATTACAATGTCTCCGCAGTCGATCAGTGTCCAGGTATCCTCATTCATAAATTTCTGATTTCTTAAAGGAGGAGTACCGTTTTCTTCCAGAAAATCCTTTAAATATCTCAGTATTCCCCTGAGGTGGGCTGTGCTTCTTACCGTAGTTATAACAAAATAATCGGTGAAACTACT
The DNA here is from genome assembly GCA_003645645.1 of Spirochaetota bacterium. GTDB lineage: Bacteria > Spirochaetota > Spirochaetia > SPDA01 > B32-G16 > B32-G16. The sequence goes on along the minus strand of QNBH01000024.1, from coordinate 14,193 downwards.
AAGCTTGCCTATATAGATGGCTACTGTGTCGATACCTTTATGCTTATCCAAAAAATTTGCTATTTCCAGTACTTTTGCTCTAGTTTTTGCAGTATCTACCATCAAAATCCATCCCCAGAATAACTGTAACATCTATTTGTTCGGAGGATTCCAATCCTGCAACTTTTTTGGTGTCATCATCTGGAATAATCCTTTTACAATTGATAAAGTTTGCCACTTTTTGGGCTTTAGAAATATCACCTGCTCTGGCTATTATCTGCGTTTGTTCGTAGCCAAAGTGATCTGCGTTACCAATATTGACCACATCATAACCGAAGTTTTTAAACAGTTGGGAAGTTCTGGAAGCAAGACCATCACGATTTGTACCGTTTAAAATCTCTACTTTTATAGTCGGGTTTTCACCGCTTGCCAATTCCACCTTTGCAAGAGACTCCAGGGTCTGTTTTACCGTTTCTCTTAAGAGGTTGCCTTCGTAATGAGGAAAAATCAGTTGCTGATCATCCACCTTTCTGCTTACACCTAAAACTCGCTGGAATACCATCCTTTCTCCATCCAGTTTTTTTATTTCTTTTATGAAAGAGATAAGTGCCCTCCTATCCAGATTGGTGTCGATATAGGATCGAAAATAGTTAAAAACATTATCATTCTCAAGAAGTTTCTCCTTCTCTCCCATTCGAGTAAGTAATGATTGGATAAATTTCTGCTTTCTACCCGTTTTATCAATGTCCGATACTCCGGTTTGTTCCTCATAAGTGAGGAAGGTTTTTGTTTTATTTCCATCGAGCAGCACACTACCTGCAGGGAGCAGTACCATTTTATCTTCTTCAATTATCTCCACAGGGTTTGCAATAAACATTTCTATTCCTTCTATCAGATCGACTAGTTTTTCTACATTATCTATTTCGATATCTATGTAATAGGGCAATTCGGTTCCTGTCAACTCTTCAAACTTCTCGATTATAGGCTCGACATCACCTCTTCGATAAAGTGTATCTATCCGGTCAATTTTATTAATGGATTTTATCAACGAGCCTACCTCTCCGGGCATGTCCAGTATTGCGCCCTTACCCGTAGCTGGATGATAAAAAACAACTTCTGATAGAAGTAAATTGTTTTTTTCAGAGATAAAGAAAACTATTTTAATAGGGTTATCTTTATTTATCTCTTCGGTAATTCTGTCTGTTCTTGATTGTAAAAAAAGAATAATAGAGGTAACTCCTGTAACAAGAATTATAAGAAACAGTATTATTAAGCTCTTATCGAACCTCTTATTACGCTTCAACCGTATCTACTCCTCTTCTTAGCTCCTCGTACAGTTTTTGAGAGAGTTTTGTAACGGGATTGCCCCTTTTCCTGTTATAATCCATTCGTTCTTTCACTACAATCAGCAGTTTTTCATCAAGGGAACGATTTAACAACCTCTCTGTAAGATCTCCATCCAGGTGGTCCCTTCCCGGCTCTATATAATCGGCAATAAAGACAATTTTGGCTACATCGCTCATTCCCGGTTTTCCCGTTGTGTGCCAGGCAATAGCTTCAAGTATATCAACGTCGTTAACAGAGAACAGTTCTGCTACTAAAACTGCTCCTGCCTTCCCATGCAGTAGAAGGGGATAACTTTTCTCCCAATTTTCTATATCGAACTTCTTAGAGGCGAGGGCTATCATTTTTTCTGTTTCAATTTCTCTCGCTATATCATGAGCCAGCGAGGCTATCTTTACCTTTTCGGTATCTATACTGAGTTCTCTGGAAAGTCTAACAGCCGTCTCCATGGTTCTAATTGAATGGTAGAGTCTATTCTTCGATAAGTATCGTTTAAGAGGTTTGAGTAAATATCTCATTTTCTCTCCATATACAGTTTATTTTCGATAATATAGTTATATACTTTCTCCGGAAGAAAAAACCTGTAGGCTCTTTTTTGTCTGATACGATCTCGCACCTGCGATGAGGAAATCTCCACTATCGGGTTATCAAGATATTTATGAGGATATTTAAACTCAACCTGGTTGGTATGTTTTCTACGGGCAATAATTAAATCGACAGAATTTGCCAATTTAGAAGCTTCTTTCCAACTATCGAACCCACGAAGGAGATCATCACCCACCACAAATCCGGGTTTGCCTTCGAAATTATACCATCTGGGAAGTTCTTCAATAGTATCTATACTGTAAGAGATTCCTCCTCTTTTAATTTCGCAATCATTTATATTAATCCATGAAATACCGGTTATGGCAAGCTCAAGCATTTTTAGTCTATGAGAAGCATCTACACTTGTATCTGTTTCTTTATGAGCAGGTTTATTAGAAGGGATAAAAATTACAAGATTGTATTTATATTTAATAAATACCTCTTCGGCAAGAATCAGATGCCCAAGGTGTACCGGATTGAATGTTCCGCCTATAATTACGATCCGCATTTCCTCTTTACTGGATAGCGAGCTCAAGAATCTTATTCTTTAGTACCTCGATTCCCCTATGAGTTATGGCAGAAACACCTATGACATCCTCTTCGGGGAAACTTAACTTAAGCTGAAGAAGCTTCTCTTCTGTATTCTCCAGATCCATTTTTGACCCTACCAGGACTCTGGGTTTATTTAACAGTGTTAGATCGAATGCTTTTAATTCATTGAGCAATTTTTCAAAAGTTTGAGTAAAATCGGAACTACTTAAGTCGATTAAAAATAGTAGTCCCTTTGTTCTTCCTATATGTTTTAAAAACTTTAGACCCAGCCCCGCTCCTCTGGATGCACCTTCTATAATACCGGGTATATCTGCAATAATGAGGTCTCTGTAATTATACTTGATAACTCCCAGATTGGGAACTTTTGTTGTAAAGGAATAATTTCCGATTTCAGGATGGGCATTTGTTAAAACTGAAAGGAGTGTTGACTTTCCTGCGTTGGGATAACCTATTAGACCGATATCCGCAATAATGCTTAATTCCAACAGCAGCCGTATGGTTTTACCACTTTCCCCCCGCTCTGCATATCTCGGGGCCTGTCTGGTTGGTGTGGAAAAATGCCAGTTGCCTCTACCCCCCTTTCCTCCTTTTAAAAACACCCAGCACTCATCCGGCTGCGTAAGATCCATTAAAACTTTTTTAGTTTCGATCTCACGGATTATGGTACCTGCAGGCACGACTATCTCAACATCGGCGCCATCCCTTCCGTGTCTCCTTTTGCTTAAACCGGGTTTCCCATTCTCGGCGCGCAAGAAATTTTTCATCTTTAAACTTGAAAGTGTTTTTAGATTATCCCGGACAACAAAAACAACATCTCCACCCTTGCCACCGTCTCCACCATCTGGGCCTCCTTTAGGAGCATACTTTTCTCTTCGAAAGGATACCGCGCCATCCCCTCCCTTACCGGAAGAAACTTCGATCCATGTTTCATCAACAAAACCATCCAATTGTATGCCTGCTTTCCTATATGTCAACCCAATACGCTTAAGTATTTTCTCCTGTTTTTATTTTCGAATATTACACGACCGGATGCTTTTGCAAAAAGAGTATCGTCTCTTCCTTTGCCAACATTTTTCCCGGGATGGTACTTTGTACCTCTCTGCCTTACAAGTATTTCACCCGCTTTTACGAGCTGGCCTCCGAAACGTTTTACTCCCAATCTTTTAGATTCGGAATCTCTTCCGTTCTTGGAACTTCCTCCACCTTTCTTATGTGCCATTTAAGTTAACCTCTTATAACTCAAGTATTTTATCATAAGATTAGGACAACCTGTCCGCATGTATCAGATTGCCTTTACAGGTCTTTTTTCTTCAAACCTCTTTTAAATAAATATAACAAATTATTTTATAATTTTAAACTTTATTCTATCCGGAAATTCGTCTGCAAGCTCTTTAAGTCCAAGAACGAGACAGTCGGTTACTCCCTTGACCCACTCTTTTTTATCATCCGGTACAGTCTCCAGCACAAATATAATCTTTCCTCTCTTTTCTGCAGTACAAAAAACCTTCACACTACTATCGGAGTCTAAAAGTCTTACAGCCGTTCTAATCAGTACGGTTGCAGCAGCACAAACGATGTTTTCACCCGCTGTCTCGGTGCCTGCATGACCAGAGGCTTTAAGTTCTCTTAAAAACCCCTTATCCCCGATAGAAGCAGATACTTTAAGCACCTCATCATCAGAGTCCGACAATATCGTCCACCTTGATATAGGAGTACTGTTGCCTGTGCCCCCTCTTTCTCCTGTATCCCTTTCTTCGTTTATATTTATAGACAATAATTTTCCTGTCTTTTAGATGATTTTCCAGGGTTCCGGCAATCTTTACGCCTTGTAGATAGGGAGTACCGATCTTTACCTCTTCAGTTCCTCCTATCATTATAACTTTATCGAACTCGATCTTATCACCTATTTTACCATCCAGTTTATCTACTTTTATTCGCTTGCCTTTCTCTGCCTTATACTGTTTTCCTTTTATTTCTACAAGTGCGTACATGTTTATTAAACCTCTATAAAAATTTATGTGTGCAGGGCTATTCTTAACACATTAAAATAGAACAGGTCAAGGGGTCTGTTCTTTTAAGTATTTATCTATATAAGCTGCCGCTCTCCTTCCGTTGCTTATAGCACGTACCACCAGAGAGGCTCCCGTTGTTGCATCTCCTGTTGCAAAAACGCCATCTTCAGAGGTCATATACTTATCGTTTATATCTATGTTACCCCTTCTATCCAGCCTGACTCCCAGATCTTTCAGTAAAGGGCTGTGTTCAACATGAATAAACCCCACTGCAAGCAGAATCATGTCCACATCCAGAGTAAACTCAGAATCCCGAACTTCCCTCTTCACGGGATGTTTCCCCGGTGGAAACTCCCATGCCACCCTCACGCAGTAAGCCTTCTCGACTCTCAATCCTCTACCCGACAACCTCTTCGTTTCCACTCCCCATTCTCTTTCGCATCCTTCTTCATGGGATGAGGAGGTTCTTAGAATCCTCGGCCAATTGGGCCATTCGGGATTGTAAGGTTTATCCCACTCCCGTGGTTTCGGTAGTATCTCTATCTGGTAGACCTTTTTTGCACCTTGTCTGTTTGCTGTTCCTATACAATCGGATCCCGTATCTCCACCACCTATTACAAGAACCCTTTTATCCTTTGCCGATATCAGATCACTTTCCTCAATATCTCCTGCCACAAATCTGTTCGACCGCGTAAGGTAGTCCATTGCAAAGTGGATTCCCTCATATCCGGTACCCTGAACGGGTAGATCCCTGGGTTTACCACAACCTACTGCAATGAGTATTGCATCGAATTTCTTTTTTAGATAACGGGCAGAGATATCCTCTCCCACATCCACATCCGTTTCAAAAACCACCCCTTCTTTTTTTAGAAGTTCGAGCCTGCGGTCAAGAACCCATTTCTCCAGTTTAAAATCCGGTATTCCGTAACGCAGAATACCTCCCGGCCTGTCGTTTTTTTCGAAAACCACAACCGAATGTCCTGCTCTGCGCAAAAGTTCTGCTGCGGAAAGTCCCGAAGGTCCGGAACCGATTACTGCAACCCTTTTTCCTGTTTCAAAAAGAGGAGGCCGGGATACTACCCATTCCCTTTCGAAAGCCTTTTCTATTATGGCAAGTTCTATCTGTTTTATTGTAACTGGGCTTGAGTTTATGGATAACGAACAGGAAGCTTCGCATAGAGCTGGACATACACGGCCGGTTATCTCCGGCAGGTTGTTTGTGAGGGCAAGTCTCTGAAAGGCTTCCTCCCAGTGCCCCCTGTAAACAGCATCGTTCCATTCGGGTATAAGATTGTAAAGAGGGCAACCCAGGGCATGGCAGTATGGGATGCCGCAATCCATACATCTGGCCGCCTGCATCTGGAGTGTTTCCACAGGCATGGGTAAATAAATCTCCCTGTAATCGTTGAGCCTCTCTTCTACCGGACGTTTTGCCGGGGTTATTCTTTCGTAATCCAAAAATCCGGTTGTCTTTCCCATCAGGAATACACCTCCTCTGTTATCTCAACCAGCTCCGACTCCTTCCACTCCTGCTGTTTAATCCTCTTTAGGGCAAGCCTGTAATCTATGGGCATTACCTTAACGAAGAGGGGAAGGAACTCTTCCCAATTCTCAAGGATATGGGCTGCAATCCTGCTTCCGGTATTTTTAGAATGTTTTTTTATATAAGCCCGTAGAAAGTTTTTATCGACATCAGCGATAACAGGCTCCACATCCACGGTTTCCAGGTTGCATCTGGTATCGAATAGTTGAGTCTCATCCAGTACATAGGCAATACCTCCGCTCATTCCTGCTGCAAAGTTTACACCTGTCTCTCCCAGAACAATAACTCTTCCACCGGTCATATACTCACATCCGTGATCTCCCACCCCTTCTACTACTGCAATAGCTCCACTGTTTCTCACGCAGAATCTCTCTCCGGCCATCCCGCTTATATAGGCTTCTCCACCGGTGGCACCAAACAGAGTTACATTTCCGGTGATGATATTTCTTTGAGGCAGAAAAGTTGAGCCTTCAGGCGGATAGAGTATCAATTTGCCACCCGAAAGCCCCTTCCCAAAGTAGTCATTTGCATCTCCCTCCAGAACGAAGGTTATTCCGGGTGCAAGGAAACCACCAAAACTCTGTCCCGCTGTACCGTTAAACTTTACCAGGATGGTGTCTTCTTTTAATCCCCTCGATCCGTACTTCCTGGAAATCTCTCCACTTAAAGTAGCCCCTACAGCCCTGTTATTATTTCTTATGGTAAACTCTGCCCTTACCTGTTTCCTCTCTTCAAGTGCAGGAGCCGTTATATGAATGAGTTTCTCATCAAGAGAAGAAGAGAAGTCGTGATTCTGAACCGACACACATCTAAGTGAGCCGCCTTCAGGAACCTGCGACATTGTAAGTACTCGTGAAAAATCAAGCCCTCTCGTCTTAAAGTGTTTTACAGCTCTGTTTACATCGAGCTTATCCACTCTCCCCACCATTTCATCAAAGGAACGGAATCCAAGTTCGGCCATGATTTCTCTTACCTCCCGGGCAAGAAAAAACATGAAGTTGATAAGATGTTCCGGCTTTCCTCTGAACCGTTTCCGTAACTCAGGGTTTTGAGTGGCGATCCCTATGGGACAGCAATTCAGATGGCATTTTCTCATGAGAATACAACCCAGAGTAACCAGTGTTGTCGTTCCAAAGCCAAACTCCTCTGCTCCGAGAAGTGCACCTACAACTACATCCCTTCCTGTCTTAATCTGTCCGTCTACCTGCACCCTTATCCGGCTCCGTAAATTGTTTGTAACCAGCACCTGTTGGGTCTCGGCCAAACCTACTTCCCAATAGGAACCTGCATACTTTATCGAGGAAAGAGGTGATGATCCCGTACCACCATCACATCCACTGATCAGTACCATATCAGCCTTGCCTTTTGCCACTCCTGCTGCAACAGTTCCAACGCCGATTTCGGAAACAAGTTTAACCGAGATTCTTGCACGTGGATTGGCATTTTTAAGATCAAAAATCAATTGAGCCAGATCCTCAATAGAGTATATATCGTGGTGCGGCGGTGGTGATATTAAACCCACCCCGGCCGTGGAGTTTCTCACTTTCGCTATTACACTGTCCACCTTATGACCGGGTAACTGACCCCCTTCACCGGGCTTGGCCCCCTGGGCTATCTTTATCTGAAGCTCCTCCGAGTTTGCAATATAATTACTGGAAACACCAAACCTGCCGGATGCAACCTGTTTAACCTTACTCTTTATTGAATCACCACTTTTAAGAGGTTTGTAACGCTCTTCGTCCTCTCCCCCTTCACCGGAGTTACTCTTTGAGCCTATCCGGTTCATTGCTATTGCAATTGTTTCATGGGCTTCTTTGCTTAGAGAACCGAAAGACATCGCTGCTGTTACGAATCTTTTTACGATGCTCTCTTCGGATTCCACTTCGGAAATGGGAATGGGATTGCCTTTTTTGAATGTGAATAACCCTCTTAATGTGCAGAGATTCCTGGAGGTATCATTTACCTCCTGTGTATACTGCTTAAAGATGTTGTAATCTCCCTCTCTTACGGCCTTCTGGAGCAGGGTTACAGCTTCCGGGGTAAAGAGATGTTTCAAAGAATTACGTCTGTATCTATAATTACCTCCCGAGGGGAGGGTATAATCTCCTGGCTCTTCTTCGGTAAAGGCGTTTTTGTGCCGTCTTACAGTTTCCTTCTCTATGACATCTATATCGATTCCGCCTACCAGAGAAGGTGTACCCGTAAAATACTTCTCTATTAAGTTCTCACTTAAACCGATTGCCTCATAAATCTGAGAACCCCTGTAACTTCTAATGGTGGAAATACCCATTTTGGACATCACCTTGAGAAGTCCCTTCTTTACTGCGGTTATATAGTGTTCTATGGCATCGTCCAGGGTTATCTCTTCAGAGATGTATCCCCTCTCCTTCAGGAAGGCTATAGTCTCAAAAACAAGATAGGGGTTTATACCACTTGCTCCGTAACCGACCAGAACAGCAAAGTGATGGACTTCCCTTACTTCTCCCGTTTCAAGAAATATTCCGCTTAAATGGCGCTTCCCCTTTCGCACAAGATAATGGTGAACCGCTCCCATTGCAAGCAATGCTGGAATTGCTGCTTTTTCCCGGCTGAGCTGACGATCACTTAAAATTATCAGGGAGTAGCCCTCATCTATTTTTCTCTCCACCTCCCTGCACATGTTATTGACAGCTTTTTCTAGAGCACCCTCCCCCTCGGTTACATCAAAAAGCATGGACACGGTTGTAACACGGTATTCATTGATTGATGAGTTTTTAAGCCTCTGAATATCATCGTTTGTAAGTACAGGGTGGGAAAGCTTTAGCTGTCTGCAGTGTTCCGGAGTCTCATCGAGAAGGTTCCGCTCCCTTCCAACAAAGCTCATCAGAGACATTACCAGACTCTCCCTGTATGGATCTATGGGAGGATTTGTAACCTGGGCAAAGAGTTGTCGAAAATAGTCGTAAAGCAGCCGGGGGTGTTCCGATAATACGGCCAGTGCAGTATCGTTTCCCATGGAACCAATGGGCTCCTGGGAATCGTTTACCATAGGAGTGATTATCATTTTAAGATCTTCCAGTGTATAACCGAAGGCTCTCTGTTTGATTGCCATTTCTCTGCGATCCACCCCCACCGGACCCGGAACCTGAAAAAGTCCCTTAAGCTCGATACGGTTCTCTTCAAGCCATCTTCTATAGGGGCGTCTTCTTGAGACTTTTGCTTTTATCTCGTTGTCTTTTATAACCCTCTTGAGGGAGAGATCTACAATCAACATTCTTCCCGGAGCAAGGCGTCCCTTTTCATGAATATCTTCTGGAGGAATATCAATAACTCCTACTTCCGATGCAAGAATCAAGAGTCCGCTTCTGGTGATGATATATCTGCTCGGCCTTAATCCATTGCGATCAAGAATCGCTCCGATTTTTAAACCATCGGTAAACACCACGGCCGCAGGACCATCCCATGGTTCCATAATTGCCGCATGATATTCGAAGAAAGCCCGCTTATCCTCACTTATGTGGTATTTGGTACCGAAGGCTTCGGGGATCATCATCATAACGGAATGTTCTATGGACCTTCCACCCAGAGTAAGCAGTTCACATACATTGTCGAAGATTCCCGAGTCGCTTAATTCCGGATTTACGATAGGAAGCAGTTTGTAAATATCCTTCTTGAAAAGCGGAGAGGAGAGGTTTGCCTCTCTTGCTCTCATATTATTTATGTTGCGTCGAATGGTATTAAACTCCCCGTTGTGAGAAATAAATCTGAAGGGTTGGGCAAGCGGCCAGGAGGGAAAGGTGTTGGTACTGTAGCGCTGGTGCACAAGGGCAAAGGCACTTGAAAACTCTCTGTCCAGAAGATCGGGATAAAAAGAGACAAACTGTGGGGCTACAAACATCCCCTTGTATATGATTGTTCTCCCTGACATGGATGGGATGTAAAACTCATCTATACTCAGGCCTTCTTCTGCAGCTTTTTTTTCAAGGGACTTTCGAAGTATATAGAGCTTTCTCTCCAGTTCAAGACCGGTTTTATCTTTGAAAGAAAGAAACACCTGCCAGATGGCGGGTAATTTCTTTCGGGCGGTTTTTCCGAGACAGTCGGGATTTACGGGTAACTTTCTCCATCCCAGAATACATCCACCTTCTTCCGTAACAGACTCTGTTATGAGCTTCTTTGCCTCGAGGCATCTATCATTTTCAGGTGGAAGAAATAGCATACCTGCTCCATAATTCCCTGACTCGGGAAGAGTAAAGGAAACTTCCTTTTTAAAAAAGTTGTGAGGAATCTGGACGGTCATGCCTGCCCCATCGCCCGTCTTCATGTCTCCACCTACAGCTCCACGGTGTTCAAGGTTGCAGAGGATCTGCACACCATCCTCGATTATGCTGTGAGAGCTCTCCCCATCTATACTTACGATGAAACCTACACCGCAGGCATCGTGCTCATAACCGGGATCGTAGAGACCCTTTTTTATCTGCCGAATGGACATGCACTACTCCCCTTTTTCCTTTAATTGTCCTATCAATTCCAGAAAACGAATAAATATACAAATAAGCAAGCGATATTATTATATTTTTACAGGTTTTTCAATACGCTTGTGCTATGCACAGTCGAGATTTTGTTTTTTATCAAAAATTTTTAAACGCGAAAAAACAAGATCTACCGAAACCCATAGCACATCGCTTTTCGGCCTTTTAAGTTGCGATCGAAGATTGCGATATGTGATCAGCTACATATTTTCGAGAAAGGGTATCCCCACCAGTATAAAGGCATTTTTTAACACCTGAAGCACTGCTTTGACGAGGGTTATTCTAGTCACAACGAGATTTGGATCCTTATTGTGCAGAACCGGATTATCATGATAATACCTGCTGAAAACTCTGGAGAGGTTATAGAGGTAATTGGTTATGATAGAGGGGTTAAGTTCTTCTGCTGCTTTTTCGGTTTCTTCAGGATACATGGCCAGAAGTTTTACGATTTCCCATTCCTCTTTCACCGTTAGAAGCTCGGGTTTAAACGCACCATCCTTGAACTTATCTTTCCTATCTTCGAACTTCCTTAGCATACTCGATATTCTGGCTCCCATGTACTGTAAATAGGGACCGGTATTACCAGTAAATGATATCGACTCTTCGGGAATAAAAATCATATCCTTGGATGGAGAGACCTGCAGCAGGTAGTAATTTAACGCTCCCATGGCTATTTTCTCAGAAGTTTGTTTCAGATTTTTAACCTCTTTCTCTCTCCCCCTGGACTTTATCTCTTCTGTGGCAATAGCGATTAGTTGATCCAGCAGGTTATCTGCATCCACTACCGTACCCTCCCTCGATTTCATCTTACCTTCCGGGAGGTTTACCATTCCGTAGGAGAGATGGTACAGATTCTCCGCCCATTCAAAGCCCAATTTCTTTAACACGTAGAAAAGCACAATAAAGTGGTATTTCTGTTCCGAGGCGACAACATAGATTAAACGGTCGAAAGGCCAGTCCTCATGCCTTATTACCGCAGTGCCCACATCCTGTGTGAGATAGAGGGAGGTTCCATCTTTGCGTAACAGGACCTTTTTGTCCAGATCGATCTCTTTCAGATCAACCCAGATTGTGCTTTCTTCATCTCTGTAGAATATTTTCCGCTCCAGACCTTTAAGAACCTCCTCCTTCCCCCTTCCATAGGTCTCGCTTTCGTAATAAACCTTATCGAAAGAGACACCCGTTCTCCGATAGGTCTCATTAATGCCGGATACAGCCCAGTTGTTCATCCTTCTCCACAATTCTGTAATCTCCGGATCTCCTCTCTCCCATCTCAAGAGCAATTCTCTGGCTCTATTTTCTGCATCAATATTTTCCCTGGCCCACTTGTCGAACATCACGTAAAACTTACCTACAAAATGATCTCCTTTAACACCTTCCGATTCCGGATCGGAACCTTTGCCGAATTTCTGATAGGCCAGCATGGACTTGCAGATGTGTATGCCCCTGTCGTTTATAAGATTTACCTTTCTCACTTCTGCACCATTTGCTTTAAGAATGTTAGAGACACTCTCCCCAATTGCATCGTTTCTCAGATGTCCGAGATGAAGGGGCTTGTTTGTATTCGGGCATGAGAACTCGAGCATTATTTTTTGTCCCGCTAGAGTTTGGCTCGTTCCAAATTTAGTCTTCTCATTTAGTATTTTGTGCAGCGTATACTTAGAAAAATTGGATTTGGGAAGTTTTATATTGATATATGGACCTTCATTTACTACCTCTGCCGACAGAAGAGAGTCTTTGTTCTTATTCAGTTCTATTGACACCAGTTCCGCTATCTCCAGAGGCGATGCCCGTAATTTTTTTGCATAAGGAAACATGGGGAAGGCGAGATCTCCCAATTCCGGACGAGGAGGGGTCTGTATTATCACATCGTTCTCCGAGAAACTATCTCCGATGATGCCCTTTAACCCTGCAATTTTATTCAAAACATCCCTTATGAGTTTTTTCCATCTGAATTTTGTCTCTATCATTTTACCCTATCGATCCCCCTGAAAGTAGTCTCGATTTTATCCTTTATTACTATATTGTCAATCGCCCCTCCGGCTTATAAACCCTACGATCGCAAGCATTCTGGTAAAACTCTTATGACCCTCCCTCCTAAAAGAACCGAGGTATTCATTACAGCATGTACAATCTCTAATCACCGTAATATTATTTATATCGTTTTGTGAGAGAATTTTTAAATTCGCCTTAACCATATCCAGATAATAAACTCCACCCTTATATTTAACCGTCTCTTCACCCCAATTTCGGGCGAAGCTTTCAGCCCTTTCTTCAGGAACACTGTAACAGCAAACCCCAATGCCGGGTCCAATAGTTATGAATATCTCCTCCGGTGAACACCGATATCTCTCCTTCATTAACTTAACCGCTTCCCCTGTAATACCGGTCCCCTTCCAACCCGAATGAAGGATACCGATTACCTTACTCCTTTCTGCGTACAAGTATATGGGTAAGCAATCCGCCACCGTTACGCCAAGCAAAATATTGCTAATAGAAGTTATAAGCCCATCACCCTCCTTTGGAATCTTAGTTTCTTCATTTATTGAATACACCTTTTTTGAGTGAACTTGTTTTAAAGTCAAAACAGAATATCTTTCCAGACCAAGATGACTGAACAAAGCTTTTCTCCTCGGATTTTCGCCATTTTCAATAACGGCCATATCTCCTGCTCTTCGCAGAGAAACCCAGGCTTTCGGGCTTCCCGCAAGGCCGTTACCGACGGGGATAATTGCAGCGAGACTATTCGTAGTAAAACTAATCGAGCTGTATTTGATCATAGCTTATTTCCAGATCGTAAATTGAACGAAGATATTCCCCGGTCTGTATTGTCTTTGACAGTACTCTTTTAAAATCCTCGATTACTCTTTTATTCTCCCTGCCGCCGATGTAGCCGAGATTCGATATGGTATCGTATCTCCCTCCCACTTCTCCATAGAGGATTCCGTGTAGTACATTCTCAAGTATTTTAAGATTTTCGATTGCATTAATTATTACTTTTTTTGCCTCGCTATCCACTCCCCTTACAATGCCCTGTATTTTTCTTCTCTTAAGCGACGGAGTTATTAACTCCTTTCTCACATTTTCTATAGCCTTTCCCGCCTCTCCTGCTGGAGAGATATTAAACTCGATCCTCTTTATCTGATCCGAAATATTATAAATGTTGTTATAGGCATCCGTAAACTCTTCCCTGTTTATATCTTTATAAAAATCTCCGTCAATGAGTAAAAGCTTTAAGGTTTTATTCATTCCCGGAAGAAAAACCTGTTCAAGGAAACCCAGAAGGAATCCAAGAGACATCTCGTGCCTTGGCTGGATATCACTATCATTTCTGCTTCCGGTGCAATAGTATTCCATTGAAGGAAGCTTGCCTAATTTAATAAATGAGAGAATTTCATTTATTAACTCCCTTTTCTTCCTGTCTGCAGAAAAAGTTCTGAATCTTCTCTCCAATCTTATCTTCCAGAACTGGATGTATAGAGCAAACCAATCTTCACCACCTGCCCGGTCTTCAGGATGATAATTTATTTTTCCTGTGATATATTTTGCAATCTGGCAAAAGGGAACTGCCCTCTTCCAGTATCGAATTTGCGAGATCGCCCCTTGCGCATCTGAATATAACCTTGTTAATTTTTCCTCCAGATCAAAATCATCGTCCTCCAAATCT
>QNBH01000023.1 GCA_003645645.1 Spirochaetota bacterium | reverse complement strand
GAAGATCCTCGTTTTTCTCTACGAGTTCGAGCACCCTATCTGTGCCTACATATCCGTACTTACGTATCAGACGGTCGTTTCCCTCATCTTCTCCGAACTCTTTTACTCCGGGGGCAATTATGACAAGTTCACCGCCTTCTGCAATGGCCATTCGACTGCGGTGTATAGCCTTATTCCCTATCCATGTGCTTTAAACTCGGAGGGATCGAGATATGCGATTATTTTGGATGGAGCTTTGTCAAGAAAGGTAATGTTTACATTTTGAGAGAGCTCTGCCGCTCTGTAGAAACATTCTGTATCATCACCTATGAAAAGTCCCTTTGTTAGGGGTTCCCCTTTCTCCGAGCTGCCTATAACCGTGTGAACGTAAAGGATAGGAAGATCGGCTGCAAATCTTTCCTCGGCCAGATTAAGCAGCTCCCTCACAGGGGTATCCGCTCTTCCCATCATCCTCTCAAGCCCGTATACAGCTCCCAGATAGTGGCTCTTGTTTATGCTGTCGCATCCACCCGTACCAATAAAGATGTTTTTGTTGTAGTTGGCCATGCCGATTACCTCGTGGGGAACAACTTGTCCGATAGAGAGAATAAGATCGAAACCGCCGTGTAGGAGCAACCGGTTTACCTGTGCCGGCCAATCGAAGCTGAGCTTGTTCTCTGAAAGTCGGTTTATAACTTCTGCAGGTATGATTCCTAGAGTCACAACATCTTTGCGCCAGTTGTGTATTCGAAATAGACTTTGAGGTATATCTCCGTACATCCTGCTGATCTCTTCACTGCTCATGGGGGCATGGGTGCCGATTGCGGGTAATATATCGGTAAGTGCTCCTCCAAAATAATTCCAGGCGTATTGTGTAAGCAGACCTGCCTTTGAGTGAAAACGGGACATATCGGGTGGGATTGCGAGAACTTTCCTGCGGGGTCCAATCCTTGAAAGTGCTTCGTAAAGACCCTCTTTTAAATCCTGGTCGGATAAGCTTCCCTCAATTATACTTTTTTGAGAGTACAGCATTTCTCTATCTTTTCTCCTGTATGGCAGATAAGCAAGATTTGGAGTCGGTACTTGCAGAGAAGATCTTTTCTTTACTCACTTCTTTCATGGATTCAAGGATTATATTCAAAGAACCCCTTTCCTTTGATTTCGGGAATAAACACTTTTTTACAATTAGGATATCACTTTTTGATCCTTAAAGTCAAGAATTGGGATTACTGTTGTAACAAACCAAAATAAAATGCGTGCAATTCCTGCAGAGACAGCAGGGAAGAGGCAGAGAATACTATAACCCTGAAAGAGCTGCAAGCACCTCTCCGGGATCGGAACGTTTTCTGTAATCCGGATCAAAATGAACATATTTAATAAGACCGTCCTTTCTGATCAGGTACGTTGCAGGGACGGGAAGAATAACAGTTTCGTCGCCGTGCGCTTTCGGAAGATTTGCCACCAGCATAGTATTATAGAGAGCTACCTTTAAATGCCTGTTGCATATGGGGCACCATTGCCCCCGATAAAATACCAGAATTACCGGGCCTTTCTCCAATAATTCCGAGAGGACAATGGTTTTCCCCTGGTGATCCTTTGCGACAAACAACGGTGCCTTTTCGTCGATTGCGATTGCTTTAGTGGTCATGGTTACCGCTTCTTTGATGCCTGCCCCAGTAATCGACCGAGCTCCCTGCATTGTTTAAGTTCATTTTCTCCGAGATCACCATGCGTAGAGATGCCCTCTCCAACGCTTTTAAGTCCGTAGAAAGGAAAAAACTTCTTTATCTCTTGAAGCGCCCCAGTCTCGCCGGGGTTTTCACTGGTAAAAGCCACCGCAGGTTTTCCGGCAGTCTTTTCGTGTACAGGCCATGCCCGGTCGAAAAAATCACGCAGAGCTCCGGCCATACCACCGAATGTATTCGGTGCTCCGAAAGCGACAGCATCCGCGCCGGCGAAATCGTCAGGTTGTGCTTCAGCAGCTTTCACAATTTTTACCTCCGTAACCTGTACGCTTTGCACTCCTTCGGCAAGAGTTTCGGCCATCTTTTTTGTCTTTCCTGTGAACGTATGATACACAATTAATACTTTACTCATTACAAACTCCTTTTCTAAAGTTTTTTAGGTAAAATAGAATAATATTATAATATTAACGTTACGTTACGTCAAGTTTTTTACAAAATAATATAGCCCTTTTTATTGCCCACTATCATAGACCCTCCCGCTTATCTCTTAATTATTTTCCAGTCCAAAATCGCGCAACTTAGATAGATTTTCACATCCTTTACAGTCCCTTTCGCGATTTGGTGTTTGACAGGTGTCACATATAGATGTTTCATTAACCACATTTGCAAGATTTCTTTCTATATTTGCCAGAGCTTCCTTCTTCTCTTTTATTTTCTCCAGTGCGGTTATAAGTGTATGTCTTAGAAACAATGTGAGCTCTTTGTTTTTTGTGTGATCGGATTCAAGTACACTGAAAATCGAACGTATTTCATCGAGACTGCATCCGGCTTCCTTTAAAATGATAACCTTCTTTAAGATTTTAGCCATTACGGCAGGATATACTCTAGCATTTCCCTTCTTCCCGATGCAGGATGAAATAAGTCCGATTTCTTCGTAATATCGGATCGTCCTCAAGGTCAGACCACTCTTCCTGGCCAATTCTCCTATAGTTATTTTTTCCATAATAGTTACGTTACGTTAGTATTAAATAAAAAACAACTCTTTATCAAGCATCTTCAATAGCCAATAGCAGATTGCTTTTCGAACTTTACGTTTCGATATTGGTTTGCGATATGTTGATTGCTTTTTCAGACCATTAGCATTACTTTATATAAGCAGAAAACTATATTCGAGACGGCTAATTAAACCTTTCAACGACTTTATTCGGGCTCACGGGAGTAAGCTTTCCGTTGAAAGTACACTCGGACAGGGCAGCAGGTTTTCCTTTCAACTGCCTGTTGCAGAAAAGCCGACATCCTGAATACCACGCCTGGTTCAACGGCAAAGGCTTTAGATTGTTGAAGATCCAGGGAACCAATTCGGAGACTGTCGGATGGGGAATAACCGTATGTTGCAAAGCTGTGTAGGGTAGTTCTGCTTGCATTGCCAGAGCGATCATTCCGATGATCTCATCGCCCCCCACACCAAAAACAGTAGCGCCGAGAATCTTTTTGCTCTCTTTTTCAACAACCACTTTAATGGTCCCACCGGTCTCGGCTTTCTCCCTGGCCCTGCTCACCGAGCTCATCGGCATGGAGCCGACAAGACAGTCTATTCCGGTTTTAGCCGCTTCCAACTCATTAATCCCCACCCTGGCAAGGGGAGGATCGATATGCATTGCATAGGTCATCTTACGGTCGGAAATTCGCCTCCCTCCTCTGCGAAGAAAATGATCGAGAAACACCTGACCGTCATGAACAGATGTATGGGTAAAGGCTCCTCTCCCGTTTACATCGCCGAGTGTGTAAATATGGCCTTGGCTTGTCCTGCAGTAATCATCAACCAGAATATAGCCCCGCTCATCGATCTCGATTCCCGCGGAATCCAGCTCAAGTTCTCCACTCGCCGGAATGCGTCCGGTGGCAACCAGGAGATGTGTGCCTGCTATCTCGCTTTCCTCTTCATTCTGACGATAACGGAGCACTATCTGCTTACTTCTCTGTTCTACTTCCGTAATCGAGCTTTTTAAATGGAACTGAAGACCTTCTTCTGCAAGGAGTTCCACAGCGATTGCAACAATTGCCTCATCTTCAACTAAAAGAATCTTTTCAGGCATTAACGCCCCCTTTACCTTATCCCATCCTAAAATTTAATATATCCCGCGTTTGCGGAATTTTCATTGTTCCGGTGTCCATAAGGGGAAAGAGCCGGCTTGACCGGTTGTAGATAAACTTTTATCATTAACCTTTTCCAGGTATTATTTAGAAAGCGGGCGATTTCTTATAAGTATCATAAGCAGGAAAGCTTAAAATGGAGAAACAGGTTCTTTCATTGAAAAATTTAACCCTATACAGGGGAGATGAGGTAATCCTTAAAGATGTCTCATGGGAGATTACCGATGGAGACCACTGGGCACTGCTCGGACCGAACGGTTCAGGTAAAACGACACTCTTAAATATTGTCTCGGGTAATCTCTGGCCCTCCAGGGGAGAAGTCTCCGTTCTCGGAAAGCAGTTCGGTAAAACAGATTTGAGGGAGCTAAGAAAGCATATAGGATGGGTTACCACATTTCTAACGGAGAGAGTTCCCCAGAGGGAGACGGCACTCAGGGTAGTTCTATCGGGAAAGTATGCAAGCTTCGGAATATACGAAAAAATAGACGAGGAAGACAGGGAGAAGGCGAAATCGCTTCTCCAGTTTATGGATTGCTCCTACGTGGAGGATCGTTCCTTTCGCATAATCTCTCAGGGGGAGAGGCAGAAGGTACTGATAGCAAGGGCATTGATGGCCGATCCTGCCTTGATGGTGCTGGATGAACCCTGTACTGGCCTGGATGTAAAAGCACGCAGGAATCTCCTGGCTTCCATTTCGCGTATATGCAGAGAAAAAGAGACAACGGTCATATATGTTACACACCATTTCGAGGAGATAATTCCAGAGATAGATAAAGCAATAATGTTAAAAGAGGGCAGGGTATTTGCAAAAGGGAGAACTCAGGAAGTACTTTCGGAACAGATCATAGAAGAATTATTTAAATAAGAAGCATTAAATAGTTAAGGATTCCACATGACAGTGCGGGACAACAAAAACAATTATATTAACCGCTCGGTGAGTATAGATTAAATTTTTAAGAGGAGGGCTTTGAATATGTCAAAACAGATTAGAGATGCAGACGGAAAGGTTGTAGCAGAATTACTGCAGGATGAGGATGTATATTCTACTCTGGAAGATAAAAGGCTGGCTGTAATCGGTTATGCCTCTCAAGGGAGAGGACAGAGTCTGTGTTACCGGGACTCCGGCGTTGATACAATTGTGGGAGTAAGAAAAGATGGTGCCTCGTGGAAGAGGGCGGAGGAGGACGGTTGGCAGGCAGGTAAAACTCTGTTTACCATTGAGGAAGCAGTGAAGAGAGCAGATATCATCCTTATGCTTATAGCAGATACCGTTCAGCCGGAAGTGTATAAAGAAAGCATTGAGCCTAACTTGAGAAATGGACAGATGCTCGTCTTCTCTCACGGTTTTAATATTCACTTCAAGGAGATAGTACCTAGAGACGATATCGATGTGGGGATGCTGGCACCAAAGGGGCCGGGGTTTATTGTTCGTGCGGAATACGAGAGAGGTTTTGGTGTACCTGCTCTGATCGCCGTGGAGCAGGACAGAAGCGGTGAAGCATGGCAGACCCTTGAAGCAATGGCTAAGGCAATAGGGGCGACCAAACCGGGAATTTTTAGAACGACTTTTAAAGAAGAGGTAGAGACGGATCTTTTCGGAGAGCAGGTGGATCTCTGTGGTGGTGTGATAGAAATGGTTAAGCACGCTTTCGATATACTTGTGGAAGCCGGTTACAATCCGCTTATGGCCTACTGGGAGGTGCATCACGAGCTACACGGTTTGATCGCTCCTCTTTGCTACAAGTACGGCAATGTGGGAATGCTCAACCGTGTATCCTCCACAGCACGAAAGGGTGCGCTTGTAGCCGGTAAACGAGTAATGGATCAGCATGTTAAAGAAAATATGAAAACATGCTTGAAAGATATAACCAGTGGTAAGTTTGCGAAGGAATGGATGGGAGAGTACAGAAAGCATGGCTTCTCGAAGTTACAGGAAGAAATCGATGAGCTGGCCAGGCATCCGCTTGAAACTGTGGGCAGGCAGGTTAGAAAAATCATGTGGCCTAACAACGAAGAACATTGAAGAGATATGAAAAAGATCGAACTTCTGGGGTTGAAACTTCCCGAGGTTAATACCGGCGACGATCCGGTTAAATTGATTCTTGATGCATCCGGTAATCAGGCTGGAGGGATAAGTGATGATGATGTACTGGTAATTACCTCTAAAATCCTCTCCAAGGCCCTGGGATATACCATCGAAATAGAAAAACTTATCCCGTCGAAACAGGCTAGGAGAATAGCTGAAGTTACAGGAGCTAAGCCAAGGTTTATCCAGGCGATACTCGATAACAGCGAAGAGGTTCTTTTTGCAATTCCTGTATATAAACTGGCCTCAAGGGCTGAATCATTGGATAAAGCAGCCAGAGACCCGGAGAAAGCCCTTGCTGCACTTAAGAATACATCCTGTGAGCTTATAACTCTAAGGGATGGCCTTTTTAGTGCAAATGCAGGTCTCGACTCCTCAAATCATCCGGCAGGAATTGCCAGCGTACCTCCTTCCAAACCGGACGAATTGGCCCGAAGGATAAGAAAAGAGATAGAAGATCGAACCGGACACAGAATTGCGGTGATTATAACCGATACGGAGTGGATCTCTCCTACCGGGACTCTGGACTGCGCTCGCGGCAGCTCAGGGATACAGGTCAATTCCCGTAAACTGGGAGAGGCCGATCTCTATGGGAAACCCAAGTATGGAGGTCTGGACAGCATAGTGGATGAGATTGCAGGTGCTTCAGCCCTATTGATGGGACAAACTTCCGAGGGGATTCCGGTAGTGATTTTAAGGGGATTGGAATACAAAAGATCTGAAGAGGGTGTTGCAGATTACTTTCAGTTTAAGTCAAAAGGGGCCAGGAGGATTGTAAGAGAGGTAATAAAAACATCTCGAAAAGCTTTGGGGTTGAGGTGGCTCCTGAGGCTTGTTTTTTGATCCGGAGTTTAAAGGCTGCCATTATCCGCTTGGTTTAACAAATCTCTTGCAGGTGGAACATAAAAGAGGGAAATATTTTCGAGGTGGCAATCCCTTTTCCGGAATTTGTCCCTGAATGAATATGAAGGAGATACAATTTCTATTATCAGACCCGGAGTGCCGAAAACACCCCTCTCCTGTAACACAGGATTATCTATTATAAACACAATATCGGGCTGAACGACCACATCATTTGCAAGCACCACGTCTAGAGGTGCACGTAAAACATCACCCAGGTTTTTCTCCTTTACAAACCGCCACAACAGAAACACCATATATCTTAAAGCCTTCTGATGTATGGAATCGGGTGCAGGAGTAACTACGAGTTCTCCATCGAGCACTTCGTACCGCTCATCGTTTATTAAGGGCTGCATAATCGCTGTAGGTCCAGGTTTTCTCTTTCGCTTCTTTCGACAGCATTGCATTATCACTTTTTTTCGTTATAATAAGGGAAAGTTTGCGAAATATCAATGTAAGAAACTTTCGAGTATTCCTGCCTGCAAATGTTTCCCCCCTGGGCTTAGAATATTTAAAACATTCCACTCAAAATCTGAAATTGTACTTGACAGATCTTGGATTATCATATAATATTAGTTTGATCGTCGTTCAAACTAAAAAAATTCTGATAGATTAACAGGAACTGGTACTATTCCCTGGTATGTTGAATAGAGGCCAGAAAGCGGAAAAGGAATAAAAACCGTAATGGGTAAAAGACTAACCATTGGGGACAACGATTTGATAAAGAATCTCAACCTTGGGATCGTCCTGGATACAATCCGTACAGAAGGAGCTGTATCAAGAGCCGGAATCTCAAAATTAACGGGATTAAGCAAATCTACATGTTCGCTCATGGTAGAGAAACTTCTACGCTCTGGCCTGATAATCGAAAAGGGTAAAGATCACTCTTCTGGGGGGAGAAAACCTGTTTTACTCCAGATAAATTACGAAGCAGGCAGAACGGTCGGAATCAAGTTTATGGCGGATCGTATAATTGCAGCACTGGTGGACCTTAACGGAAATGCTGTAAAAATAATCGAAAAACCAGTTCCGTTTCCAGTGGATCAGAAAGAATATTTCGCTTCTCTGGAAGATGTAATCTCAAACCTCCTCGATTTTCAGCAGAATGGGGTGGAGAGGAGAAAAGTGCTGGGAATAGGGATCGGTATGAGTGGGCTTATAGATTCAGAGGAGGGAGTTTCTCTTCAATCTTCGATTCTGCATTGGGATAATATCCCTATAAAACGAATACTGGAAGCGCGATTCCAGATTCCGGTTTACCTGGAAAATGATGTAAATACCTTCGCCCTGGGAGAAAAATGGTTTGGTTTTGGAAAGGAGATTGAGAACTTTATCTGTGTCACAATCGGTAAAGGGATTGGTATAGGCATCATAATCGACGGGAAACTTTACAGGGGGTCACATCACGGTGCAGGCGAGTTCGGACACATGAAAATCTCGAGTGATGAAGATGCGCCCCTATGTTCCTGTGGTCACCGTGGATGCATCGAAGGCTTTGCATCCGATCCGGCCATCTGCAGGTATGTGGAACAGAGTATTACAGAGGGGAAGGAAAGCATTCTAAAAGGAGAAAAGGCAATTACCATAAGCAAGGTACTGAATGCAGCACGTAAGGGGGATACTTTGTGTCTCGAGGCTTTCAAAAGAGCAGGGTATTACCTTGGATATGGGCTTTCAAATCTGATAAACCTTTTCGACCCAGATACTATAATCATAGGTGGAGAGGGAACCGCTGCAGGAGAGTTTATATTTCCGGAAATGGAATCGGTTATCCATACTACAAGCATCTATGGTCTGGACACCAAGGTAAAAATTCTTCCTCTTTACTATGAAGACAATCTGTGGGTGCGGGGTGCAGCCACACTGGTAATAAGAGAAATCTTTAAAATCCCGTTTTAAAAAGCAGGTCGATAGAGTAAGGAGTCGTAGAGGAAAAAATGAAGTTACTAGATACTTTGTGCGAAAGTCGAACTAAGTTATTATCTTCGAGTACGGTAAAATATACAGGGCGAACTAAACAGGGTTGAAAAATGATCGTAGGTGAGAAAGGTATCAGAAAGCATCTATGGATAGCTGTTTTCCTTCTACCCAGCCTTATCGGGTTAGGCTTGTTCAAGCTTCTACCTATATTATGCTCGATGGTATTGACCCTTTTCCGGTGGGATCTGCTGACTCCCCCGCAATTTGTGTTCATGCAAAACTTCAATAACTTGATTGCAGATGAGGTTTTCTGGTCGTCTCTCGCTCATACTCTCTATTACATAGCAGGGTATGTACCGATGGTTATCGTAGTAGGGCTGGCTCTGGCTCTGGTCATGAACCAACGCCTTAAAGGAGTTGTGATTTTTCGTACTGCTTATTTTATCCCTGTGGTTTCTTCCTGGGCTGCAGTGGCACTACTGTGGAAGTGGATCTTTAATCCCAGGTTCGGACTGCTTAATTATATTCTGGGTCTCATTGGGATTTATGGCCCCTCATGGATTTTCGATCCCCTGTGGGCAATGCCTGCAATTATCATAACCAGTGTGTGGAAAGATCTCGGATTTATAATGACACTTTTTCTTGCCGGATTGCAGGGAATTCCCGAGATCTATTACGATGCAGCTTCCATTGATGGAGCCGGAAGTGTCAGGAAGTTTTTTGCCGTTACCGTGCCTCTCCTTTCACCAACTACTTTTTTCGCTCTTACCATTTCACTTATCCATTCATTTCAGGTTTTCGACCAGGTGTGGATCATGACTCAAGGAGGTCCGGCTGGAGCAACCGCCGTGCTGGTAGAGCAAATCTACAAGAATGCAACCGCCTACAACAGGATGGGATATGCATCAGCCCTGTCGTGGGTTTTGTTTCTTCTGGTTTTTTCCGTTACAGGATTGCAGATGATCATTCAGAGAAAATGGGTTCACTATGATTGAAAGAGAAAAACTTTCAAACCCGAAAGCAGCTACAAAAACACTTTTCTACATGGTTTTGATACTATTCTCATTCTTTATGATAATCCCATTTCTCTGGATGATTTCGACCTCACTTAAGCTTAACCAGTATGTTTTGAGCATTCCTCCCCGGTTGATTCCAGAAAAAATTACTATAACCAACTACTTAAGACTTACAGAGATTTTTCCCATGACAAGAATAGTTTTCAACAGTCTGTTTGTTGCTGTTACAATGACCACCGGCCAGGTTTTCGTGAGCTCCATGGCAGCCTACGCATTTGCACGAATGAAGTTCCGGGGAAAAAGTGCAATTTTCCTTCTTTACCTTGCAACCCTGATGATCCCCTTTCAGGTCATCATCACTCCGCTTTTTATACTGATGCGTTATCTTCGTTGGACCAACACTTACCAGGCACTCATTTTTCCAGGCATATTCAATGCCTTTGGTACTTTTCTTCTAAGACAGTTCCTTTTACCCTTGCCCCGGGATCTGGAAGAGTCCGCTTTTCTGGATGGAGCAAATCATTTTATGGTGTACTGGCGGATTATTCTCCCCCTGGCCAAACCGGCCCTTGCAACCCTGGCAGTGCTAGCCTACATGGAGGCATGGAACTCCTTTTTATGGCCATTAATGGTTATACGTGATACCGGCCGTATGACACTTCCCGTAGGACTTGCCACTCTTCACGGACGGTACCTCACCGAATGGAACCTGGTTATGGCTGGAGCGGTAATCACAGTTGTTCCAATGATAATAGTATTTCTTCTCGCACAGAAATATTTCGTAAAAGGAATAGCCCAAAGCGGATTAAAGCAATAAATCCATCTGTCGGATGGATATAAAATTTTATAAGGAGAGGAAAATGAAGACGAGGAAAATGGTTCTACTATTAGTACTTCCCCTATTACTATTCCCGTTTTATCTGGGTGCAGCAGGGCAGCGAGAAAAAGGGAAAGAAGGGGAGGCGAAGGCTGCCGAGATAGTTTTTTTCAACTTTTCAGCAGCCCCTGTGGCAGGACATCAGGAGGACATGAAAAAGCTGGTGGATATTTTCGAGGAGCAGAACAGGGGGATAGATGTTAAGCTGGAGACAGCCCCGTTTAGTGAATATTTCACCAAACTTCAAACTCTGATTGCAGGAGGGCTTGCTCCTGATGTATTCGAGCTTAACTACGAAAACTTTGTTAACTATGCTTCAAAAGGAGTTCTGCTGGACATGAGCAGTCTCGCGGACTCGGACAGTACGTTTACAAGTGATATCTTTTATCCACGCGCCTACAATGCTTTCAACTACAAGGGTATGCAACTCGGCTTGCCTGAATCTTTCTCCACGGTAGTGCTTTTCTATAACAAGGATCTCTTCGACCAGGCAGGAGTCGGTTATCCGAAAGAAGATTGGACCTGGGAGGAGGCGATTGTTGCGGCCAAAAAAATAACAAACAGAGAGAAGGGAATATGGGGTCTGAACTCAGGTATTCAGTTCTGGGAGTTCTATAAGAAAGTGGCGCAGAACGGAGGCTCCCTCTTTAATGAAGAAAAAACCGAAGTGACAATCGATGCACCTGAGAATGTAGAGGCTCTGGAGATGATGGTCAGCCTGGTAAAGGAACACGGGGTGATGCCCAGCGAAGCGGAGAGGGGTGGAGTGCCGGATGAGGAGCTCTTTAAGTCCGGCAAGCTAGCCATGTATGTATCAGGTATATGGATGTTCGATGTTTTCAAGGCCCTTCCGTTCTCCTGGGATATCCAGGTAGAGCCCGGAATGAAGCGAAAAGCAACCCACTTTTTCGCCAATGCTGTTTCCATTTTCGCAGCTACCAGACACAGGGATGCTGCCTGGAAATGGGCCAGGTTCCTTACATCCAGTCCCGAAATGGCCAAAATCCGGATTGAAACAGGTTGGGAACTTCCTGCGCTTACAAACAAGGAATATCTCAAAGGTTATCTGGAGAAGAGCCCACCCCAAAACAGGGACGTTGTATTCAAATCCCTGGAATACGCCATAGTACCTCCTGTAATAGAGCGCCAGAACGAGATGCAGGACATCATCAACCAGGCAATCGAGCATGTCTCCCTGGGTAAACTCTCACCGAAGGAAGCCCTCGCTCAGGCGGATGCTAAGGTGGAGAAATTGCTTAAATAGGAAGAAAGGAACAACTAATTGTACGACTCCGGCTAATACTTTGATTCTGCCTGTCCCTGGGAAATCCAGGGCGGGCGTTGAATCATACTGCTTGAGAGGTTAATCGCATTATGGCAGAAAAGATAGTTCATCAACCACTCGGATTGGAAAATCCTTACTACCAGGAGCCGACCGAGAGGTTTCCCCGATATCCCGAAGAAGGCCAGGAGGTGCTTCTGGGAGTTGCAGTGAGAGATGTAAATCCGGGAATTAAGGTATGGGCTACCTGGCGATCAGATGCTGGAACTTCAGGGAAAAGCAGTCAGGGGAAATGGAGAGAGAATAAAAATGGTTTCAGTTATTGGTTTGTTCCTCTTCCTGCTTTTAAAAGAGGCAGGAAAATTACCTACAAAGTACATGCGCTTTGTGGGGAGAAAGAGGTTATTTCAAAAGAGTATTCCTTTTCTGTGTCTGGTTGGACAATGGGTGGAGAGCTGCTCCATCACCGTAATGTTGCAGGGATTCTGGAGCTTAACTGCAGAACTACAACCCCAGTGATCCCTTACCAGGTACTGCTTTCATTCGTGGGGACCTCGTGCATCAGGGTTCGTTTTCTCGGCGGGAAAAACTGCAACTTCCACCGCCCTGAATCAGGTAAAAAGATTTTCTACCGCGGTTCGGATAGGCTTAACTCCTATCTGATCGAGGAAAATGAGAGATATATAATCATTACCAATAATAAATTGAAAGTAGTGATTATACGCAATCCTCTAAGAATAATCATCCAGGACACAAGTGGAAGAGAAATCCTTGAACAATCCGAGCCGGTACAGTGGCTTGTAAGTGGAGAGGGGGATCCGGCAGAGGTAAAACAAACCTTCAAGTGTCCTCAGGGGGAGAAGTTTTACGGGTTTGGAGAACGGTACAACGGTCTGAATCAAAGAGGGAATACTCTGGATATCCGGGTTTTCGAACAGTATAAAAATCAGGAGAAAAATACATACATCCCCGTTCCGTTTTTTATATCTTCAAGGGGATATGGGCATTACATCAATTCTGCAGGGTATACCCGGTACGATCTTGATTCCCAAACCGATGGTTCCTGGTATTTTCGAACTTCCATTGGTAGTATGAGAGAAGTCGAAAGCATTGTCTTTACCGGAAAACCTCTGGAGATATTACGAAATATTACAAATTTCGTAGGAAAGCCTGTTCTTCCCCCCTCCTGGGTTTTCGGTCCCTGGATGAGTAGTAACGAATGGAACTCTCAGAAAAGAGTACTTGAAGAAGTGGAAAAGTCGATAAAATTCAATATACCGGTAAGTGTACTGGTGATAGAAGCATGGAGTGATGAGAAGACATTCTACATATGGAACGATGCAAGGTACATTCCGAAAAAGCCGGAACAGTCTTTCAGATATAAGGATTTCACCTTTCCCAGGGATGGTCTATGGCCTGATCCCAAGGGCATGATAGAAAAATTACACACTATGGGAATACGGGTGCTCCTGTGGCAGATACCGGTGATGAAAAAACTCTCTTCTCCTCATAAACAGCACGACAGGGACGAATCCTATATGATCGAGAAGGGATTCTGTATACAGGAGAAAGAAGGTTCTCCTTACCGGGTGCGCGCTCCGTGGTTTCATCAGGGGCTGGTACTGGATCCATCAAACAGGGAAGCGGTGCGCTGGTGGCTGTCGAAAAGAGCATATCTCCTGGATGAGATGAAGATAGATGGTTTTAAAACCGACGGGGGTGAACACCTCTGGGGAAAGTCGTTGATCTGCACACAGGGGTACAGCGGGGATGAACTAATCAACCTCTATCCAAATCTTTACATTGGTGCATACCACGAGTTTGTAAGGCAGAGGCGAGAAGGAGATGCTATAACTTTCAGCAGAGCAGGTTATATTGGTGCTCAGAAATTTCCTGTACACTGGGCAGGGGATCAGGATTCCAGTTGGGAGGCGCTTCGTTCAATTCTTTTTGCTCTGTTGAATGCCGGGCTTTCCGGAATACCGTTCATGGGTTGGGATATCGCCGGTTTCAGTGGGGAAATACCCACAGCGGAACTTTTTCTCCGTGCTTCCGCCATGGCGGTGTTTACCCCTATAATGCAGTATCATTCAGAGTACAATTATCACCGTCTTCCCTCCAGGGACAGAACCCCCTGGAACATTGCAGAGCGCACAGGCAAGCCGGAAGTAATAAGTATTTACCGCCAGTTGGCTCATCTAAGGATGAAGCTGCTTCCCTACATCGAGGGAGAGGCGCAATATTGTGCAGAAACCGGTGAACCTCTTATGAGACCTCTCTTCCTGGATTGGCCCGGTGTGCCTGAAGCGTGGGATATCGAAGATGAATATCTCTTCGGAAGAAGCATATTGGTGGCTCCGGTTCTTGAGCCAAACCACTTCTCCCGGTCTGTCTATCTTCCTCCCGAAGAATGGGTCGACCCCTGGAGTGGAGAAGAGTTAAAGGGTTTGGAATGGATCGATAGAGACGTCCCTATAGACAGGATTCCGGTCTTTGTTAGAAAGGTGCACTATCGGATTTTCGAGAGAATATTTAAAAATAACGGTAAAAAAAGCAGGAGATAAATGAGATCGATTGAAGAGAAGCTTTACAACAGCAGCATGAAAATCATTCTACAGAACCAGGCCGAAAGCGGGGCCTATATAGCATGCCCGAATTTCAAGAGGTACAGGTATTCGTGGTTCAGGGACGGAGCATTCATTGCTTATTCGATGGATCTATGGGGAAATCACCAAAGCTCCCGGAGATTTCATAACTGGGCGGCACGTGTAATCGAAACACGGGAAGGAATCATCGAAAGAGCTATCCGGAAAGTAGAATCCAATTTTCCCCTGAATGAAAACGAGATCATTCATACCAGGTACACGGTGGATGGAGAAGAGGGGAAAGAGCAGTGGGAAAACTTCCAGCTCGATGGGCTCGGTACCTGGTTGTGGGCACTCAAGAACCATCTGCTGCTTTCTGAAACAGAGCCTTCAGCATCTTTTATCAAGGCTTCCAGACTTGCGGGAGACTATCTCCAGGCACTATGGCGGCTTCCATGCTACGATCTCTGGGAGGAGTTTCCCCATAAAATCCATACATATACCCTTGCATCCATTTATGCAGGTCTTGAATCGGAAGCCTTTTTAAACAGTACCGACAGAATACGATGTATTGAGCAGATAAAAGAATTTATTTATACAAATAGCATAATTGACGGCCATTTTGTCAAGCATGTGCAGTCATCAGAAGTTGATTCTTCTCTTCTGGGCCTGGCAGTACCTTATTCTGTATTTCCGCCCGAGGATTCTTTGATAAAAAATACCGTTTTGTTGATAGAAGAAAAGCTTGTCTCCGGTAACGGAGTACACAGGTACTCAGAGGATTCTTATTACGGTGGAGGGTTATGGATCCTTCTTACTGGTTGGCTGGGTTGGTACTATGTTCAAGTTGGTAATACCGAGAGAGCAAATAGATTGAAACGGTGGATGGAGAAGCAATCAGACTCTGGCGGTCAGTTACCTGAACAGATCCCTCAATTCCTGAATCGACCTTCCTGCTATCAGTACTGGGTGGAGAAATGCGGCCCTGTGGCTAAACCCCTTCTCTGGGCGCATGCCAAGTATCTTATTCTCCTTAACGTTTTAAGCGGCAAGGAATAACTTTATTAAGTTTGTCCTTTCTTACAGTAAGAATAAAAGAAACATCGTTGACAAAACATTGGCTGCAATTTATTCTCTAAAAAAGTAGTTAAGTTAATAGGAAGTTTATGGCTTATATTCTGCAACATAATCAGGAAGGAAATAAGGCACTGGTGGCTTATAGTGAACACAGAAAGGAGTGCACAGTATGGATTTCGTAGAGCAATTATTCGGCCTGAAAGGGAAAACCATAGTCATAACCGGAGGGGGGGGAGTCATTGCAGGAGCAATGGCAAAGGCTCTTTCAAACTCCGGAGCAAAGGTATCCCTGTGGGGAAGGGGAAGATCGAAACCAATGGAAGAAGTGGTTGGAGAGATGGAGGAAAGGACCGGAGCTTCGGGAGCATTTCACGGAGTTAAGGTGGATACCGGTAAAACGGAGGAGGTTAAGGAAGCGCTGGAAAAGACAGAAAAGGAGTTTGGCACACCGGAAGTTCTTATAAACGGAGTGGGCGGCAATATAGGAAAGAGTTCTTTTATAGAAGCGGATATGGAAACGTTCCGCAAGGTTCTGGAGATGAACCTTATAGCTGGTTTTATGATTCCGACTCAGGTTTTTGCATCCTACTGGATAGAGAGAAAAATAGAGGGGTCTGTGATAAACATGGCCTCTATGGCATCTTATATTCCTCTTTCGGGAGTCTGGGCTTACGATGCTGCAAAGTCCGCTGTAATGAATCTTACCATGGGAGCGGCAAAGGAGTTTGCTTCCCATGGAATAAGGGTAAACGCAATTGCTCCCGGATTTTTTCTGGGTTATCAGAACAGAGCTCTGCTGGTAAAAAACGAAGAGACCGGTGAGCTTACAGAGAGGGGTAAGGCAGTAATCGATCATACACCCTTCGCTCGTTTTGGTCGGGAAGAGGATCTCTGGGGTGTGACAGTTTTTCTTGCAAGCAACAGGGCTTCCGGGTTTATAACAGGTGCAACCATACCCGTGGATGGTGGTTACCTGGTACACAATATCTGAAAGGGTGCTTATATAAATTTTGCGGTAATCCCATGCCCCTCGAGCCTGGTGGCACTGCCAAATATTTAAAATGGAGCTTATATGCAGACTTTTCTGGATGAAGACTTTTTACTGGGTACAGAAACGGCAAAAAAACTGTATCACGATTATGCCGAGGATATGCCCATTTTTGACTACCATTGTCATCTTCCCGTCGAACAAATAGCGGATAACACCGGATTCGAAAGTATTACCGGAATATGGCTCGGGGGTGATCACTATAAATGGCGTGCCATGCGGGCAAACGGAATTTCCGAGCATTTTATTACAGGTAATGCAGACGATTGGGAGAAGTTTAGAGCATGGGCTTCCACAGTTCCACGTACAATCGGGAACCCTCTTTACCACTGGAGTCACCTGGAACTTAAAAACCATTTCGGAATAGTCGGGAAGCTGCTAAATCCCGATACAGCAGAGGATATTTATCGCAGGTGTAACGAACTGCTTAAAACCGATGAGTTTAGAGTAAGAGCCATAATGGAGCGGATGGGGGTGAAGGCCATTTGTACAACCGATGATCCCACCGATTCACTGGAGCATCACAAAAAAATCAGGGATGACGGTGGTTTTTCTATAAAGGTCTTTCCTGCATTCAGACCGGATAAGGCAGTAAAGCTCACCGACATAAAGCTTTTCAATGATTGGGTCGGGAAACTTGAGAAAGCGGCGGATATATCTATTTCTGATTTTAAAAAGTTTTTGGATGCTCTTAAAAAGAGGCTGGAGTTTTTCCACGGTATGGGATGCAGGATTTCCGACCATGGTCTCGATGCACCGGTTGCCGAGGATTATACTGAAAAAGAAGTTGAGGTCATTTTCAGCAGGGTCAGGGCTGGAAAAGCTACAACACCCGAAGAGAAAAGAAAATTTGCCACTGCTGTACTCCTCCAACTCGGCAGGTGGTATGCAGAAAGGAGTTGGGCCATGCAGCTTCATTTTGGAGCCATGCGGAATACAAATACACGAATGTTTCGTAAACTGGGTCCCGATACGGGTTTTGACTCAATTGGGGATTGGCCGTTGGCAGAACTTCTGGCAAAGTTTCTCGATTATCTTGATTCGACAGAGGAGCTCCCTAAAACGATAATCTATAATTTAAACCCCGCTGCCAACGATGCAATAGCAACAATGATCGGTAATTTTCAGGATGGGAGCGTTCCCGGAAAAATGCAGTTCGGGGCAGCCTGGTGGTTCAACGATCAGAAGGATGGGATGGAGAGGCAGTTGATAACACTGGCAAATCAGGGGTTGTTGAGCAGGTTCGTAGGGATGTGTACAGACTCAAGAAGCTTCCTCTCCTATCCGAGACATGAATATTTCCGTCGTATTCTATGCAATCTTATCGGAAGGTGGGTGGAAGACGGTGAGGCGCCAAAGGATATGGAGCTTCTTGGGGAGATGGTACAGGATATCTGTTACAACAATGCGAGAAATTATTTTGGGATGGAAGTATAGTTAAAAGGTCGTTGTCAGCGGAAGAAGTGTAAATACAAGGAGGAGTAGAAATGCTGCTGGAAAAATATTCTTTTGGTATCGGAGACAGGTTTGCCTGTGAGGGTATAGCACAACTCAAAGCAATAGTAAAAGCTAAAGAGCTGGGTATAAGCATTACGCCTGTATGGAACAAATCTCAACGCGAACATTTAATTACTGGCACTTCACCGGAAAGTGTAAGGGTCGAGGCGGATAATGCAGTAAGAGCACTGGGATGGAAGGACCCCTACAGGGTGGATGCGGATCATATTGGATTGAAAAATGTGGATTCGTTTCTCGCCACAAGCGATTTCTTTACCCTCGATGTGGCAGACTTTATAGATAGAAAAGCCGAGAGAGAGGATATCGAGCAGTTTGTTAATAGATATAAACGATATATAGGTGTGCTAAAGATTCCCGGGATAGATGAAGAGCTCGAAATTACTGAGAGTACCATACAAGCTATCGGAGAGAAGTACATTCTGGCTGTAAAAGAGGCGGGGAAAATATACACCTACATAGAGGATGCAAAGGGGAGGGACAACTTTATCACCGAAGTTTCAATGGATGAGGCTGCCATGCCACAGACTCCTGTAGAGATGTTTTTTATCCTGGGGGCTATTTCAGATGAAAAGATTCCTGTACAGACTATTGCACCAAAGCTTACAGGCCGATTTAACAAAGGTGTAGACTATGCAGGAGATCTTAAGGCATTTGAGAAGGAATTTAACAATGACCTTTCTGTGATAAAGTATGCGGTCAGGGAGTTTGGCCTTCCTGAAAACCTGAAATTGAGCATACATTCCGGTAGTGATAAGTTTTCGATCTATGAGCCTATAAGAGAGGCGATAAGAAGGCATGACTCGGGTCTCCATGTAAAGACTGCAGGCACAACCTGGCTGGAAGAGCTGATAGGGCTGGCATTGGGAGGAGGAGAGGGGCTTAATATCGCAAAAGATATATATTCAAAGGCATACAATCGTTATGATGAGCTCTGTGAGCCCTATTCCGCGGTAATCGATATAGACAGGAAGCTTCTACCACATCCCAATAAGGTAAAAAAATGGGATGAAGAAGAGTTTGCGAGGGCACTCAGACACGATAAGAATTGTCCTGATTATAATCCCCATTTCCGACAGCTTCTCCATGTAGGTTTCAAGATTGCAGCGGAAATGGGTAAGAGCTATCTCTCAGCTCTGGAGGAATATAGGAGTATTATCGAAGAGAATGTAGTTGAGAATATTTTTGAAAGGCACATAAAAAGAATTTTCCTTTAATTGTCTGCTATCCCGCTTCAAGCATTAAAGATTATTTATCCTTTCTTTTAAATCACTTGAGTATTC
Organism: Spirochaetota bacterium; assembly: GCA_003645645.1. GTDB lineage: Bacteria > Spirochaetota > Spirochaetia > SPDA01 > B32-G16 > B32-G16. Next base: position 5,859 of record QNBH01000023.1, on the reverse strand, counting down.
CGGTATAGCGCCAGACCTGGAGGCAACAAAAGCACCAACTTCTACGGCGAACTCAGCCGCTTCAAACAGCGATTTTCCCGATAGAAGGGCAAAGAGAAAGCCGGCACTAAAACTGTCCCCTGCCCCTACCGTATCGGCTACATCCACACTGATTCCCGGGACTTCCATAAAATCGCCCTTACTGTGGACTGCGCACCCCCTTGCTCCCCTGGTTATGCATACAATAAAGACATCGTAGTCTCCGCAGATTCTCTCTGTAAATTCTCTCTCTGTTAGTTTTTTGTTGTATAGTAGATCAGATACAACTACAACCTCTTCGCTGTTGAGTTTTACAATAGAGCTTTTGGAGAGGGATTTCTCTATAAGTTCAAGAGAGTAGTAATTCTGGCGGATGTTTACGTCATAAAAAGTATGTTTTGCCCTGACTTTCCTGAAGAGTACCTTAAGTATTTTACGGTTATTTTCGGTACGCTGGGCCAGAGTACCGAAACTGAATACCATCCATTCTTTCTCTTCAAGTTCTTTTAATTGAGAAGAAGAGAGTACAATATTATCCCATGCAGTATTTTCATGAATAATATATTCAGGGTGCCCTGCAGAGTCAATACTCACCTCCACTGTACCTGTAGGAAAATCCTGTTGTACTTTTATAAAACTGGTATACACATTGTATTTTTTTGCTTCTTCAAGGGCTCTCATCCCCAGATCATCACTTCCTACCGAAGAAATAAGAAAGGATTGCAAACCCATTTTCGCAAGATGTCCTGCCAGATTGAAAGGAGCACCTCCAATATAGGCATTCCCCCTGATTATATCCCAGAGTAATTCTCCGAATGAAAGTGCATACATGATTTATTCGAGCTCCCTTGGTTTATTAAGTCTATTATTTCGAGAAGTGCCGCCCATCATGATTCATTGCCCGGAAAAGTCTTTCCACTTTTTCCGGAATCCATCTCCCTCGCTTCAGCTTCATTCCATATGCGGTTTGCAATTTTTTTGTAAGACCTTGATGCAGCCTTTTGGCAACAGCACGCATGTCCTTTTCCGGATGCGGAGTTGTTGGAAAGTCGGGATTATCCAGACCAATTCCACTGGTCAGAAGAGTTTCCAGGAGAAGTTTGGCAGCAAGAAACCGCTCATGTTTATTTACCCCGAAAATCAAAAAATCGTCCATTATGCCGATAACTTCCCAGGTAACTTGCTCGGCCTGGGAGTATTTCCCGGCCTCCTTGTCCTGGTCACTGAACCTCATGGGCAGATTATCGATAATGTAATCCAGATTATTAACCAGATATTCCAGATTAAACAGTCCGGTGGCACAGTTAAATAGAATCTTCTTGCCTTTATTTTCTGCCTCCCTGACCTCTTCTGTAGTTATGGCCGTGCCTATATCGGCACAATTGAGCTTACCCCTCTGGTCATATATAAGGATGCCGCCCTTTATATCGACGGGCGTTTTAAAAGAAAAATCAAAACCAGCCTTCTTTCCGCTTAAGGCGAGTAATCCCACAGAAACCGGATCTACCGTATATCCGAGATTGTCTATATTTCCAAGATAGACAAATCGCTTTCCCTCCTTATATAACTTTTTGTATATCCCTTTAAGTACGGCGAAGTTTCTACCGTGTCCTCCGGGGAGAGGGAGGAGCTCTCCTTCCTTCCCATACGCTCTGGTGAATAAAGTTTTAGGTTTCCCTTCCGAACTGTGGGTAAATGCAGCTATCACCGGCTGTACACCTGTTTCCGCTCTTGTTATATCCAGTCCCGTTACCTCTATAAGGGGGGCAAGCATTTCACTATTTCTGTATTCTTCACATGCTCGTCTAATTTGCTCATCGTTGTAAATGCTGGTCATCTGAAAAAGTGGATAAAGGGGCTTAAGGTCTCCGTCCGTATAATCAAACTTTAGATTTCCCGCTACGGTATCTCCCGAAAGTTTCTGCTCGAATTTAAGAGCCTCGATGAGCAGGGAGCGCATCTTTAGCTCCATAAAACTCGGCCCCGGTGACCGCTCGGGATTTATGAATGCCGGAGTGATACCCTTGGCTTTCCCTTTGTAAAGCCCTGAGATTTCTTCAAAATAGTCTTTCAAAATCTCGAAGAGCTCGGGGCTGATAGATCTGTTTTTTTTTATATCTATGAAACTTGTTGCAGAGCCGCCGTTAAGTATACCGTAGGATAAGTACGGATAGAGGAGTATGCCTATTTGTTCAAGACCTTCCCTTGAAAATAAAAGCTTATCTCCTTTCTTTTCGCCAAAGCGTGCAAGGTCTGCAGTAATGCCCAGCTTCTCCATGTTACTCAGCGCCTCTTCTCGACCAATTTCCCATTTAAAATCGCCCCTGATGTCCATGATGGTTTTCCCATCTATCCCCGGGATTCCGGTAGCCTTTATGGGCTTAATGTGATCGTATGCTCCTTTATTGTAATTGGAAAGTATTTTAAGAGTCTCTTCAGCGTTTATTTTTTTTTCTTCAATTTCCCTCTCAAGTTCTGGTGAAATATGAACAGAAGAGGCCATTCAATCATCCTCCCACAGGTTTAGTACGTTATTCTATATTTTTAAGTAAAAAAGATGCCGCATTGGCGGCGCCATATATAGAAGCAGAGTAATTACGAATTAAATAGACCGGAACTTTTTTTAACAATTTGTGGATTTCCGGTTTACTTCCAATCTCAAAATACTTCATAAAGAGATTATCTTCAATGAAAAATTTTTCGTTTTTTATCGCTATCCCTCCTGCAAGATAAAGCCCACCATAGGGAAGCGTCAGGATGGCAAGGTTGCCGGTATATCTTCCGTAGATTTTTACAAAGGTCTTTATAATTCTTGCACAACCCTGATCCTGTGAGGCGTTTTTTGCGATTAGTGCCGGTTTCTCATTATCTGGTGCACTTAAAACTTCCAGGGGTATAAAATCTCTTGAAATCTTCCCCGTGGAGGTGAAAAAGTTATATATATTCACTATACCTCTTCCCGAAAGGAAAAGCTCAACATAGGGGTTGAAACCCATCTTCTTTGCTACAAAATCTTTCAATTCTTCTGTTTCTCTATCGAAAGCGGAAAAATCCAGGTGCCCGGCTTCAGAAGGATAGGCTGTTGCTCGATCTTCCGATTCGATCAGCAGGCCCATGCCGAAACCGGTACCTGCACCGGTAACTATCTTTACCGGACCATCTGGTTCCGGGAAAGTACCGTCTGTATGAGGAATTTTCGTTATCATCGCCGGATCTTCCCTGTCCAGGAGAGGAAGGGCATAGCTTAAAGCGGTAAAGTCATTAATGATTAAGGTAGGTAGTTTTGTAACTCTTTCTATTTCTTTACCGTCAAGTACAAGTTCTGCATTGGTGAGATAACATCGGTTTTCGATTATAGGTCCTGCTGCGCTTATACAGCAGGTCTGTGGTTTCATATCCGGTAATTTTTCGTTAATATCCTTTAAGATGATTTCAACCGGTTCAATAAGATCAGGGAGTGTCTGTGTTTGGAAGGTGCGTTTAAGAAGCAGCTCGAAATTATCTGTCTTTCTCCCCACCAGAGCCAGATTTGTATTTGTTCCACCGATATCTCCGGCAATGACAAGTGAATCAAAATCCTTACTTACGTTCACTTTTTAAGATCTCCTTTATTATTCTTCCTCTTTAGAAAGGAGAAACTTGTACTCGTCTTGAGAAATAAAATCTTCAGCCTCTTGCCCGGATGCCTTTATGGATACGAGTGTATTTTTTATTTCTTTGATATCCTTTCTGTGAGCGGAGCGCGAAGTTTCCAGTTTTGGAAATATAGGGCTTAGATGTTCTGAAAGAAAATACTCCTTTCGGAGAATGCGGTTAATCAAATCGATAAATGATTGCTTGGTTTTGAGGATCATTTGGAGATATAGAGCACGCTTGGAAAGGTGAATGTTTTCTTTAAGAGTGGTAAAGATTTTATCGATTGTGTTATCTATAAATAGAATATCCTCTATTGTTTTGACGGTGAAATACTCTTTATCTATATCAAGAGAGATACCCTCTTTCAGGGTTTTTAAGAGCATATCCAGATACTGAATATTGTTTTCGTAGTGGATTTTTTCTCTCACCAACGACTATTTTACCTTATTATTAAAGATAAGAAAAGCATTTTTCTCTAAAACCTGACCGTTAACCGAATTGAGTTGCAGGTGGAGCATGTCCAGGACTGTCAGTTCCAATTCAGGTTCAGAAGGCTGCACTGCGATATGTACAGAGAGAAGTTTAACAGATCAGGGGTAGAACCGAGGAAAAATCACCGGGGAAGGTTATAAAACGATTCTGGAATACTTAAATGAATATTCAATCGATGAAGGTTATATTCAGGAGCCGTCAGATAACGATGAGTGGCTTTCTGATCTCGATAGTCTAAGGGTGTTTGAATCTTCCCTGTTCAGACCTATCTGGCACTGGAAACAGGAGAATCTGTAATTGTGCAGACTATCTCACTTGACATTGAGACTTAATTATGCTAGATTAATCTATACCTCTTTATCCATACCATCGGGATGGATCATTATGTCCGGAAGGAGGAATCGTGAATACTTACGAAGTAATCTGTGTTTTATCAACCGAAGAGGAAAAGTATAACAGACTCAAAGAAGCGGTTAAAGCCAATCTCAATCAATCGAAAGGTAAAATAATAAAAGAAGAGGATATGGGTGAGAGAGAACTTGCCTATCCGATAAAGAAGCACACAAGAGGGCATTACCAGCTCTTCGAAGTAGAAATGACTCCAGATATTATTCCTGACATAGAAAAAGCCTTTAAACTACAGGCGGATATTTTAAGATATCTCATAGTAAAAAAGGGGTAGTAACCTGTAATTCACAGGTGGAGGGAGACAAATGACAGATATAAATCGGGTGATCCTTGTGGGGAGGTTAACCCGTGATGCCGAGTTAAGGTATACCAATGCAGGTACACCTGTAAGCAAGTTCTCCCTGGCTGTTAACCGGAGAAGAAAGTCGGGAGATATGTGGGTGGACGATCCAAATTTCTTCAATATTGTATTATGGGGAAAGGCAGCAGAAGCACTGAATCAGTATCTGGTAAAGGGAAAGCAGGTGGCTATAGATGGAGAATTGCGTCAAAGCAAGTGGGAACAGGACGGGCAGATGAGGAGCAGGGTGGAGATAAATGCCAATAATATACAACTTTTAAGCGGAGTCAGAGGAGCCCAACCACAGGGAGCGGGAAAGGAATATCCTGATATTGATTTCACAGAAAAGGACGAACCTGTGGATGATTTCGAAGATGATATCCCCTTTTAAGTTCGGGTAAAATATTTTTAAGCAAAATTCAGGAGGACAGAGATAGTATGTCTGATGAAAAGAGAGATCAGGCCATTGATGAGCAAATAACAGAGGACAGAGGAAATGTAAAGGAAGATGCAGAAAATAAAGAAAGGGATCAGGACGACAGGACAGAGGGGCGAATAGGATACAGGTCGAGGGGCAGAATCTTCTTTAGAAAAAAGGTCTGTAAGTTCTGCACTCAAAACATAAAAATCGATTATAAAAACGCCGATTTACTTCGCCGTTTCACTACAGAGAGAGGGAAGATCCTTCCGAGAAGGATAACAGGAACATGTGCGAGACATCAACGTGAGTTGGCCCGTCATATAAAGAGGGCGAGAACAATCGCTTTACTTCCCTTTGTAAAGAAATAAACTTTACATTATTTTCTATAAATGAGAGAAATAAAACTTAACAACCCATGGATAGAGGTACTCGGATTAACAGCGCTATCTTTGATTATCTTCAAGACGAGTGTATTTTTTTTCCTGTTTCTCATTCCTCTACAGATAATTTACTCGCGAAGGGGGCGGGAAATGTTTACATTTTC
>QNBH01000022.1 GCA_003645645.1 Spirochaetota bacterium | reverse complement strand
TCTTACATATCTCGTAGAAATTATCCATGGAGGCAGTCAGGTAATCCTTTACTCGATCATCAGTTCTCAGTTCCTGGTATTGACTTATCTTCTCTGCAACATCCTTGAACTTGGGTCTCACCGTATAAATTTTTTCCCAGTTTTCCATCGCCTTATCTATGTTTTTAACCTTCTCATAGCACAAGCCGAGAAAATATCGACCGTACAATGTTTCTGTTGCCTTATCATCCTTAGAAATTTTAAGTGCACGTTCAAGTTCTGAAATTGCAGAGTCAATACTGTTCATGCTCATATAACACCCACCCCGTTCTATCAGGGCTTTAACCTTCTGCTCCTGATCTTTCTGCGCTTTCTCGAAGGCATGGAGAGCACCCACATAGTCATGATTCTCCTTTAAAAGTTTTCCCAAATAGAAGTACGCCTTGTAGTTGTCGGGTTGTTCTTTTATCGCTCTCTCGAGCTCTGCCTTGGCCTCAACAGTCTTTTTCCCTCTGTAAAGAAGTACTCCCAGCTTATAATGGGCCATGGAGTAATTAGGATCCAATTCTATAGTTTTTCTATAATAATTTGTAGCTTTTTCCGATTTGTTTCTCTTCTCGAAAAGCTCTCCCGTTTTGTAATAATATTCGGCGTTTTCCGGATTAAGTTTTATAAGCAGCACAAACTCCTTTAGAGCTTCTTCAATCTGACCGAACTTCTCGTAAAGGGAGGCGATTTTCTGCCTGAACTCCTCTTCTGGACAGTAGCCACCGAAAACCCCGATATTGTTTACGGTCTTAAACTCTATGAGGGCAAGGTCGGGTTTATTATCTGCAAGATAAGCCTTGCCAAGGAGGTAGTGAGCTTCAAAGTTTCTAGGATCTTTTGATATGATATGTTTGGCTGTTCTTACTGCTGAGTTTATTTTACCCTGCTTGATAAGTTCTTCAATGGTGGCTATTTTTTTTGGTAGAATTATAGATTTTATCAGGAAAAATGTAATAACACCGATTATTATGCCGAGGAATATAATGGTTATGATTACTCCGGACATCAAGCTCTCCTCACTAAAGAGTAATTTTTTTTCAAGAAACTGTCAAACCCTGCAAATATTTCATGAATATATACGCTTGATTTTCTTAGTAGTTTTATTTTTTATTCTTGCAGTAATTCACTCTTTCTCTCTCTCTGCCTTTGAGGAAGGGGAGAAGCTCTTTTTAGAGAATAAGCCGGAGCAGGCTCTGCCGTATCTCGAGAAAGCCCTGGAAGAAGAGCCAAAGAATGAAAAGATATACTTTTATTTGGGTATCATCTATGAACAGCTCGGAAGAAATGAAAAAGCTGTAACTATTATGAAATTGGGACTACAGCAAGCCGGAAAAAGCAGGGATAAACTTTATTTTAATATGGGAAATAATTATTTTTTACTTGAAGATTATAAAAATGCTGAACAGATGTATACAGATGCTATACGAGAGAATCCAGGAATGGCGGAAGCCTATTTAAACAGGGCAAACTCAAGGATGAAGCTCGAATCCTACAAGAGTGCTGTGGAAGATTACACCTATTATCTCTCTCTGCGACCCTCGGCACCTCAAAGGGAGGAAATAGAAAGACTGGTCAGCCTGCTTAAGAAGAGATTTGAGGAGGAAGAGCGTAAGAGAAGAGAAGAGGAGCTCAAGCGCCTGGAAGAGGAGAGAAGAAAAAAAGAAGAGGAGGAGAGGCGAAGACTCGAAGAAGAGAGAAGAAAGGAAGAGGAGAGACGACGCATGGAGGAGGAGAGAAAGAGAAAGGAGGAGGAGAAGCGTCGACAGGAAGAGCTCTTGCGGGATGTGCTTGAATCTCTTCAGAAAGCAACAGAAGAGACTTCCAGCAGAGAGGCGGGATCGGAAACCATACAGGACTATGAGGAAGAACTGGAATTAAAAGAATAGGGAGTCGCCATGACCCCCTGGGACAACCAAAACAATGGAAATTACCGGCCCCGGCAGGGCGGATTAAATTTTCGGAGGGCAGGGATGGAAATATGGATAAGAGGGTAATTCTAATAATCGGAGCGGTATTGGCTGTTCTGCTTGCAGCAGGCACGGCGGGAGTTTTCCTTTCCAGAGGGAGATCGACTCCTTCACCGGCAGAGGAAAAAGAAAAGACTATAAGGGAGAATACTCTAAAACTCGCAAGAGAGTACATGAACAGCAGGGAATATCAGAGGGCTTTAGACCTTCTGGATAAGCTGCTTATAGCGGACTCCGATGACGAGGAGGCAAGATCTCTCCGGGATGAGGTTATAAAGGCCAAGAATGAGGATGAGGAGAGAAAGAGGATAGAGGAACAAAAGCAGAAAGATAGATTGACTCAGAGCCTTTCGGAACTTGAGAGATCTCTGGAGGAGAAATCGAAGCAAACGGCTCAGCCAACTCCCGCTTCGACCCCGGTGGCGGCCATGGCAAAAGAAGAGGAGGAGAAGAGGGAAATAGCAGAGAAGGAGAGGAAGAAGAAAGAACAGGTGGGGGAACTCTTGAGAAGTGGCACGACCAGCATGGAAAGGGGAGACTATGCTCAGGCCAGAGAAGATTTTGAGAAAGCATTGAAGCTTGATCCTGATTCTGCAGAGGCTTATGCCAAGCTGGGGCAGACCTACCTTCTGGAAGATGGTAACAACAGAGGAAACATTCAGCAGGCCGTTGAAAACTCTAACAAAGCAATAGAGAGGGATCCCAACCTGTGGATTCCCTACGACACGCTGGGGCAGATATATATGAGCTCCAAGAACTACGATGATGCCATAAGGGAGTTTCAGAAAGCATCCCGTCTTAATCCGGAAAACTTTATGGTACTGTACAACCTGGGGCTATCCCAGTACAGAGCTGGAAAGTTTCAGGAAGCCCTTAAAACCTTCGAAGGCTGTGTATTTAAGAAGCCCTCTTTCGAGAATGCCCATTACTGGCTCGGCAAGTCAGCGGTTAAGACGGGTGATGCAAAGAAAGCTCTAACGGCATTCGAGAAGGCAGTCTCCTTGAAACAGGATTTTGCCCTGGCGTTCTACGAAATAGGCCTTATAAAGAAGGAACAATCCGATTACGAAGCTGCTATAAAGGCCTTTCAAAAGGCTGCCGAGATTCGTCCTCAGGAAACGGCATTCTATATTCAGCTTGCCACCGTAAGTTTCTGGCAGGAAAAGTTCAAGGAATCGGAGAGCTACTATGCAAGAGCACTGGAGTTGAATCCCGATCTTCCCGAGATAAATTACAATATGGCACAGGTAAAGCTTAGACTAAATAAACCGGAAGAAGCTCTGGAGTATGCTGCAAAGGCCGTTAAAGCAGTGCCTAACTCGGCCATGTACCTCTATACACTGGGAGAAGCATCTCAGAAGCTCGGTAACCATGAAGCTGCAATCCAGTATTATGAGTATGCAAAAAAGGCAGATCCTGCATATATAAAACCGAGAATAAATCTTGGGGTAATCTTCATCGAGCAGAAAAATTACGACAGTGCACTTAACGAGCTCCTATCGGCTTACAAAATAGACAGGAACTCCCTTGAAGCAAACAATAATCTTGGTAATGTATACTTGCATAAGGGGTTATACAGCGAAAGTATAAAACATTACGAAAAGGCGACAGAACTTAATCCGCTTGATCCAGAGATAAAGTACAATCTTGCCTTAGCCTATATAAAGGATGAACAGTATCGGAAAGCAGAAAGGGCCTTATCCAACGTAATCGCTCTTTCTCCTTCATACTGGGATGCTCACTATCAACTGGGGTTGGTACTCATAAAGGAAGGGAAAGTCGAAGAGGCAAAAGGGGTATTAAAGGGATTACTGGATAAGAATCCCACTTACCGTAATAGAAAGGAGGTGGAGGATCTTCTTGCAAGATGATGAAGGGTAGGGTTTTGATATTTTTCTACGAAAGAAGGCCACCACCTATGGTGGTGGTCCACCGGTTGAAAGACCGGTGGAGAGACGGGCTTACGCCCTTCTACCTTCTTTCGGAGCATACAACCACCTAAGTAATTTCTGCAAAGCAGAAATTACTTAGCCCTTGCAGGGCTTGCAAAGTCTTAGGATTTGCCGGTGGTTGTTTACAATGTCAAGAGTCGACCCTACCAACCAGAAAGCACAGCTCATCTTTTGAAATCCGGTACCATATAGGCCTTCCGTGAGGGCATCGGGCATTTTGGAGGTTGAAGACTCCCCTTATAAGCTCGTTGGCCGTAAGCTCATCGGGGGTTTCGCCGTCTTTTATGGCCGCCTTGCATGCTATTCTTGAAAAAAGATCATTTTCCATCTCTCCACTTACCCCCCTTCCTGTTTTAAGAAACTCTTCTATTATGTCTCTGTAGGATAGAAGATAAGCGGGAAGGGCGGTTACACTCCATAACCCCGGTTTCTCTTCTGTAAGGTGTATACCGAGCTCTCGATATTCCGATAGAGTTTCACGAAGGGATTCGGTTTCCCCTTCCGCAGTTTCAAAAGAAAGGGGAACGAGCAGTTGCTGTGCTACCGGCTTTTGTTTTTTAAGATGTTCGAAGATAATTCTCTCGTGGGCTGCATGTTGATCCACCATGTAGAGTTTATCTTTGTATTCGACAAGAAGGAAAAGACCAAATATTTGACCGATATATCTTAACTCAACTCCTGTTGCTCTCGGAGGAATTTGAATGTTTGCCCTGGGAATATCAAACTCTCTTTTGGTCATGGTGAGCTTATACTCCCTTTCTGGTTCTTCCACAAATAGGGAAGCTTCTTTCTGTTCCTGTCCGAGCTTCGATTTTTCGCTCGAAGTCAACCTCTCAGGTATATGTATGGAGAAGCGTGTAAGAGCCCCTTGTAGTGTTGAGATAATTGTTGAACGAACATTAGAAAGGTTACGAAACTTAACCTCTCTTTTTGCCGGGTGGATGTTAAAATCTATCAACTCAGGAGATATAGAGATGTATACAAAGGCAAAGGGGAACCTCCCACCGGGTAGATATTCGGAGTACCCGTACTCCACAGCCTGGATTAGAGCATATTCGTAGACGCGCCTGCCGTTTACAAAGATGTGGATAAACTTCCTGTCTTTGCGGTAGATCTCCGGCCCAGCTCCGATTATTTTTACTTTTAAATACCCTGAGCCGGAGCCAGCCTCACTCTCTGTTTCAAAAACCAGAGATGGGCTAAGATGATCTGAATAAGAGCTTAATATCCTTTCTTTGAGTGCAGAAGGTGGAAGGTAAAGTTTCATCTCACCGTCTGAAAAGAACCGGAAACCTGTCTGCGGGAAGGCTACCGCCCGGTCCATGAATACAGACCTGCATCTTGAAGATTCCGCAGACGGGCTTTTAAGGAATCTCCTCCTTGCAGGCAGAGAATAGAAAAGATCCTTAACACTTACGAGGGTTCCCCTGTTGCCATTAGAACTCTCTAAAGAGATGAGTTTTCCACTGTGGACGGTGAGCTTATGAGCTATATCCTCCTCATCGGTACGGCTTACAATGGTGAGCCTGGAGCAGAAGGCGATGCTGGAAAGGGCTTCCCCACGAAAACCAAGACTTTTGATGTGAAGCAGATCATCCTCCGAGGATATCTTGGATGTTGCGTGTGGTCTGAAGCAGAGCTTAAGGTCTTCCTCCGACATTCCAATGCCGTCATCAACCACACGTATCTCGAAGACTCCTCCTCCGGAAATGTAGGTATCTATCTGTCTTGCCTCGGCATCGATTGCGTTATCCAGCAATTCCCGCACAACAGATGCAGGATTTTCGATAACCTCTCCTGCAGCTATCTTTCTTGAAACAGAGTCCCGGAGAATCTCTATTCTCCGGGATTTAAGATTTTTTGTTTCTGACATCAATCCATGGTATTAAAAGTGTATTCTCGTTTCGAAGCTTACCGAAGGATTTACCTGAGGGAGAGCCGGATTCTTTTCGCTTTTTATTACATTTCCTCTCTCATCATGGGCGGTACTTGTAATTACCAGGACCGCTATATCCATGGTCGGTGCCACGGGGAATACCACCTCTCCCTTTAATACGGTATTGGCATCAAAGAGAGTTAAGTTTTTCTCTTTTCCTGCAATAAGTGTAGGTACAAACTTTGTTCTATTATAAGATAGAGAGCCGTGTATTCCAACAACAGGTATCACCTTCGGCATAAGGGTGAGCCCGAGATTTAGAATATCTTCATCAGAAGGGACAATTTTCCCACCCTCTATATTCCAGGGCCAGAAATAGCCTGCTTCGAACTTAAACTTATCTGCGAAATTAAAACCTGCTTCTCCGTAAACTCCCATTGTTTTCTTCTGGTACTCCGGGGCATCGGGATTTTCTAAATAATCTATCAGATCCAACACATACTGCCCCCTGATCCTGTCGTAGTTTCTGTTAAAGAAAGCGGGACGGAAAGTACCGTTGTAGTACCTGTACTCAAGCCGCCAGTCCATTATAGCCAGATGACCAAGGAATCCGGTGGAAGCTCCGTAATTGCGAAGGTCGTTAAAGTTAAAGGTAGTACCACCCGGTTTGTAGAGCACATTGAAATTAAAGCCCTGATTGATAAAATCGGAGTAAGATTCACGGAAGTAGGGTATCATGGCGCCTATATCGCCGAAAAATATGAGGGAGAAGATATCCGTGTTGACAAAGGGAAAGTCTAAATCGAAGGCTCCGTTTACAAATATGGGATCTCCATACTGTTCCGGCTCGGGGTCTCCGGATTCTACGGCTATTTCCCCTGCGGGGTCTATATCCAGGATGGAGGATAATCCGAAAGCAAAGGGGATTGCTTTATAAGCAGGCCTTACATAGACCCTCCCTCCGAAGATCTCCGGTTCGGCCAGATCGTTTGCCACAACCTCGAAACCTGCCGAGTTTAGATCCAACCCCAGGTTGAATCCTATCCTGCGGATTGCGGGAAAATCGTGGTCGTTTGCATATTTATACATGAGTATTCCGTGCCCCACGGTAAGATTATTGAGATTCCCTATCTTGAAGAAAAATCTATCTCTCCTCTCGCCCCACTCGATATAGCGGATCTTCAATGCCAGATCGGTAAGAATATCCTTTAATATGTTAAGAGTGCCTTCCTGGTCTGTGCCAAATGACCATTCGTTGTTTCCCCTGGGATGGTACCACTCGGAGGGGGCGAAGAGATTGCTCTGGTAGATTGCCGGCAGGTATAGAGCAAGCCTGAACTTTCCGATACTTAAGTGCGGCTGAAGCACGGCTCTGGCGTATGTTTCCCCATCTACAGTAATGGAACCCATCTCCATGCCTATGTACTTTCCCAGAAAATCGAAGAACTTATCCAGCGGTCCGGGTTCACGTGGTTTTACCTCTTCTGGCTTTTCCTCTTCCTCCGGCTCTTCTGCTTCGGGTATTTCCGGTACTTCCGGTGGTGTTTCTGCTATCTCTTCTTCGGGCTCTTCTTCTGCAATGGGTTGATAACCTGGTACGGCAGAGGGATCGAGCCTTTCAAACTTCATCTCTTCAAGGAGTTGGTTGAGTTGTTCCTGAGAGAGCTGTATGGGCCTGAACTCGGGAGCAAAGACGTCTGCGGCCATTCCCGGTCCAAGATTTAGCTTTTCTCCGGTGTTGATGTTGATAAACTCGATTTCTCCCTTAAAGCAAACAGCCGCATCCCTGCTCCCCGGGATCGTTTCCTGACCGAAGTCCGTACCCCTTACACCACATACCGCACTGGGTGTAAGAACTGAGTAGTTTTGTGCTCCCGTGCCTTTAGCAGCAATGGCTCTTATCCTTCCTGAAAGAAGGGTAAAGGCATTTACATCGGAATCGGGACCCTGAAGTGTTTCGATGGTGAAATCGGTCTGCGGACCGAGCTTTATTATGGAGCGGTTGGGCTCAAGACATAGTTCTGCTACGGTGGCACCCGTTCTTACTGTATCCCCCATTGAAAGCTCCATGCCGTAGTATATCTCTTCGAAGGGATTCCCCTCAGAGTCGATTATTTCAATTTCACTTTCGTCTGTGAAATATTCTAAAACAGCCACCGGTTCTATCTCTTGAGAGACGACGAAACATGGCAGCAGTAGAAGAAAAATAAAAGACAGTGTTATACGAACTCTACTCCTCATCCCACATCCTCCTTTAGAAAAGGCTTAATGAACTTTTAAGTCCGGAAGTTGTCTCCCACCTGGGTATCTCCTTCAGAGCCGGGTTATACCGGAGAGTATAGAAAAGTGTAATTACAGCAGGGCCGTTTTTGATATTTAAACTCACTCCCACATTGGCACCTTCCGGATCGATCAGATCGCCAAACTTTCGAATAAACTTTTTATCGTAACTTAAAGTAAAGAAAAAGCCGGGAATAAGGTCTTCTTCAAGCTTAAAGAGTGCCTGCAGGTGGGGATAGTTGTTGAAGTTATTTAAGTTTTCCGGCTCAGGCTTTTTAAAGGGGCCGTCCAGGCTTGCGTAAAGAGAGAGCTTGTCATCCAGCACGGAAATGCCCGTGCCGAAAAGCCAGCCCACGAAACCTGGAATATCACCCTCTCCTGTAAGTATTTTGTGCTTGAGCGGGCGGTACAGATCGTAGGTGGAATCGAAATATACGGGAATAAAGTTTCTCCCAAGCAACCTGATTTCCCCTCTGTAGGGTATTATTTTAAGCAGTCGCCCACCCAATCCAAGCATCCCCCCCACATGAGCCTGTTCAAAGGCGATGTCTGCGAAGGTTGTAAGGGTGAATACAGGCAAATTGAGAAGAGGAAGCCTTACATCCCCACCTGCAACCAGTGCATGACCCGTATCGGGCTCTCCGTCACCATCAAAGTCACCGTCCTCGACATAGTAATAGGGCAATCTATCTCCTACAACCGTGCCTCCCACTTCCAGATTCTTGAGAATGGGTATTTCCGTTCCGATTAAAGGACGTACATACAGCCTGCCGCCCATAAGATCGAAGAGAGCCAGGTTTGCGATAAAGGTCTCCACCCCCAGATAGGGAAAATTAAAGAGTCGCCCATCAAGATCAAAACTTAAACCGAAAAGGCGCTTCTCGGGAAGAAACATGGTGTTTGCATACCCTCCCATTATAAAACCGTTACCCAGAGTGGCGTTTTCGATTGAACCGAGCATAACAAACAGTGGTTCGCCCTTGTACCCGTAACGCACATACCTGAGCTTGGGAAGATAAACAGAGAGAATATCCTTGAGTGTGGAAGATTCGGGAATCCAGTCCTTTTCCCGGATATCAAACTCATTTTTGTTTTCCCCTCCTGTAAACCGGAAATGGAGGGTAAGATCGAGCCCAATTCCGAACTTACCCAGGGTAAGCTCGGGTGTTAAACTTAAGCTCTGCCATGTTATAGTGCCCTCTTCCTCGTTAAAGGTTTCTGCACCAAGACCGATGCCAAGACCAAAAGGATTTCCAATTTTCTTCTCTTCATTCTGAGAGAAAGCCGGCAGAAAGCAGAAAAACAATAGATAAAAAAAGGTGATGCTTCTTATTAATGCTCTTTTCATCTTTATCTCCTTCTTTCCAATAAAAAATATATCCCCTAATGAGAAAAAATCAATTTCTCCCATCAAAAAGATAGTTGTGCCTCAATCCCGCCTCTAATTCCGAAGAGCAGAAGCTCCTCCAACCTTCTGTCTATGCCCAGAGAGATGCTGCCTTTAAGGAAACCTATTTCTGGAATATGCAAACCTGTCTCGTGTTTTATCACTACTCCTATTCCGACTCCCTTACTGTTACTCTCGGAGGATTCCAGTAGAAGCTCCAGGCCTTCAGTATGCAGGAAATAGGTCTTATTTTCAATATCCTCCTTTCTTGAAAGAGGGATAAAGTCGGGTAGTGGCATTTTTACGGAAGGCTTTAAGGGTTTTCGCCATGAGAATGATATCTTAAGATCGTTGGAGAAGCTGTTTCCTTTCTCGATTACTCTTGAATATCGGTTGTCGAGGGTTAGCTCGTGTCTGCCTTTTTTATTGAGTGTTATAAAATTTTGCAGGATAAAGGTGGTGGTTTCGGGTTTTA
The DNA here is from genome assembly GCA_003645645.1 of Spirochaetota bacterium. Taxonomy (GTDB): domain Bacteria; phylum Spirochaetota; class Spirochaetia; order SPDA01; family B32-G16; genus B32-G16. The sequence goes on along the minus strand of QNBH01000022.1, from coordinate 15,486 downwards.
TGCTTTCGTAGGATTCCATCTGAAGGGTTATCACTGTAGTAAGTTCTTCCATATCGTAGAAACCGAAAAAGGGATACACTCCCATTCTCCCGAAAAGGTTAATAGCCGTATTGCGGATAGATATTTCCCACAGATGCCGATTTTCCAGAGTAGACTCGATTCTTTTGATTATCCTTTTAAGCTCAAAATTACCTTCCACGGGGATAAAAATACCGGCAAGACCCGAGAAGGGGTTTCTTTGAAAACCTAACAGGAGAGCAGGTTTGTATTCTGCCTCCTCCAAACCCTCACTTCCCTCTGCAAAATCATCCAATGTTCCAGGAGAAAAAAGCTCGGCCAGGGGAGCGGACTCGAACAGGTAGAACTGTGAAAGAATCAGAGAAGTTACCACACCAAAGTCGTAGAAATAATCCCTTTCTCTTTCTGCTGTTGTGGTAAAAGAGAAAGAACGCATATACCCGGGGGTGATTGTTATAGAAGCAGGTGTGCCTGCTGCAAGAGTAATGGGGATTTTGACCGGTACACTACCATCCACAACCTGGAGTCTTTCGGTAGTTCCGAAGCTCCGATATTCAAGGGCCGGTCTGGTTTCAAACCCCAGAGGTTGGGTGAAGAGGTTCAGCGAAGCGCTTGAATTTCCCGATCTTTCGGGCGAAGCATCCCCATTCCAGGGTATTGTAAGACTGTAATTTTTTATCCAGTTCTCAAAATAAAACCCCTCCTCAATAGAGAATCCCGCAGAAGCCTTTCCTATCTTGCCCTGGAAATCCAGCTTGAGCGGAGCATTCCACAGTGAATCAAGAAAAATTTGCCAGCTCTGAGAAAGGGTGCTGGAAAATAGTGCGGTTTCCTGTTCAAAGCGTGAGGAAAACAGGGGGGAGAGGGATAGGAAAAGAGAATTGGCTCTTGAGAAACTTCTGCCCCGGTAGCTTTCTGTCTGGCTGTACGAATCAGTGAGAACTACCGGGAATGACTCTGCGGGAAGGCGTAATCTATGTCCTCCTGTTAAGTACAAGTCGGGTTTTCTGTAAATAATTCCTAACTGTGTTTCTGCTTCCAGGAAAAAGATATCCGCTTTAAACATGGTATTTGAAATGAGCATATTTTGTGTAAGACTCTCTCCATAACCCGTGGCAAAGTCCTCCCCGACCCAGGAAAACCGTTCTTTAAGAAGAAGATTCTTAACCGCAGGAACCTTGCCTGCCCACATCATCGTACCCGGAATAGAGTATTCTACGGTTGCTGAAACCGCCGGACTTACTCGTACTTTCGCTTCTTCGAGATGGAGCTCGTCCATATATAGCAATCCTGAAGGTGAGCCTTTAAGTTCAAGAGAGAACCTTGCGAGTGTTCCCCCGGTCGAGGATAGGGTTACTGAAGAACCTGCAACTTCTTCGCCCTCCAGATAGAGCACTGCCTTTTCCAGATCTACCGAATACTTCTGCCACTTCTCCGTTTTCTCAGGTACGAAGGCAACCTTCAAGCCCAGGTCGTCATCTCCAGTCATGGACAGAGTAATCGATGCTTCTCCCTCCAATCGGGGGATCCTGATGTAGAAGTTAAGCTTGCGATATAAATCGAGAGGTAGTGGTGATGTGTAGCTTACAATACCCCACTTTCCTTCCACGGGAATGGAATCCCAGGAGACCTCCAGAACCTGTTGAACCTCCCCTTCGGGATGAAACACAGACTGAATCTCGTCGAAATCATCAGAAAGGGAAGAGCCGGTATCGGGAGGGGCTATTCCCGCTTCTTCCGATACCTCCCTTGCAGTAACATTTCCGGAAGGCTGAGCTTCGCTTATAAAGGAAGAACCTGCAACGGTAAAATCGCTTACAAGCACCTTACCCGTAACTTCATCACCCGTGTGGTTAATAAGGATGATCCGCAAAGAAGATGCGCGGGTTAGCTTTCGCCTCTGCTCGGATGTAAAAAATACCTGCTCGGTTTTCCATCCCGTTTTTACAGGAGTGAGCTCTTTCTCTATAATAAGTTCCTTCTTTTCGGCATCGAGGAACCCGTTATTGTTAAAATCTTCGGTATCGAGACGGTTGTTTCCGGTCCCCTGGGGACCTCCGCCGATTAGGAGTACATGTCCTGAGGAGACATCGTTAAAGGGAAATCCTGTTGAAGATTTGGATTTTTCCTTATCGAGGACTCCATCACCATCCAGGTCTTCTCCAACCGCACCGAGCTGGAAAAAAACCTTCACATCGCTCTCTGGTTCTGTCATTTTCCATTTAAAGTTTATAGAAGTATAGTCGGAGAGATCGGGCGGCCTCTGATTTTTTGCCAGGGGAATCTGTGCACCCACCCATTTTTTCTCTGCATTCATGTAGTAATCCATCACCATTACCTCACCACGTATTCCTTCGTGCACTGCAGAAGCCGTATAGGGACCTGTTTTAGAGCCTGTCTTATAGGGGTAGACCTGTGAAGGAGGAACTTCCCATGTGTAAGGTTTTAAGGCCGATACACCAAAGGGATTGTAAGTGCGGAAGTCCTTATAATAAAGGATTCCCCTGTTGTTTCTGCTCAAATTGAAACTGTTTATGGGCTCTACGGGAATACTCGAAGGAAATATGTTATCTTCGGATATAGGGATACTCATACCGGCCTGCTCCATTCCCATTATTCGAAATACTCCCGTGGTATCTGGAGTGCTAAAAGAAATCCCTCCATCCATGGAAAGATTAAGCTTATCCCTTTCGTACCTTATACCAGCCGTGGTAAGAATTGAACCGGGATTTTCTCCTCTTTTCTCGGAGTAGGTGTTTCCCAGAATATTCCACCGCACTCCCATCCCCCCCTCAAGATCGACACCGGAAACAGGTGAGATACGGTTTCCAATTCCCATGAGAAAATCACCGCCCCTTCTTGATTGGGAAGATGTGCGGTAATAGATCTCTATCCTGTCTTCAGGATGGATGTAGGTTAAAAACTCGATCTCTCCTGTGTCGTAGTCGATCCTGTAATTTCTCTCCTCAATACCATTTCGAACTACTGTAACAGAACCCGGAATTACATCACTCTCCAGAAAGTAGCCATCTACAGGTTTTAACATTTGCACCACGATCATCTCATCGGTATATCCAGAAATACGTGTTCTCTCAGGTCCATAAAGAAGGGGATATTTTTTTATAAAGGGATACCTGGTTAAAGGGTCTCTCAGCGAAGTCGATGACACAAAGACGGCTATCCTGTTTTCTTCCTCTTCTGTTGCGAATGATAGTTTCTCCCTCTCACCAAACAGTGCTCCTTTTTTTATAAGGTAAACCTCCACCCTCCAGGATTCTTTCGGTATAGCTTCGGAGAGGAGATAAGTATTACAGAGCTCGAAGGGTGAGAAAATACCCGCTTCGGTTAAGACAAGGCAATCTCTACCGTTTACCTTTACCTTCCTCTCTGCCATATCTATTCCGAGATAATCTTTAACTCCCCAGTTGAAGTCTTCCTCCTCCGCATAAGGATCGAGCTCATCTCTGGAAGGATTGAGACCCGCAAGAGAACCTCTGCCCAGGGAAGGATGCCCCACGGAATAGCCGTTTTTTTCATAGTAGATAAGTATTCTTCCTGAGTATGTCTTTCGGAGAAACACATACCCCTTACTTTCGGATAGAACAGCATCGGATGATGTTCCCCTTCTGTAAAACCTGTTATCCGAACCTCGTAAGCTTCCCGAACCATCTTCCAGATAGAGCGTAAGATTTTCTACATTCTCATCGGGAAGGATAAAAAATCTCCCGGTAACGTAGTCTCCCAGGTTCAAACGCTCCTCAATTGATTCGTTTTCTCCTATAAATATCTTCTCCTGTTTTTCCGTAGGATCGTAACGGAGAAGTATCTCGTGCTGAGTTTTCTCCGATTCGAAGAGAGCCGATGCCCCCAGCGAGTTCTCCGATGCTTCCGGTAAATCGAGAAAGCTGTAAGGATTCATGCCGATATTTCTGTTTCCAATCAGTACAGATTGGAGAAACTCCTCTTTCTTCCCCTTGTACCCGAGCAGAAATGTGTTGAACCCTGGATCTTCAATCACCGTTGTTTCAAAAAAATATCTATCCATTAGCCACAGAGAAATGGTAAGATCGGGGATTTGCTTAAAAATTACTCCTGGATCCATACCAGGAAAAGGCTTGGGGTAGAAAGTTTTATCGAGAGTGTTGTATCCTATGCCAAGGGAAGCTGCAAGAGAGAGATTCCAGGAGCCGAGTATATAAAGATTTACATCGGCACTACCGATAGTGGTTGAAAAGAGCGCTTCGGGAGCTTCCTCTTCCGGCAGGATGTAGTCTTGAGAAAACGATTCAAAAACCGTAAAAAACAGAAAAAGGGCTGTTAAGGTACATAAACCGGGCAGTTTCACTTTTCCTATTATTTGGGAAAACTCTAGTCATGTAAATGGAGCTATTTGCCGAAAAGATAAAAAAATGGCTTTAGAAGAACAGAAATCCACAGCATTCATAGTAAGGCTGTTGAAAAATCCCGCTCTTCATGGGTTTACTCCTCTTCAGAAGGAAGAACATATTCTTCAGTTCCTCTCCCAGAACAGCAGTCAACTCTATCCTACCCTATCTTCTTCCAACTTTTTCCCGAATAAAAACTGGGATCAAATATGGAGTTTGCTTACAAAGACTCTTTTTACAGAGATAAACAAAGAAATGCTGCCTGCGTTGAAAAGCATAATTGAGGAGAAATTAGATTTTACGTTTGTCTCTTTCCTGCGCCAGCAGAATTATCCTTTTACCAAGCTAAAGGAGGAGCTCTACAATTTCATCTCTGCTCTTTTGGAAAAACCTGAATTAAGAAGGGCCTATACGGGTCCTTTGACAGCCCTCTGGGTGGATTTTACAGAAAAATATATCGACCAGGTTTTCGTTCGGCGAGAGTATATTCACTTCGAGCTTACCAAGGTTCAGCGCCTGAAAATGAGCAGGGAAGAGATAAAAAATATGATAGACGCCTCCATTCTATTGAGACCGGCAGTCTTTATTCTTTCTGCAATTGAGTCTGCCGGTGCCGTCGAAAGTGTTAGTGGTCTTGTACAACCTCATTTTGTAGATAAGGTATTTAAAGTGTTAAAGAAGAAACTCCCCTTTCTCCCTGATGAACTACTGAGGAGTAGCCTCAACAGTAATGTCTCCTTCATAGAAAACAGGTTTCTGGAAGCAACCGCCAGGCTTACTGCTATTTTTACCGGCAGGTGCAGAACCTTCAACCCACACACTAAAACCGATAGAGGGGCGGATACACCCGATAAGAGCTGGTTCAGTATTGCCAGGAGAAATTACCGTTTTTACGGATACGATATAAAGATACTGGATGAGTTGTATAAAATTTCAGCGGAAAATGATTGGTGAAAATATGAAAGAGAAAACCGTCCAATTTCTGGAATCAATTGTTATAGTTGCAATTATTCTTGTACTAATCCAGACTTTCCTGGAGGATTTTTCTGTTCTAGCAGGATGGAGCTGGAATATTCGAAAAACCCTTGTGATTACAGGATTTTGCTTCGACCTGTTCTTTACAATCGAGTTTCTCACGAGGTTGTTTTCTTCACTTACAAACAGAAAAGGCCTTGAGTATATTGTATTCGGAAAGGGATGGATTGATTTTATGGCCTCAGTTCCCCTCCTTATGTTCAACTCGGGCCCCTCTCTTCTTGCGGTTATGGCAGGTGGAGCCCTTTTCCCCGGGGTTGGCGGATTCCTCAATGTTTTGAAAGTAGCAAAAGCCATAAGAATTGCCAGGGTTCTGCGTCTGCTAAGGGTGCTTAAAATATTTAAACAGATAAAGTATGCCGACTCTGTTATGGCACAGAGACATATAGCTAAAGTAACAACCCTGGCAATAACGGTTTTTGTACTTACGAGTTTTTTGATTAACTTGCTCTCCAGGCCTCTTAACATATTTTCCGCTGAAATGCAATTTAATGAAAAGTACAATAGGGTTGCCGATTATATATCGGAAAATATCCGGGGCGACGATACAGGGGCATTTGATGAATTGTTAAATATCGAAGAAGGGCTTCTTGTAATAAAAGATGGGGGCAAAACCATTTTTTCCCGTTATGATAACTCCTTTTACCGAAGGGAGTTCGGTCCCGCCGATTATCAATACACAGAAAGGGGAAGTCTGGGATTTTTCTTTGATTCAAGAGATCTTCTTAAATTACAGTCAAGGGACAATATTATCTTCTTTACAGTAGTTGTCATTCTCGTTATAATTTTATTAGTCTATTACAGTCCCCATTTTGCCATTACAGTTACAGATCCGATCCATGTAATGAGGAGGGGCTTAAAGGAGAAGTCTTACAATCTTGAGGTTAAAGTCCCCGATAGATATCGGGATGACGATATTTTTCAAATGGCCACCCTGTACAACGAGGTATTCCTCCCGTTAAAGGACAGGAGCAGGGCAGAGGAAGGGGGAGGAGATCTTGAACTTAAAATTGAGGATATAAAAGATATTTTTTAAATAGTAGTATAAACAGCCGTGGTCGTATCAATGATTCAGCTCATTATTGAGCTGCCTGGCATAGGGTCTATTAAAGAAAAGAGAAGAATCGTTAATTCCCTTAAAGACAGACTTTCAAAAAAGTATAAGATTTCTGTAGCCGAGGTGGATCTGCAGAGCTCTCTTTGTTTTGTGCAACTTGGAGCTGCTATTGTATCCAATTCGAAGAGGTTTGGCGAATCTGTTATGCAGAAGGCCCTTCTTTTTATCGAGGAAGAGGTGCCCGGTCGGGTTCAGCATGTTCAGATACTTTCTGAAATATATTAGCAATTTTATCGTCTTTACAAAAATTACCACTTGTTGTACTCTGGAAAAGAAGCAGAAATAGAGTTATATTATAAGTGTAGAGATACCGGCAATTACTGCAATGGGTAGCGCTGGAGATTCGCTGGTGTAAGCCTTCGAAGGTAGGTAGATACAGGGTTCTAATGGAGGGGGTTGCCCATTTGCTTTCAGCTTTTCTTCAGGTTGGTGAAAAATCTCCCCGTACAATTTAGAATGACGCTTGTGAGTGAGCAGCAAAAAACCGAAGGCTTTATAGTGAGGGTAATGTTAGTAAACAAAAAATCATATCGCAATCTACGATTGCAACTACAGGCGTATTGCGATGTGCTATTGGCTAAGGTAGATTTTGTTTTTTTACGTTTAAATTTAGGGAAAAAACAAAATCTTCACTGTAAATAGCATAAGGAGGGGGTGCGCTTTATGAGTCATGAAAAGAAAAGATTTGAAGATTCACTGGAAGCTCTAATTCTGGAATCCAAAAAAGATCAGGGGGAAATGTGGGAAGGTACCATGACGGAATACATGAAGCTTGTATACAACAATCCCCGAATTGCTCAAACAGCTCCCAGCAGGATATACGATATGATTCTGAAGAAGGGGACTACCGAGATAAACGACATGGAAAAACTTCCCAACTACGAAGATCTAGTAAGGTACAATTTTTTCAAGGGTCAGATATTCGGAATCGAGGAGGTGCTTCACGATCTTTTAAGGTTTTTCCGGGCAGGAGCGAACAGGACAGAAACCGGAAAAAGAATACTCATTCTGGTAGGTCCGGTTTCTTCCGGTAAATCTACAATCGCCACCCTGTTAAAGAGGGGGCTGGAAGAGTACGACGTTCCTGTTTTTGCTATCAAGGGATGTCCCATACACGAAGAGCCTCTTCACCTCATACCCCGTTCCAAAAGGCCTGAGTTTGAGAAGCTGCTCGGCGTAAAAATCGAAGGCGATCTGTGTCCGGTATGCAAGTACAATCTGACGCAAAATCCGGCTTACAGGGATGAAGCAGGAAACATAAAGTGGGAGGATATGCCCGTACAGAGATTCAGCTTTAGCGAGAGGAGCAGAATAGGGATCGGAACATTTCAACCCTCGGATCCTAAAAACCAGGATATTTCAGAACTTATAGGGCACGTGGATCTCGGTAAAATAACACAGTACGGTGAAGGCCATCCCCTGGGCTATAAGTTCGATGGAGAACTCCAGATTGCCAACCGGGGAGTTATCGAATATATCGAGATTCTCAAATGCGATATCAAGTTCCATTACATCCTGATAACCGTGGCTCAAGAACAACTGATCAAGGCACCCGGATTCCCTCAAACCTATATAGATACCGTGATATTAAGCCACACCAACGAAACGGAGTTTGAGAAGTTTAAATCCAGCAAGGAAAACGAAGCTCTGCATGACCGGATGTACCCCATCTATGTTCCTTACAATTTGCGTGTAAGGGATGAAAAATCAATATATGAAAAATTGATTGCGCAGAGTGAGTTTCACCAGAAGATTCATATAGCGCCTTTTACACTCGATATGGCGGCACTTTTTGCAGTGCTTACGAGGCTTGTCCCATCGAGTCTTTGCCCAGATCTGATGAAAAAGGCAAAGTACTACAACGGCGAGGCAATCATGGAAAAAGAAAAGGACCCTGTGAACGTAAAGAAACTGCGGATGGAAGGCAAAGAGAAAAGGGAGGGGATGTCCGGAATAAGTCCTCGCTTTATTATGAACGCCCTTAACATAGCCCTGGGTTCGGCCAAGGAGAGCGACGGAGGAGCCTGTATCAATCCGCTGGATGTTATAAGGGCTCTTAAATATCAGTTTGAGCACCATATTGGATTTTCCGAGGAAGAGGCAGAGAGATACATGGCTTTACTGATTGCAGAGAAGGGGAGTGTGCTGGCAGAGTATCGTGAAAGGGCTAAAAAAGAGATCAATAAGGCCTTTCTCTTCGCTTACGAAGACCAGGCACAGGCTCTGTTCGACAATTACATGAAAAATGCCACTGCATACTGCCTTAAGAGAAAAATAATCGATCCGGTAACCCATGAAGAGAGTGAACCCGATGAGAAGCTCATGCGCTCCATCGAGGAGATGATAGGCATATCAGAGGGTGCAAAGAGCGAATTCAGACACGGATTATTCGTTTTCAAGTCCGATGCACTGGACAGGGGAGAGCGGTTTGACTTTAAGAGCTACTCGCCTCTGCAGGAAGCGATTGAAAAGAAACTGATTGCCGATCTAAAAAATATAGTTTCCCTTACCCTTGGGGATAAAACACGTAAGGATCCTGAAACTCTAAAGCGCAGAGAGGAGGCAATTACAAAACTGGTGGAGAAAGGATACTGCCATAAATGCGCCAACGCCCTGCTTGACTTTGTTGGTGAGATGTTGAGAAAGGAGGAGTAATTTCTATGGCAGTTGTAAGACCAGATTATGACTATGCACCCAGAGGAAGAAAAGATGCGGCGAGACACAGGGAAAAAGTTAAAGAGGCCATCCGTAAAAATCTTCCTGATATAATAGGAGAGGAGGCGATTATCACCAGGAAGGAGAAACAGATTGTCAAAGTACCCATACGTGGTTTGAAAAGTTATCACTTTATTCATGGAAAAACAAAGGGTGTGGGAGGTGGTTTCGGGAGCGGAGAATCCAAAAAGGGAAAAGTCATCGGCCAGAGGCCAAAAGAGCAGGGTAAGGGTGGAAAGCCGGGAAACGAACCGGGGGTGGATTACCTCGAGTCGGAAATTGAACTGGAAGAACTGGTCCAGATGATGCTGGATGATCTGGGTCTTCCCAATTTAAAGCAGAAAGAGGTTAGGGAAACGGTAATTCCTAAGGGTTGGACCTTTAATTCGATCGAGAAGACGGGTATAAAGCCAAGACTGGATAAAAAGAGGAGCATAATAGAGGCAATAAAGAGGAGAGAAATTCTAATCGGCAGGCTCATGAACGAAACAGGACGTTCCAGAGAAGAGTGCGAAGCCGTTCTTGATGCAGAAGGGGGGAATCTTAACAGAGCACTGGAGCTTTTGAGAGGCGGGGAGCCTGTGAAGGAGAAGAGCGATTTTCCCTTTATCACTCTCGATTCCTCCGATTTACGTTTCCGAACGGTTAAAGAAGATGTGGAGTATCGCTCAAATGCGGTGGTTATTGCCATGATGGATGTATCCGGCAGTATGGATAGTATGAAAAAATACCTCGCACGTTCCTTCTATTTCTGGCTCCTCTCCTTTTTAAAGACAATATACAAGCATGTAGAGATCAGGTTTATCGCTCATACAACAGAAGCAAAGCTCGTTGACGAACATCACTTCTTCCATAAGGGTGAATCGGGAGGCACCTTCTGTTATTCGGCTTACGATCTGGCCATCGAATTGATTGATACCGAATATCCAACAGAGAGGTGGAATGTCTATCCATTCCATTTCTCAGATGGTGAGGACTGGGAGGCGGAGAGAACGGTTGCATCCCTTAAAAAAATGATGGAAAGGGGAATAGCCTGCTTCGGGTACGGAGAGATCCAGACGGATTACTCCTCCTCTGTGCTTATGCACGCTTTCAGGGATAATCTGCCTCTGCTCTCTATTGGGAAGGATGATCTCGTTTATCTGGAAGGCAGGTGGGCGGATTCGCCTTTTCTTGGAGTGGTGATAAGACGGAAGGAAGACTTATATCCAGCTTTAAGAGTTTTTCTCCATTCAGATAAAAATAAAGCCGGGTAAGGAGAATATGAAAGGTCCCGATCCGGAAAGGTTAAAAGAGGCCGATAAACTTATTCAGGAAATTGCAAGAGATTTCGGGCTCGATTTTATGCCTCAGGAGTTCGACATTGTACCTGCTCAGAAGATGCTCGAAATTACTGCCTACAGACTGCCCGTAAACTTTTCCCACTGGAGTTTTGGCAGAGACTACGAGATGGAACGTACAAAGTACGACCATGGATTTGCTGTACCCTACGAGGTGGTTTTTAACAGCGACCCCTGCAGGGCATATATAATGGAGACCAATCCCTTTCCTATACAGGTAATGGTTATGGCCCATGTGTATGCACACAACGATTTTATGAAAAACAATCGTTATTTTCAGTATTCCCGCAGAGACATGATTACCTCTGCCTCGGAAGCAGCATCTCGATTCAGAAGATACGAAGAAGACTATGGGTTGGATGATGTGGAGAAGCTTATAGACGCAGGAATGGCTCTGCAGTGGCATTTAGAGCCTCTGGATAAGAGCTATCAGGAGACCGAGGAGGAGGCGAGAGAGAGGCTTTACGGATGGAAAAAGGAACCTGCAGGCGGGGGAGAGTTCGATGACCTGCTTCCTGAAAATAGGCAAATTACCAGAGAGGAAAAAATGGAGCTTCGTAAGAAAACACCCCCGGAACCAACTGTAGACATCCTCGGTTATATTATAGAACATTCACCCAAAAGGTTCAGGGAGTGGGAGAGGGATGTGCTCGGTGTGATAAAACAGCAGGCTCAGTATTTTATCCCCTATAGAAGAACCAAGATTATGAACGAAGGTTGGGCCACTTTCTGGCATGAGAAGATCATGCAAAGGCTTTTTAACGAGAAGTTTTTAAACCCCGAGGAGCACGGATTTTATAATCTCTACAATTCAAGGGTGAAATCTCATAACCCGAGGATGATAAATCCCTACCAGCTCGGAAGTGCAATCTTTAAGAATATTGAAGACAGGTGGAACAAAGGACGGTTCGGTCCGGAGTATGAAGGGTGTGAGGTTGCCTGGCAGAAGGAAAAATGGGATGCCGGATTGATGAAAGGGAGAGAGAAAATATTCCAAGTCAGAAGAACCTATATGGATTGGTTTTTTCTGGATGAGTTTCTCAACAAAGAGATAATCGATGAGCTTAATCTCTATGTATACCGTGAGGAGGATAAGGGGCTTTATTACGAGGAGATCGTGGATGAGGTGGACTGGGAGAAGGTGAAAAAGGCTCTGGTAAGAAGTCTTATGCATTGGGGAGTGCCCCGTATACTGGTTGTAGACGGTAATTATCAGAATAATATGCAGTTATACCTCGTACATGTTTTTGAAGGTCTTCCCCTGCATGATGAGTACTGCAGGAAGACAATGGAATATGTTTATTATCTCTGGGGCAGACCGGTGTATCTGGAGACCAGGGAGTTTCACGACGGAGGTACGAGGAAAGTACTCTACATTGCAGACGAGAACGGAGTGAGCTTTCACAGGTAAAACCGCAGGGAGTGGTCAGCACCTGCCTTATTGAGGAAAGAGGTATAGATCTTCTACTTTAAAAGTTTTTTGAAGCTGGATAGAATCGTTTAACTTGTCTTCCGCATGCAGTTCCATTTCAAAAAAATGTTGGAGTGGTTCAAAACCCTTCTCTTCCACCGATAATTCAAACTCGAAGATTTTTCTGTTGTTGAGAGTCTTTGACTTTTCCGGAGCCGGCCAGAAGCTGTAGTTCCCGGCGGTTTTTTCAGAAATATAGCAGGGGTTTTGCCAGTTGGGGTTTATCATTTCTACAAGCTCTCCGTCTCTCAGAAGCTTGATATACATTCCACTGACAGGTTCGAAGTTACTGCCGTTAAATATTCTGCCTATAATTGTGGGAAAGTTGAAGAGAGGCCCCCGCATAAGGGGTTTTTCTTTCTCTTCTTGATGATCAAAGTGAGGGCGTTTCTGTGTTGATATTTTTCTTATGGCTTCGTTTATGAGGGCCACCAGATCAGCATTTTTCTGCAGCTTTTCCAGGTAATCGGATTCAAGATGGACAAGACCTCTGCCCGATACAACATACTCGGGAGGAATTCTATTAAGAACGTAGCAGGCAACATCGAGGCGGCATTGATTGCATGTACAAAAACCAAAGCTTCCCGTTATTTTCTCTTCGTCAAAAATTTCTTCTACATTTTTAAAGACAATATCTTCCATAAGGTTGTGAACTTGCATTTTCTTTTCCTCATCAGAAGTTTTGAATGTCCAGAAGCTCCTTAAGAGCATCGATACACTCACGAAAATCATTAACAGTATCACGGAGTGAGTAGTAGTTTAATCCGGAGAAATAGAGTTTAGTAAATATGGAAAAGGTTATTTCTCCGTTGTTTTTTTCGAGATTCATATAACAGCCAAACTCATAACATATTTTAAGCATTTCTTCGAGTCTTTTCCTTATAAAACCGGTCAATTTCGATGAAAAACCGAAGGTAAAGGCAATCTCTAAGAACTTGCTGTCCATGTCAATGAAAAATGCACTCTGAAACCCCTTTGAATCGGCAAACCCGGCGGAGTAAGTATCTGCATTTTTTTCACCTTCCAGGATGTCATAACCCAGTTCCTTGAAAAGAACTCTTACTCTGCGAATGCGTTCTTTCATTAAATTGGAATATTTCATTGAACCCTATCCATCACAGGTGTTTGTTTTATTAAATGTATTGCAGAAATCCCATCAATTCAAGCATAAATATTGGCTTTTTTACCTGTTTGGAAGCCCGCTCAACCTTCTGGCCTTATATTTCGAAAACTAAGATACATCAGCCCTGGTAGGGATGTTGCTAGGATTTAATCAATCCCTTTGGATTTTCGATAAAGATGGGATAAAGTCTGGAAGAATCATCGATGAATCTCTTTATCTTTTCCCGTTTAATGTCTGAATATTCGTGTGTTATTATATTTCTCATTTCAGCAAACCCGGAAAATATTTCCGCATTTTCTGAATCTAAAAATCTTAAAGTAAAGGTGTGGAGCGCTTCCCTTGGTTTAAATCTCTGAAATTTTTCCAATCCTCGAATTCATTTTCGAGGAATACAATCTTCTGTCTTTTATGGTAAGTGGTATCCCTGAATTTAGAATGGAGAAGACAAGAGAAGGTTTTGCGCGATTTAATACAAGGAAATCAACCTAAGATTGCAATATGTTTTCAACATTTCTCCAGATTCTATGCTCATCAGGATATTCGCAAGCCGTCTCAAGTTCGGCATATTGTTCTGGTCTAAAATATACTGCAATATCCCAGTCGGAAATAGGTTTTTGAAACCCCTTAGCCCTTGAGCCGAAGACAAAAGCCATAAGGATAGAAGACTCCTTTTCAAAGTACTCCTTTAAACTCCGAATATTCTCCTTTTCAAACCTTGACAAGTTTCACCCTCAGCTCAAATTAAATAATAGAGAAAATATTACGGGATAGCAATATCTAGAAATAAGACGCCATTCAGTAGTACAGTTCATCTTCTTCAATTCTGGAAACTTCTTTCAATACCCGGAAGCAGCTCTTTGTGTCGGGATATTTCCCCAGCTATCTGGGGCTTAACCATTATACGTACCTTTCGCAGGGAATCGACGAAACTTTTTACTACAGAAGGGTTGAAAACAGAGCCCGATCTTATGAAGGGTAAAACCTCCTCGTCCCCTTGAATGGGCAGATCTATTTCAAAGGAAATAGGTTCTGGGATATCTATAATAACAGATTCGCCAGGAACCGGAAAATTGAGTTGGCTGGAAAGAAACTCGGCAATACGGTTTTCTGCAATAAGCCTCTTTTCCAGATCCACTATGCCGGTGTGAAAGGGATCTTCCCCGGAGAAAGTCTTTTCATACACGGTTTTATACAGCCTTCTTAACAGAACGTCTTCCACGAGAGATTGGAGAGATTTAAGTTTCTTAGAGAAACTTGAAAAAAACTCCTGGTCATCCAGGCCGTATAGCTCTTCCGACTTGATAATTTCTGAACGTATTCCCATAAAAACCGCCTTCTTTATCATTGCAGTGGCCACCCTCACGGTTCGGTGCCAGTAGACATTTCTATACATGAGGTATTTAGAGAAAAGTATGTTTTCCACGGCAGGAAGACCCTGTATCTGTAAGGCAATGCCTTTGTTCTCATGAAAAACGATTCGGCTCAAAATAAAATCTATATCCTGCAGTCCGTAAGGAACACCGCAGAAGTAGGCATCCCTGTTGAGATAATCCAGTTTGTCCGGATCGAGTACCCCGGAGAGAAGATTTCGGAAAAAGAGTACCTCCCAGCGGGGTACGGGAAGTTTTGAGTTTATTATTGAGCTGGTTATTTCCGGATCGGCACCGATTTCCATCTTTATGATTTTTTTTATAGAAGAAGAAAGAATAACCTCTGCGGTGAGGGTTTCATGGGTTTTAAGGGGCAGTTCTTTAAGAGAATGCGCAAAGGGGAAATGACCCAAATCATGGAGAAGGGCTGCGGCGAGGAAAGATTTTATACCTACGAGAGAGATCTCTTCTATCCGGTTTGAAAGAAGAAGAGTATGAATCATCTTTTTAGCCAGATAAAAAACACCAAGGCTGTGGTTCAATCTTGTATGGGTGGCTCCGGGGTATACCAGGTAGGTAGGGCCGAGCTGTTTAATTCCCCCGAGTTTCTGAAAGAGAGGATGATCGACCAGTTTTTTAAAACCTGCGGAGAGGTATATGTGGCGCCAGAGCGGGTCCCTTATCGGTTCTGAATAGTCTGTTTCAAGGTGTTTAAGTATAACAGATTGTTCATTCATGGGATTGGCCGAATAGATATTAACTCATAAAAGCCCTTTGTGTCCACAGAAGCGAAAGGGAGTGTTTTAAGTTTGACAACCCGTCCTTCTTCTGATAGAAAGAGAATATGGAGGGATTAAAGTCCTATCTTCTGTTAGTGATAGGTTTCATATTTATTTTTCTGTTTTTTGCCTG
>QNBH01000021.1 GCA_003645645.1 Spirochaetota bacterium | reverse complement strand
GTGCAAAGTCGCTACCATCATCCTGTCCCCCAGAAGAGAAAGCAGCTTAGAGGAAAATAGTAATGATGTTTTGGAAATCAAATATAGGTGGACATTTCCAACCAACCGAAATTAGCCACGCTCAAATTATTTATAAGTAAGGTTTATGGCAAGAAATTAGCAAACTGCCGCTTAATCTGCTCCCTAAACTGTTGATAAACTCAAAACAGTGTAGTAGGTTGTGGCAGGGGAGTTTAATTTATGAAGCATTACAAGTATCTTCTTGCAACAGACATAGACAACACTCTTACAGGAGATCCGGAAGCACTTAAAGAACTGCGGAATGATTTGGAAGCCTTAAGAAAAAAGGGAGAGCTTTTTCTGGTTCTTTCCACAGGACGACGATTGAATCAGGTACTGGATGGCTTTGAGAATGAGTTTATCCCCAGGGGAGATGCTATTGTTTCCCAGGTGGGAACCGAAATCTATCTGCCTCCTTTCAGTCTCAGTTCCAGACCCAATGATGAGTGGAACAGAAAATTGAATGGTCAATTTAGCAGGGGAAAGGCGCTTGAATTTGTTGAGGGCATTGAAGGGCTGGAGCTTCAGCCCGAAGAGTTCAATACCCCTTTAAAGGTAAGCTGTTATCTCGATAAGGCACCGGATCCCGAGAAAGCAGTGGAGCAAATTCGTAGAAGAATTGAGGATAAGGGGGAGAGCTGCCAGGTAGTATGGTCCAGCGGGAGGGATCTGGATATTATTCCCGCAGATGCAGGCAAAGGGAAGGCTATCCGCTTTCTGATCAACCATCTCGAGCTTTCGCCTAAGCAGGTTATCGTTGCGGGAGACAGCGGAAATGACCGATCCATGTTTGATGAGTTCGAAAGCGGGATAATTGTGGGAAACGCAAAACCCGAGCTAAAAAAGTTACAGGAGGAGCACCCTGGAGGCAAGCTCTTTTTTGCCGAAAAACTCTATGCGGCCGGTGTGTTGGAGGGGCTTAAGCATTTCGGAGTTCTGTAAATCTGTTCATTATACGATCAAATAAGGAGGAAGAATGTGAGTGAGGTTTCAAATACAAAGATGCACGAGGCATTTCTTAAATCTGACCGAAGACACATTTTAATGATAACCAATCACGGAATTCACCAGTGGGGCGTTATCCCCGGACTTCCCGATACGGGGGGGCAGAATATCTATGTGAATCAATTAACAGAAGTGCTTGCCCAATTCGGGTTCAAGGTTACCATAGCAAATAGAGGGGGATATCCCCATCCTGTAACCGGGGAGATGCGAAGGGGCATTCACTATAAGGATGAAAATCAGCGGATTCTCTTTCTGGAGGACGGCATCGGAGAGTTTATAAGAAAAGAGGACATGAACCCTCACACTTTAAAGCTGGCGGAATGTTTAAAAGAGTACCTGGATGAGGAAGGTCTTTCTGTTGAGCTGATGATTAGCCACTACTGGGATGCGGCAAAAGTCGGGGTTTTACTTAACCGAAGACTTTCCGAAAGAGTTATTCATGTTTGGATTCCCCATTCTCTGGGTAAAATAAAAAAACGCAACATGCCTCCCGATAGCCGGGAAGATTTAAGGATAGACGAACGGATAGAAACCGAAAAAGAGCTTATGCAGGAGCTTGATTTTACCGCAGCCACCTCCGCTACAATTCGCAGGTCTTTAAGTGAGGAATACGGTCACAAAAATATCTTATTTTTACCTCCATGCATACAGGTGGAAAGATATTATCCCAGAAATATCGAGCAGGATCACGAAATATGGAGTTTCTTAAGCCGCAATACCGGTCTTTCGAGAGAAGAGATACAGAAGTGTAAGATTGTTACCGAGATAAGCAGAACCGATGCCACCAAGCGGAAAGACATTCTTATCAAGGCTTTCAGTGAAGTGAGAAAAAAGCATAAGGATGTCATACTCATCGTATCCATTGATCAGACCGAAGAAGAACTATCCGGAAATCTCCTCAACTTGATCAAAGAGCTCGGGCAGGAATCGTACATCGCTGTCATTGGATATGAGTGGGAGAGGCTTCCGCTTATCTATGCGGTAACATCGATATACTGCTCCCCCTCGGTCATGGAAGGATTCGGCATGGCCGTTCAGGAAGCGGCTGCCACTGCCGTACCGGTAGTAGGGAGCCATCTTATACCTTTTGTCAGCGAATACCTTCTGGGAGAAAATGTCAGGGAAGCCTACTGTGATGAGATGGAGACAGAGCCCCTTAAAGTCGGAGAAGGCGCCATAATGGTTCAGGCAGACGATATCAACGGATTCAAGGAGGCTCTATTGATGTTGCTTGAGGATGAGCAACTTCGAAAAGAGATGGGAAATAGGGCTTACAAGATCACCGTACCGTACTTTACCTGGAAAGAGATGGTTAAGAGGCTCTTTAATGAAATCGGCATAACAATCTAAAGATAAGGAGAAGCCTTGTGACGAAGAGATTAGAAGAGAAAAAGTTAGAGCAAATTATTCAGAACCAAAGTATAGATGATATTAGTGTTGAAGAGATCTTCGGTTTGTTCCGGGAGGAAGAAGAACTCCGCAATTACCTTCCGGATGCCTTATGCCAGATCGATCCCAGGGACGGAGCACTCATCCTCTTTAACTCTGCCAGGGCAAAGCGTCCTCACAATGATAATAAGATAAACTTACCTAACGGGACAATTGAGAAATCCTGCCCTGTTTGCGAGGGAAAGACTACAGGAGTAGTTGATATAGCCAGACTGAGTGAGGGGTATACCTTTATCAATAAAAACCTCTTCCCGATCCTGTATCCGCATGACTCTCCGGAACCACAGGCCTTAAGGCAATCCCTCTATAAAGACTCCAATCATCACGGAAGAGTTTCCTACGGGCTCCATTTTCTTCAATGGTCCTCTTCATTCCACGACGCCGACTGGCAGAACTTACCCCTTGAAGATAGAGTAATCGTTCTTAATCGTCTTGCTGCACTGGAGAGAAAACTCCTTAACGAATCCCAGGGCCTGATGCCGGGATCGAGCCCTCTTAACAACGGGCAGAGGACTTACGGATTTGTCTCTATCATTAAAAATTACGGGAAACTTGTAGGCGGGTCTCTAAAGCATGGCCATCAGCAAATTGCCTTCAGCAATATCATGCCCAGGAGGTTCTACAACAATTGGCGATTTTTTAAGAGGCACGGAGCTGTGTTTTCACAGTACCTTCTTGACGAGAATCCCGGGGAGCTCCTTATACGCGATTACGGGAAGGCAGTGTTGATGGTACCCTATTTCATGAGGAGGCCTTACGACATGATCCTTGTAGTGAAGGATACTTCGAAAAAACACCTCTTTCAGTTAGATGTACAGGAGCAGGAGTCTGTTGCGGAAGGAATACACGATGCGATTAAAGTCACACTCCATATAATGCCTCAACTGGGAAAGGACACCGCCTATAACTTTACAGTTAACAACGGACCAGGCGCAGGACTGTATTTTGAGTTTCTACCCTATACGCAGGAGAAGGGTGGATTCGAGCATCTTGGGCTATGGATTTGCCAGGATAACCCCATACATGTAGTCGACAGGATTAAAGAGACTCTGGAAGAACTGTAACAGGAGCCGAACTGTTTTCTCTGGTCAACTCAGGCGATTCGTTTAAACCAGATCATGGAGAGAAGTACTCCTGCAAGTATTATCACGGCAGAAGCTGCGGTGAAAAAGACGGTTATCTCGGTCTTCTCCCGTTCTGAAACAAATTTTGTGCTCAAAGTTTCATAGATCTTATGCAATTCTGTTTCGGAATCCGCCTTAAAATAACTTCCGCCGGTTATCCTTCCCTGTTGAAAGTGAAAGAGTATCTACACCGGCATGGTTGAAGGCAGAGCTTAGTTCCGTTTCACGCCGTCGTGATGCCTCGATAAATCACTTACGGAAGCCACGATCGTGGGTATCCAGAAAGAGCCGTTCCCCCGTCTCGGCATCTTCCATGAACACGGGGCCGATATCGGGAAGTTTCTTCTCGAGGGGGTCAAACAGGCGAATTGCTATGACTTCATGGCGCAGGGCAAGCATACTCAAAGGTCTATCCCAGCCTGGACGGATTATAAAATCCGAGATTATGAAAACGAGGGATCGACGGCGAAGAAAGCGCAGGCCGGCTTTAAGGAGAACAGATAGGTCTGTAGGGGGGCTGCGGTTGAGTTTAGGTTTTTCAAGTAGTGTATCGATCAGAAAAAGAACCTGGGTCCTTCCGGTTTGAGCAGGAATAACCCCTTCCACACCACCACCGTAGAGGATTGCTCCCACACGGTTGCCGTTTCGAGTTAGTAAGCGTGCAAATATTGCGGCTAACTCTATAAGCAGGTTTCGTTTAAGGGTTTTTACAGAGCCGAAATCCACGGAGGGGCTCAGATCGAGGAGTAATCATGCAGTTACCTCACGATCTTCGTTGTACTGGCGCACATAGGGAGTCTGCATTCGTGCGGTTACATTCCAGTCGATGTATTAGAATCACAGAAGGACGAATGATCTCATAGGCTAAAGAAGCAAAGGATGGCTCAGGAGGCAGTTCTTCGAACATCCGTTTAAATGTCTGCTCTACATCCCGATCACTCAACTGTCCGGGTTCTGGTTTGATCAGATCGTAAACCAGAACTACCGCAAGGGCGGATAGCAGGATGCTTACCGGAAGTAAAAATCTCCTGTAACTAGTGTAGAGATGATTTACATGTTTTAAAAAGACTTTTCACCGGGAAGGAGGAAGTTCCGGCTGTGGGGGCTCCGGGAAAGAAAATCGTATAAAGGATTTAACCGGTTTCATAGCAATACCACCTGGCGGTTAAAAAATATATTCAATTTTTGAACGAGTGCGACCTGTTTTAAGGAACTCGCCAGACCATCCAGTTGATTTGTATGTAAACCGGAAAAACTGGAATGTATGGTGGTAATCGAATCGCTAAAAGACAGGCTCTGGAGTTTCCCGCCCGTAACTTTCTCCTGAAGAACAGACAGCAGCTTCTCCTTTGTTTCTGTGGTCAACCCCCCCTTGAGAGTAAGGAGTATTGAACCGTCGTTTCTTTTGGAATGAAACAGCCGCGAAAGGTATCTCTGAATTAGGAGCACGTCCAGAGCGAGCGAGAGTAGAATAAGCAGAAGAAGATAGTTGAAGGTGGCACACACGATTGAGGAGGCGATTACCAGCATGATAAATCCGATTTCTTCGGGTTCCTTTATGGGAGTTCGAAAGCGGATGATGGTAAGTGCCCCTATCAAGCCGAGAGACAGGGGTAGAGAGAATTGTATTGCTATGAAGAGGGCGGTGATTGAAGGGGCTATCAGGAGAAAACTCCTGTAAATCCGGGAGCCGGTTGCACGGTTTTTAATAAAAAATCTGGTAGAAGAGAGAAATTATCAGCGCAGAAACTACCGATAGAATTAAAGAGAGAATAAAATCGGTTATGCTAACCTGGACACCGGGGCTTCGTATCAATATAACGGCGGCGCCTGTACTGCACCAACAGAACAGGAACGAGCATGTTTTCAGGTTTATACTCAAGGTGTAACAACCCGGAAGGAATATCGAGGATGCGATCGTCCGAAAAGATACCTTCAGAGAGAACTTTGAAGGGTAAAACCATCTCTATTCTCTCTTTCAGGGACAGGGTGCCTTCCTTTCTCTTTATTTCGAGATAACAGAGTACATCAGAGCCATTTTGAGACGGGGAGAAATGAGAATACCATCTGAGCCTTATTTTAGTTTTTAGAAAATCTCCGTTGCGATTCTCGTAGAAATGGTACAGCTCAGGTGTGTCGTAGTAGAGAGTGTATATATCGCTTAAAGGGTACTTGTTATCGGGTACACAGACATGCTCAAGCCAGATTAAAAGCATCGTCTCGTATCCTGCAGGGAAGAGATATTTCTGTTCCATCCGTTTGAAATTTTTCTTCTGCATGTTACTTTTTATTATTCCTGCCCGGGGTAACGTACATGAGCTGAAACTCACCCACTTCGTCAGGATGTCTCCCGTAGGAGATATCGGGTCTCTGGGGACCAAATTCCACAAAATCGAGTATGCGGTTCCCCCGGTCATCCCTGTCTATAAGGAATAACCGTTCCCCATCCCCGGAAAGCCTGAAGTTTGTATGAAGCCCTCCTTCATCACCATCGTCATATTCAGCCCAGACCAGGAGATATGCCCCTTCAGAAATGATGGTACCTTCAGGAAACTTCCATTTTCTCAGTTTGTCTGTACTATCGCTCAAGTACATGCCGGACAGTTCGACCTCTGAGTCGCTCCGGTTGTATAGCTCGATCCAGTCATCTTATAACAAGCCAGGTAAAGTTTGCTTTGGGTGCAGGAATGTAATATCGGCTTATCCTTGAAAAGAGTACCGTGCGCATGAAGGATGGGGCGGCATGGCCGTTTAACAAACCGAGAGTTCTGTAGCTTATGGCACTAAACTTCACCTTCGGCACTTCCATTGTCGGCATGGCCGTTCAACAAATCGAGAGTTCTGTAGCCGTAAAGGCGCTGATCATTATCCGTATGGTTTATTGATATAGAGAAAGATTTTTTAAGAGAGTTCCTCACCATAAAATAGCTCGAACTACCCCTGAATCTTACTCCGACTCCCGCATAAACCCTGCCGTCGATAATAAGATCGGCGGGCACCTCCACATCTGTTTTGAAAAAATCCATCATCTCTGCGAACCACCCGGAGTCGGGAAAGCGAAGATAGAGGGTACGAAGGCTCTTATCGTCGTACAGATCGATGAGTTCAGATACTGCATTACCGGCACTTCTCTTGAGGTCGGTCAGATAAGTTGTTTTAACAGGAGGATTGGGATATGAACCAACCGAGAGGTTCTCTAGTTCCCGTTCTTTACGGATAAATTCGGAGGCTGCCCGACGTTCCAGTTCATTCAAAAGGCCGTCTTTATCTCTGTCGAATCTGGAGACTATTTTAAGTTCCGGCAACCTGCTCCATCGCATGCTGAAGCTTACCTGGGCTTCAGAGGCGGTCAGTATACAAAAAAACAGGAAGGAAACAAAACTTAAAGAAAATACTCTTCTCAATTGCATCTTTATTACAATACTCATATATATTTTAACGCTAATTAACTCAGAGCAAAAGAGAGCTCGAGGTGGAATTTTGCCTGGGGCAAAGTCGGTTTTCGTGTTCAATCTTTGCTTTTTTGCCTTTCCTTTTGGCCATATTTTTTTACTACGAAAGAAAGCTTTGTACCTATGGCGGTGGTCCTTGAGTTTTCTAGCTGGGGGACACTCTGCGGGCTATGCCTGCCGGCTTTCTTTCGGAGCAAACAACCACCTAAGTAGTTTCCGCTTAAGCGGAAACTACTTAGCCCTTACAGGGCTCGCAAAGCCTTAGGCTTTGCCGGTGGTTGTTTACATTTTAACAAAAACCGAGTTAATAATTACGAAAATCGCCTTTAACTAAAACGAAACCGAAACTTTGACACCGACCGGCGATGACATCCTGCCGGTATTGACAGATGAACGAGTGCTTCGATAGAATGAATGAACGTCTTGACGGAGTTAACGAACGTATCGACGGCATCTACGACAGGATGACTTCATTGATGAAGTGGACAATCGGTACACTGGCATTGTTCGGTACTATAATAAGTATATTGATTGCACTGGGGTATTTTATAAGACAGTAAGTAAGCTTATAGTTTTTTTAGCTGCATAACCTATCAAAATATAAATAACTCAGGCTAATTCGTAATCCACCTCTTGACAAAAAATCAACTTAAGACCTATAATAGAGTAAACGTTTACGTAATCCTGATAGCAGGAAGAGGGGGCGGTCAGAGCACATGGGTTCCACAATCAAGGATGTAGCACGTTACGCCGGGGTTTCTGTAGCTACTGTTTCACGGGTTATAAACAATCTGTCTGGTTACACCGAAGAGACAAGAAAACAGGTTCTCCGCACCATAGAAGAGCTGGGCTATACACCAAATGCCATAGCCAGAGGGCTTGTAAACAAGAAGACATCCACTATCGGGGTTCTCTTACCATCTCTAACCAGCAAGTTCATGAACGAACTGTTAAACGGAATCGAGTCCGTTGCCCATAAGAGGGAGAAAAGCGTTATTTTGTGCAACACCGATACCGATGGGAGTAGAACCGAACAATACTTGAAAGTGTTAAACGAAAAGCAGGTAGACGGCATCATTTTTGTAAGTGAATGGTTAAAAGAGTCCTACGGGCAGATAATGGTTGATATGAAAATACCCGTAGTTCTGGTCTCAACCTATACGTACAGGTTCAATTTTCCCTACATACGGGTGGACGACACAAAAGCCTCATACACTGCTACTTCCTATTTAATCGAAAAGGGGCATCGCGAAATTGGGATGATAAGCGGAAGGAGGGGTGATCCCGTTGCAGGGTATCCTCGAATCGAAGGTTATAAAAAGGCGTTGAATGATGCAGGTATTCCCTTCAGAGAAGAGTACATTGCCTACGGTGATTTCCATTACAGAAGCGGTGTAAAGTCTGCGGAAGAGCTTCTTAAGCGGGTGCCACACATAACCGCGGTTTTTGCAACCAGTGATGAGATGGCCTTGGGTGTGCTCTCCTACGCTTACAGGGCGGGAATCTCGGTCCCGGATGAGCTCTCTGTTATAGGTTACGATGATACACAGGATGCAGAAATGGCTATCCCGCCCTTAACTACCATTCATCAACCAATATTCGAGATGGGTGTTCGGGCGGTAGAGATGCTCCTCTCACCGGGAGGTAAAGAGAGTGTAATAATGCCATACCATATAGTTGAGAGGGAGTCGGTTAAGAGTCTACAGTAGAAGCTTTTTTTTCACAAGAATGCGTAAACGTTTACGGTAATCGTTTACGCATTCTTGTGAGAGAGTCCGGAAAAGGCTTAATAAAAAGAGAGCAGGTAAAAGAATCGGGCAACAAAGAGAAAAGAAAGGCAGGAGCGGCTAAAGGAGTTAATCAAATTGGAAAATCAAAAAGAAGAACAGAAGCAAAAACAATTGTACAGAGCGAGCATCAATACTATTCTTGAAAACCAGCACTCCGGTGGTGCTTTCCCTGCATCACCCAACTATTCCACCTATCAATATGCGTGGCTGCGGGACGGGAGTTTTACTGCATACGCAATGCTTAAGACAGGAAACACCGAATCGTGCAAACGGTTTCTCCTCTGGGTTAACAAAACTATAAACAGGTACAGCGGAAAAATCGATGAGCTTGAAAGCAAGATTAAAAAAGGCAGTAAAACGGAAAATACCGATTTTCTCCCGGCACGCTACACCCTTGAAGGTTTTGAGATAGAGGATGATTGGCCCGCTTTCCAGATCGACGGATACGGGTCATGGCTGTGGTGCACAGGTGAGTATATAAGAGCAACCAGAGATTACAAGCTACTACAGTCTGTCACACCGGGTATACAAAATACAATTCGCTACCTGATCATCACATGGCAGATACCCTGCTACGATTGCTGGGAGGAGTATGGAGAGCGTATTCACACCTCAACCCTTGCATGCGTGTACGGAGGCTTATCTGCGGCAGCAGAGCTTGCCGAGAACGAAGATTTTGCAAAGGCCGGAAAAACGGCTTATAAAGTCCGCAGATTCATTCTTTCTCATATAAGGGACGGAGGTTTCACCAAGTTTATAAATGATGATGGGATCGATGCAAGTCTTCTGTGGCTCGCCGTTCCCTTTAAAGTTGTAGCCGTAGATTCTCCTGCCATGGTTAAGACCGTTTCGGTTATCGAAGAAAAATTACTGGTTAAAGGAGGTGGTGTAAAGAGGTATCCTGAAGATACGTTCTACGGCGGCGGCCAATGGATACTGCTTACCTGCTGGCTCGCCTGGTACTATCTGATGGCAGGTAGGGGAGAGGAAGCTTATAGACTTCTCGCCTGGGTGGAGGAACAGCAGGATGAAAACGGCTGCCTGCCCGAGCAGGTTCCCGGGCTAACTGCAAATACATCCTGGATGGAAGAGTGGAGAAAAAGATGGGGTCCTGTTGCCACTCCTCTCCTGTGGTCGCATGCAATGTATCTGGTAGTGCTTCAGGAAATGAAAGAAAGAGACAGAGGTGGTGTCATGTCCCGTTGGGGCAAGCACAGACAACAAAAATAGCCTGCAAGGAAAGGCTGAATAACTTTGTTATAAGGAGAAAAGAGAATATGAGAGAAATCAATAAAAGAGGATTATTAATCGTAATTGTATCTCTATGTATTACATTCCCTCTGCTTGGGGGCGGTAAGCAGGAAAAAGAGGCGGAGCCTAGGAAAATTGAAATCTGGCACACCTATAGCGACGCCGAGGTGAAAGTTTTTGATGAAGAAACTATTCCGGCATTTGAGGCCGCTCATCCCGGGATCAAGGTTGTCTCAACCAAAATGCCCTACGATGGGCTCAAGCAGCAGGTGATTGCTGGGGTTGCCGGGGATGCGGTTCCCGATTTGATGCGCATGGATATTATCTGGGTGCCTGAGTTCGCCAAACAGGGAGCCCTGACAGCAGTCAGTGATAAAAATGAGTTCGGGGCCATCCAGGCAAACCTCCTTCCAGGTCCTATGAGAACCAACTACTATAATGGAAAGTATTATGGGCTTCCGCTTAATACCAATACCAAAGTGGCTATCTACAACCGATCTGCCCTTACCTCTCTGGGAGCCCAGCCTCCCAAAACCTTTGAGGAGCTGGTAGCTCTTGCCGAGCGGTTTAAAGGACCTGAAAAGTGGGGCCTGGGTGTGGGTGGTACCAGCACCTGGGGACAGCTTCCCTGGTTCTGGTCATTGGGCGGGAGGCTGACAGACGATAACTACACCAGAGCACTGGGCTACCTCGATAGTTCAGGATCTATAGAAGCTTTACAGACAATGGTAGATTTGAACCGTAAAGGTCTGATCGGCCCCTCTTTACTTGGTGCCGAGCCCAATACCTGGGCTGGAATTCAGGAGGGCAATTACCTTATGATAGATGACGGCCCCTGGTTTTACAGCATTCTGGGCCAGGAAGCCTATGAAAAAACCGTGTGGGAACAATTCCCTAAGGGTAAAGGAGGCTCTGTTTCTGTGGTGGGTGGTGAGAACCTGGTTATCTTTAAAGGGGCCAGACATCCCGAGGAGGCCTGGACTTTGATGCAGTATTTGCTTACCGATGAGCCACAACTCAGGATGGCCAGAACCGGCCTTATTCCCACTACAAAATCAGCTGGAGGCAACCCGGAGCTGGAAGATAATGAGCTGGTTCAGATCTATGTAAAACAGCTTCAAACAGCAAGGCCCAGAACCCCCCATCCGAATTGGGAAAAGATTTCCGAGGCGGTGGGACTGGCATTCGAATCCGCCTATCGGGAGAAAGGCACGGCTGAAAGACTTTTAAGAGAAACTGCTCAGGAGATAGATGGATATCTGAAGGATTAAATTCTGAAAATGCAATGGAGCGCATACAATTCGACAACTTTGGAAGCTGTTATGGCCGGCAAAGGGAAGAGCCCTGGAGGAGAATAGTTGCAGAAATCAACAAATAGAAAAAGGGTTTCTTCCAGTCGAATACAGAAAGGAGCTCAGCAGTGGAAGGAGGTGATTCCCTACCTCCTTCCGGGTTTGTTTCTTTTTGCTTTGTTCGTACTCTTCCCTTTCTTCTTCAACCTGTATATCAGTTTCAGCGAGTATAACATCATGCCCGGTGCAGAAAAGCCTTTTGTAGGATTTGCCAACTATGTTAAAGCATTCACCGATCGGAAGGTAGGCTTATCCTTCCGTAACACTGTCTTATACTCTCTGGTTACGGTGCCGGGACAGATGGTCCTGGGTATACTGGTAGCGGTTTTTCTAAATTCGATTGGTCGCGGAAAGATTCTTTTTCGTACTCTCTACTACATACCGGTGATTACATCCTGGATTGTGGTTTCCCTTATCTTCCGATATCTTTTTGAGAGCGGAAAGGCGGGTCTGATCAATTATTTTGCCCTCCGCCTTTTGGGAATCAAGCCAATAAGCTGGCTTCAGAATACCTGGACGGCTAACTTCGTTATATGGTCTCTGGGTATATGGAAAGGAATCGGCTGGGTCATGGTGGTATTCCTGGCAGGGCTTCAATCCGTACCCAAAATCCTTTATGAAGCAGCAGAGATCGATGGGGCAGGGTTCTGGGATCGCTTCTTTAAAATAACTCTGCCCTTGCTCCAGCCGGTGCTTTTTTTCCTGTTTGTAAACCTGTTGATCGGATCCTTTAATGTATTCATCCAGGTGTTGGTTATAACCGATGGCGGACCATTGGGAACTACAGAAGTGCTTTTAAGCTATATGTACAAGAATGCCTTCAGCTTTTTCGAGTTCGGTTATGCTTCCGCTCAATCTGTATTGATGGGTATAGCTATCGTAGCCATAACCTTCACTACCAGACGATTTTTCAGGGCAGAGGTCTATGAGCTTTAGAAACAACTCCGTTAAGCTGATCTTATACCTGGCTCTATTTGTCGGTGTTGTGGTGTTTCTTACCCCCTTTCTCTATATGGTGGCCGTGGCACTTACAAGGGCAACGCGGATTATGCCATACCCCCCCATTCTTTTCCCAAGGAATCCTTACTTTGGAAATTTCGCTGTAGTCTGGTCCAGGAACAACTTCGGCCGCTATTTTTTAAACAGTGTTTTCCTGGCCTGCTCTTCCACTATCGTATCATTCCTGGTAGCCACTACAAGCGCGTACAGCTTTGCCCGGTTCCAGTTTCCTGGTAAAGAGATGATTTTCCGGTTTTTTTTAATATCCATGATGGTTCCAGGGCTGTTGAATATCGTACCACAGTTCGTGATGATAAAATTCTTTCGCCTGGTGAATACTTACACAGGCTTATTACTACTGTACTCCAGTACAGGAGTTGCCTTTCAGACTTTCTTCCTTCGCGGATTTTTTGAAATAATCCCCCGGGAAATGGAAGAATCGATCCGATTAGACGGTGGAAGTCGCTTTACTATCTACAGGTATATTATGCTCCCGCTATCAACTCCTGCACTGGCTACTCTTGCAATCTTTACTTTTTCAGCAAGCTGGGATGAGTTTTTCCTTGCTCTTACTTTTATCAAATCAGAGTGGAAGAGAACCCTCCCAATTGCCATTCGGCTGTTTCAACAGCAGTACGGAACGGAATGGGGGCTTGTGTTTGCCGCCTCTCTTATTGCAATTATTCCTATCATTACAATTTTTGTAGTATTCCAGAAACGCTTTATTCGTGGGGAGCTTACTACAGGAGCGGTTAAGTTCTGATGGGATGACTATTACATCCGGTAAAACTCAAGGATAACAATGAAAATAGACCTTAATAAGCAAAGCAGTGAAATAGATGAACGCAACTCTACTACTATCGAAGATGCTTATCCTGACCGGTCAACCTACCGTCCGGGAGAAAAAGCATCGGTAATCGTGAGGGTTAGAAAAAGGGGCGGGGAAAAGTTTACCGGAGCCCTGATGCTCAGAGTCCTGAACCTGGCTTACGAAATTGGGAAGGTTGAGTATCCGCTGAGCATAACAGGTGAAGGGGTACGGGAATATCGCATTCCGATTGATCTTCCGGAGGAGGATTTTAGAGGGTACGGATTAGATATCGAACTGATAGATGACTCATGCACTGTAATCGATAAGGCTTCAACCGCCCTGGACGTGCTCTCCGAATGGCCGCTTGCTCCCAGATACGGATTCCTCTCCGATTTCAGTCCTGAAGAGCCGGACAGTGAGGAAAGGATAAGGCATCTAAGTAAGTACCATATTAATGTTGTCCAGTTTTACGATTGGATGTATCGACATTACCTCTTCCTTCCCCCTGAAGACAGGTTCATCGACGGGATGGGACGGATTCTCTCCCTGAACACTGTAAAACGTAAGATCAAACTATGTCATCGATACAACATGGCTGCTCTGGCCTATGGAGCGGTTTATGGTGCTGAACCTGAGTTTTTCAATGAGCACCCTGAGCTGGCCCTATATGATGCCAGAGGAGTTGCGGAAAGCATCCAGGATCTATTTTACATTATGGACATTCGTAAAGATTCCCCCTGGTACAGGCTGATAATCGGAGAGTATGTAAAAGCTGTAAATATGCTCTCTTTTGATGGCATACATATGGATCAATACGGATTTCCCAGTGAAGGCTTTGTGGGAGGCTCCAAAGGTCTAAGGGTCCTTCTGGACGAACATTTCGGACCGATGATCGACGATTCGGCCTCCGCCCTGAAGGCTGTAAAACCAGAAGCCAAAGTAATTTTCAACTGTGTGAAAAACTGGCCCATGGTAAAGGTGGCCCAAAGTAACCAGGCAGCTATCTATATTGAAGTCTGGCCCCCTTACACTGAATACAGCGACCTGAGAAAGCTTATCCTACAGGCCAAGGAAGCAGGGCATGGAAGGAAACAGGTGATTCTGGCCGCTTATATGAGTCCGCTGGGAGATGCAAAACCAGAAGGACCTTCCGGTAATGAAAAGCTAATCCGGGCGGAAGCAGCCACCAGGTTTACGACGGTCTCGATCTTTGCATCCGGTGGATTTCATCTGCTTTTGGGGGAGAGAGACGGTGCTCTCTGCGATGCCTACTATCCGAAATATGCCAAACTCCGTCCCCAATTTGCAGGAATTATGCGTCGTTATTATGATTTCTTTGTACGGTACGAACAGTGGCTGGTCAACTTTAACATGAAAGATGTCTCCGAGCTGGTTCTGGCAACAGAAGGATTATTACATATTGGTTACGGCCAGCTTAAATACGATTCAGCCGGCAGAGCAGGGGAGATATGGACACTGATTCACAAAGGTCCAGATTTTATCACTGTTAATCTTATAAATTTGACCGGGCATCGAAGTGGTTATTGGAACTTCCCTCATCCCGCTCCTCCCCTGTTGCTTAACATTCCCCTGGAGCTGGGTTTTCAGGCAGAAAAGGTATATCTTGCTTCACCGGATTTTAATTTCGGGCAGACCCAGGAGTTGAGACCGGAGCTTAACCAGGATTCCTGTTCTGGTACTTCTTCCGGGAAGACATGCTTCAATATACCGAGACTGGAATACTGGGATTTAATCATTATTCCAATTGATAGGGATGATTATAATCTAAGAGAGGCGAAAAATCAAGCGAATTGGATATAATTTGGCGAAACTCGACTAATTTCTTCCAAACGATTTGACCTTATAGAATAACCCTGGATATTTAGCGTCAATTTCTGGCAAAAAAGCATTCGAGAAGCACACCTTACGATATTGTTCCCCTTCTAAAATTTGTCTTGGCGTAAATTTTCTCCCCCGGCAGCTTAAACGAGAAAAGTAAAAAAGTCCTAATGCAATCGAATAGAGGACGGATTAAGACCAGGGGCGATTTACCGGTTTTTATTGGGACAGGGCTTCGCGGGCTTTTTGCCCAAAAGCCGGAATCTTGTAACCGCCCATAGGTCTTTGAGTACTTCGTATAGTAGATTTCGCCAAACCGATCAAAATGTTGCTTGAAGATCATTTGCAGGGCATTGGTCCCGCATTGAGTATAGGTAAGTGGATGAGGAAGATCGAGATCGAGTGATAATTGTGCCTGCACATCCAGATATAACAGGCAAAACAGCCGTTATGATTTCGGGATTATTGAGCAAGGGAGCCGGAATACACCAATGAAGTTTTGGCACACCTGTTCATGCTCTTTTTCCTCCCGCTGTTGAAGGCGATGCTTGTCGAATGGTAGAGCTTAAAGAACATGAAGTGGAACAGGCTGAAGAAAAAATAGTAAGAGAAGAGGAAGAGATAAAAGCACTGGAAGAGAAATTAGCCGAGAAAGAAGAGGCTAAAGAGGAAATTTCAACCGGGGAACCCGAAGATCTATCTGGATAAGCAACTCAGTTTTCCGGTAAATGAGGAGACGGCAAAAACACATCGGGTCGCTTTGGAAGAGGAGATCATCACCCAAACCTTTAATATAAACACCGACCCGAGTGAATCGAAGATAATCGTAAACGGGTCTGTTGTGGGAAGCGGAGAGTTTTCTCGCGAGTACGAGACGGGTGAACGGCTTTAACTGAGAGTAGAAAGTGATGGATATCAGGCTCTCGGTAGTAAATACTATAAATATCGAGTGCGCTCTATTCGTGGCTTTTAATCATCATAAGCTGTTCCCCGCCAGGAGAATTTTCCGAATTTAAGCTAAACTTGGGATAGAAAACGACTACCCCGTACTGTTCAACAGGGATGATCATATTACTGAGGCAATCAACAACACCCGCAGTAGGGCACTCGATTCTCTCGTTGATTTATTCAAGGAGATAAAAATACCTCAAACACGAATATCACAGATAATTAACGGGAATAGGCGAATAACAGCAGACATGGCATTGAGATTGTCAGTGTTTTTCATATCTGGGGAAAACCGGCTAAAGCGAATCGACCGGATGGAATGGGACGATTGTATGATTGTTTCATATGATGACAAGCGAGTGCGAATCTGCTATAATGTAAAGATGCCGACAATCAGCCAATTTTACGGAATACTCATACAAATGTATTTTGATGATTATAAGCCTTCACATTTTCATGCAATCTACAATAAGAACAAAGCTCTAATTGGTATCAATGATTTCAGCCTCCTGCATGGAGACCTTCCACCCAAAGCATTAAGTCTTGTTATCGAATGGGCAAAACTCCATAAAGAAGAATTAATTAAAGAATGGGAATTGGCTAGCAAGAAGAAGGCGTTATTTGATATTGAACCATTGGAATAGGAGATGTAAGCCATGTTTTTTGATATTGTAAATGCAGAATATATATCTGATTACAAAATAAAAATTGAATTTGAGGATGGCTCACAGGGAGAGGCGGATCTATCGGAATATCCGGAAGAAAATACTGTATTCAATTCTTTTTTCGATATCGATTTTTTTCAAAAAATTTAGGGTTGAATACGGTACCTTGGTTTGGGGAAACGGAGAAATCGACATTGCTCCAGAGACCCTTTACACCTTAGCAACCGGAAAACCGGTAACCTTCGGGCAGAAACAGTATTCGCTCTAATAACAAAGTGTGCCACAAGTGGAAAAATCAACGGATAAAACCGCCGGACTCAAGGCCAAGCAGCTCGGGGTACGGCAAAATCGTTCAACTCCGTTATTAGTGAAAGACGATACTACCATACCCAAACAAAGAGAATGCAAGGTTGTATGGCAGTGCAAAGTCGCTACCATCATCCTGTTCCCTGAAAGAGAAAGCAGCTTAGAGGAAAATAGGAATGAAGCCTTGGAAATCAAGGAAAACTTTACAAGTGCGACCAACCGAAATCAGCCACACTCTTTTTACTAATTGAAATAACAGATGCAATTCATGCTTGTCTACCTCTATAGTTAGTTATATAATTGAAATCAAATACTAAATGCTCGATACGCTGAGCATAGAAAAAAATGAAAGGGGGACGAAGGTGAAAAAAGTAATACGCAGTGCTCTTATTTTTCTCCTTTTAAGCATTACAGTATCAACTGTTTACACAGAAGGAGAGAAGGAGAAAGAGGCAGTTGGGATAAAGCTTGCTCTTATCCTTGGTGCTGGAGGCAGGGGTGATCTCGGCTGGAATGATCTTGCATGGAGAGGGGCGGAAATGGCTAAAGAGAGGGGATATGTAAGGGATTACTCCCTGATGGTGAGTTCTTCCGGTGAGATTCTCTCTCTTCTTAACAGTCTGGCCTCATCGGGAGAGTACGACCTGATCCTCTCAAACGGTTGGGCCTATGTAAGAGCCTTAGGCCAGGTTGCAAACCAGTTTCCCGATCAGAACTTCGCACAGATGGATACCCGCCCGGATATAGAACCGGGAAGCCCTGCGGATAAAAACGTGCTGGGAATTGTGTTTAACCAGGAGCAGATGTCTGCACTGGCAGGAGCCCTGGCGGCTTTTACCGCCGTGTATCATGATTTTCCACATGTGGGGGTTGTGTTGGGAACCGAGGGAGCCATTCTTCACGATTTTGAAATAGGTTACAAGTGGGGAATGGACTGGGGCTTGAAATGGCTTGAGAACAATATGCCGGATCTTCTTAAAGATAAAAAAATCGTGCAGACTCCCAGGACGGAGAGAGTGCTCTGGACTTATACCGGCACTTTCGACGATCCTGCAAAGGGGAAAGCCGCAGCTCAAATCCAGATCGACAAGGGTGCGGGAATCATATACCAGGCGGCGGGCGGTACCGGTTTAGGGGTTTTTACTGCAGTAGAAGATTATCACAAAGAGAACAATATTCCCTTTACAAAACCTCCCTTTGCCATAGGAGTCGATGCAGACCAGGACTGGATAAATCCCTATATCCTTGCAAGCGGGATGAAACGGGTGGATATTGCCGTACTAGAGACTTGCCGACTCGTCAACGAAGGGAAGTTCCGGCAGATGGTAAGTGAGAACAAAGGTCTCTTGAGTATGAATTTAAAAAACAATGGAGTGTACTTGAGTGATGAGAAGATGCTTGAAGAGTTTCTGGATTTCGGAATCAAAACGGGAGCAATCAAAGAGGAGAAGGTCTCGGAGATAGTTAAGAATTACAGGGAGCTTCGCAATTCCCTTCCCGATTGGTTCTGGAAAGCCATAGGTGAGCTGGAGAGTCTTATAAAAGATGGAAAGGTGGAAGTTCCATCACCTTTTTCAAATCCACAGAAGTACAACATAAGGGATTTACGCAGAATCTACGGCTGACAAACAATAAAAAGGGCAGTCCCATTCTCTTTTTAAGAGAGGGGCTGCCTTTTTCCTGGTGGTTCGCCATACCACATTTTTGGGGCATCCACAGTAATGGAAATTTAATTTCAGGAGGAAGAACCTCTATGAGAAATGATATCCAGCCACATCTTCTGGTCGGAAGCGGAGACATTGCACCCTATGTGCTCCTTCCTGGAGACCCCGGAAGGGTGGAACGGATAGCGCAGAAGCTCGATTCTTTTAAAAATATAGCGTCCAACAGGGAGTATAAATCGGTAACCGGAGAGTACAGTGGATCACCTGTATCCGTTGTATCAACAGGAATAGGCGGGCCGAGCACGGCAATAGCTGTCGAGGAGCTTGCCGTTGTGGGTGTAAAGGTGATTATCAGGGTAGGCTCCTGTGGAGGTTGGCTCGAAGAGATGGAGATAGGAGACCTGGTAGTGCCTCTTGGTATCGTAAGAAATGAGGGTACCTCTGTTACTTATGCTCCTCCGAACTGGCCGGCCGTACCCGATTTTGAGGTGTACTCTGCGCTGATGGATTCTGCCAGGAAGGCTAATTACGGGGTTCATACAGGTATATCTATCTGCAGGGACAACTTTTACGTTTATTCAGGTACTACAGACGATTATGTAGCACAGTGGAAAAAATACAGGGTAATAGCCAGCGAGATGGAAGGGGCAACAGTACTGACCGTAGGCAGGTTGAGGGGGTTGAAAGCGGGATGTGTCTTTGCGGTAGTAAACCGTACCAGCGATCGTGATCTGGAGAAAGATCAGGGTGTTAGGGAATACGCCATACAGGCAAGCTCTGGCTCAAAGGGAGAGGCAATCACCGGGGAGGAGAGGGCAATTCTTACGGCACTCTCGGCAGTTAGGAAGCTACATTCAGGGATGTATAGGTGACGGGTAGAAAAAACAGCTCAGAGAGAAGCAGAAAAACCGGTTTGAGCTCGGTTTTCCCGGTTATTATCGGTTTTCTGGTAATAGCTTTAATCATTCTTCTGGATGGGGGAAACCCCGCATTTGTTTTTTATAAATCCTTTAAAGGGGCTGTTTTTACCCGCATAGGTATCCTCCAGACACTTGCAGGAACGACTCCCATTCTTCTCACATCTCTTACTTTCACCATGGGCTACCGTTGTGGTCTTTTCAATATCGGAGCCGAAGGAGCAATGTTGATAGGTGCTGCTGCCACTGTTGCTGTAGGGGGGATGCTTCACCTTCCGCCCGGACTCCACCAGTTGGCAGTACTGGTAAGCGCGGCTGCAGGAGGAATGCTCTGGTCAATACCTGTTGCCTTTCTTAAAGTAAAACGTCAGGTACATGAGGTTGTATCCACAATTATGATGAACTGGACTGCTCTGTTTCTTATTGGTTTTTTGATCTCCTGGCCCCTTCGTGATATCGAGGTTGCTTACGGAACATACGCCGTGGATATTCTTCCCAGTGCCCGCTTCCCTGTGCTGGTTGCAAGAGGTCCTTTAACTGCTGTGTTATATGTCGGTATCCTGGCAGCTTTTATTGTATATGTTCTTATGTGGCACACCAGGTCGGGCCAGCATATAAGAGCCACCGGCTACGATATCGATGCAGCCAGAAGTGCGGGAATAAATACTCCATTGATGATGACACTCTCATTTGCCATAGGTGGAGCGTCGGCTGGTATGGCAGGTTCTGCTCTCACAGCGGGCATGCCTCCTCTATGGACGGTAACCGAGGAGCTTTCCGGTTTGAGGGGAGTTGGGTTTATGGGTATTGCAGTCGCCATGATCGGAAGAAATCACCCTGTATGGTGTATAATGGCTGCCTTTTTTGTAAGCACGATAAAAACTTCGCGCTTCTATCTCCAGCAGATAGGCATTGCTCCGGAGTTAACCGATATTTTCAACGGAATAATTGTATTCTCTTTCGCTCTGCCGGAGATCTATCGGATGCTGGGGAGGGGGCTTAAAGAATTAAGTAGCAGAAAGCAGGAGTACCATCATGCGGAAGCTGCTTAGAACCCCATTGACCGGGGCGGAGCATCCATGAATCAGTTGTTAAAAGCAGGAGTACCCAGATGTTAAAACTGCTCAAAGCCGGTAAAAAAAATGAGAAAGTTATTATAACACTTTTTATCGTATTTCTGGTTCTGGTACTGTCACTTGTAACCAGACCGGAAGAGTTTCTGGGGCTTCTGATTCTCGGTCTTAACGCCATGGTGCCCATTGGTATGGCGGCAGTGGGAGAAATCCTCAATGAGCGGGGAGGTCAGGCAAACATCGGAATCGAAGGGATCATCATAATAAGCGCCTTTTTTGCCGTTTATGTGGCGGAGGCAAGCGGAAGTTTTTTAGCAGGAATTTGCGGGGGAGTTTTCATCGGCGGCTTTATTGCCTTTGTTTTTGCACTTGTTGCTACATACGGCAGAGGAAATCAACTGATAGCCGGGTTCGGGATTAACATGATTGCCCTTGGTTTCGTAGCCTACTTTTTATTTACAATATGGAATACACCGGGGTTTCACATTTTAAGCTCTGAAGAGCTTCGTATTCCCAAATTCATCACGGCATTGGGTTCCATAAGCTGGATCTTCTGGGCGATGATCGTAATTGCAGTTGTTGTGTATTTTGTAATGGAGAATACACGCTTCGGGATGAGACTAAAGGCGGCAGGGTACAACCCATTTGTTGCCGATGCATCGGGAATAGATGTGTATAAAATACGTATTGCAGCCTGTACTGTGGGAGGCGCCATAGTGGGGCTGGCCGGAAGCTATCTCAGCCTGGATTACTTGGGAGTAGTAACCAGGGATGTGGCACAGGGAAGGGGTTTTATCGCACTCGCATGCCTTGTATTCAGCGGTCTGGATTTTTTTCTGGCAATAGAGGTGGCCTTTATCTTCGGGTTATCCGAAGGGGTAGGGTTATGGCTGCAGAATCTTCCCGCCGCCAAACCTTTTGTGGTACACGGAGGAGGATACTTTTTCCTGATGATTCCATACGTGGCAGTGCTGTTTACTCTGATCGTTTTTCCGAGGCGTGAGAGACTGTCGAAGATGATAGGCGAGACATACAAGAGAAGCGAATAAACACGTATCAGACGCAGAATGCCTTAACGTGAAGCTCCCGCAAACGAGGAAAAACTAATCTTCTAAGGAGAGGTTATCGTTCAATGGAAGGAAAAACTACAGAACAGGAAATGCCTCTGGTTGAGATGAAGGGTATCTCCAAGAGTTTTGGTGAAGTACGGGCTCTTAAAAATGTGGATTTTAACGTCGGCAGGAAAGAGATAGTGGGGCTTGTGGGTGATAACGGAGCCGGGAAAACTACCCTTGTAAAAATACTTACAGGAATACACCGTCCCGATTCCGGAGAAATTTACTATAAAGGGAAAAAAGTAAACATTCAAAATCCTGCAATAGCCAGAGATATGGGTATAGAACCTGTACACCAGAGAGGCTCCGCCATAGCCGAGATGAACATCTGGGAGAACTTCTTCCTTGGAAAAGAGCTAAGAAAGAGGGTGGGGCCTTTTCTTGTTCTGGATAAGAAAAAGATGTATGAAATAACCCGCCGGACAACCTCACGGATAGGTATAGAGATTCCATCCTTCGACCGTCCCATCGGGACACTCTCCGGGGGAGAACAGCAGGCAGTCCTCATTGGCAGAACCATCCACTTCGGAGGAGAACTGCTTGTTCTGGATGAGCCTACCAGCGCACTTTCCATCCGGGAGACAGACAAGGTACTTACCTATGTGGAACGTGCCAAGAGAGAGCTGGGCTGTTCGGTTATTTTTATAACACATATCATCCGCCACATATATCCCATTGCAGACCGCTTTGTAGTGCTGTGGCAGGGAGAGAAGATCTCAGACCTTCACAAGGGGGAGATGACCCGAAAAGAGCTCGAAGAGCTTATAATAAGAGGAAAGCTTAAATCCCTGGAAAGGAACAACGAAGAAGGATCCGGTTTATAGACAAAAGATATTTCTCCCGGTGAGAGTTGGTCAGGAACAACCTGCCGCTATTGCAATTGCCTGGCATACGGACTTCATTTTTTCCGGTCAAATCGATCCGATGTACCGGTGCAGCCTCGATTTATCCACGGTCTGCACATGATCCAGATTTACAGCGGAATCGTATTTCAGACCTTCGTTAACCCATCCGCTGAACTCTTCTCCAAGAACATCTATACCAGATTTATACGCCTGTTTATATTGGTCTGCAATTTCGTTTTGTCTTTGATGCTCCCGATACTCTGCCGTGATCCGCCTCAAGACTGCCGAACGGCCAAGTCTGCGAACCTCATCATCTTTATCCAGTGCCTTTAATAAATCCTCATCCATCATAACCTGTATAGGTTTCATGTTGATAATATATATTGAATAATAATAGTGGTAAAGGTAATTTCGTATGATACTGAATAAAAGCTCGATACATATAGAGCCTTTAGACATAAAATAAGGCATATCTACGGCTTCATGGTAATACCAGAAAATATAATATCAATATCCGAAAAGGCAAAAGAGGTGTATGAGGAGTTAAAAAAGAACTAAAAAAATTTTATATCCCTTGTTGAGGAGATTGCAGAGAAATCAAAGTGATAAATTAAAAGTAACGAAATACAGTAGAATAAATTTTTCCCGCTTTTTCCCCACTGAGAAAAATCTTCTCAGTTGTATCGGTATCGATTGCCTTTAAATGCCTTTAAAGCCGTTAAAACCTCTAAAAACCCCCACTAAAGTCCAATGAGTTGGCACGTAAATTGCAAGATATAATTAAACCATCATTCGCAAAAGGAGATAAAAAAATGAGAGAAAAAAAGAAGTTTAACTTGAGGGCTTTTACAAGTATCTTCCTTGCATTCAGTTTTATAAACCTTATACTCACAAGCATTGTGCTCTACGTAGTA
Source organism: Spirochaetota bacterium (assembly GCA_003645645.1). Lineage (GTDB taxonomy): Bacteria > Spirochaetota > Spirochaetia > SPDA01 > B32-G16 > B32-G16. Next base: position 3,279 of record QNBH01000021.1, on the reverse strand, counting down.
CCTCCGGGAAGGGTTGCAAACTGGTTAAACTGGAGACTCCTGGGTCTTACCAAGGATCAATGGGCTGCCATGCACACTGTAGTCGGATATGCTTTCCTTATCTTATCTGTACTTCACATAATCCTTAATTGGAAGGTATTGATAAACTACATCCGGTATAAAGTAAAGAATAGTGTAAGGCGTTTACCTGAGCTGGTTTTATCATTTGTGTTTGTTCTGGTGCTTTCTTTTGGTTCTATCTACAACTGGTTTCCCATCTCGTATATCACGGAGTTTGGTGAAAACATAAGCAACAGTTGGGAGACAAAGGCTATTCTTGAGGGTGCAGGTAATATTACGCCTGAAGAAGTAGAAAGCGTTCCTGGCAGTACAGGTGAGGAAAGTAAGATCGGAAGCGGTTGGGGAAGGAAGACAATAGCTGAGGTATCAAAAGAGTTATCGGTAAATATCGATACCGTAATTTCAAAGTTAAAGGAAAGGGGAATTGCGACCACCTCTGGAGAGAGAATGAAGGATCTTTCTGAAAGGTACAACGTAGGTTTTGAAGATATCTACTATATTATAGCTTCAGAATGATGCTATTACATGGGCCGGCTTCCGGCCCTTATTCTATTTACAGTCTAGATTTTGTTTTTTTACTACGAAAGAAGGCCACCACCTATGGTTTTATACCTAAATTTTTAAACGCGAAAAAACAAAAACTACCTTGAGGAAAAACAGATGCTCTTCGAACCGAGTTCTTTTTTTGTTACTCCGGACATTCCGACGAAAGGGGGATTCTTCTGGGTGATGAGAGATTTTCCTACCAGGATCTACGTAACGAGATGAAGTCTTTTGAAACAGATGTAAATATCCTAATCCTTGATTCTTGCGCTTCCGGAGCTTTTATGCGAGTAAAGGGAGGGCAGCAGGTTGCGCTCTTTCTCCTGGATGAACCTTCCAGAATAAGAGGAGATGTATACCTTAGCTCGAGTACCGAGGAAGAAGCCTCTCATGAATCGGATGAAATCGGAGCTTCCTTCTTTACATATTCGCTGGTTTCGCTTCTCCGTGGAGCGGCGGATTTTTCACAGGATGGTCAGGTAACCATTCACGAAGCCTATCAATATGCCCGGACAGAAACATTAAGCAGGACAGAGAGTACCCTTGCAGGTCCTCAACGTCCTTCCTGGCACATCGAACTTACCGGCACGGGAGATCTGGTATTAACGGACTTGATGGAGCTTGAAGCAGGTATCGTTTTCACCGAGGAACTTGAAGGACAGATGTTTATCAAGAGAGGTCAGCACAACATTGTTGCGGAAATAAACAAAGCGAAAGGAACATCCATTACAATTGTCCTTCCGGTGGATTCTTATACTATTACAATCCGGAATGATGACGGAACACTGGAAGCTTCTATTACCCTCGATGAAAGCTCTATTACCACTTTGACAATCGGGGATTTTTTAAGAACAAAAAATATCGTTACCCGCACTCGTGGTGATGAAGAGATGAATGATGAAGAATTAAAGGATAAAATCGATAAACCTGTTAGCTCCTACGATGTATCGTTCATACATTTCGGGTTTTCTTTTGTTCCAGGTCTGGGTGTACCCTTTCCGAACCAACCATACTATGTGGGATTGGATTTCAACCTTGTTCTGGGCATAAATTATGGGATAAGGGGAGCGCAATCCGGCACCGGAATAAATATTGTGCAGGATACAGTGTACGGAGCACAGTTTGCAGTTATTGGCAATATTGTCGAAGGAGGATTAAAATGGTTTCAATGGGCAGGGGTATTTAATATTTTTAGTGGCAGTGTGAGGGGCCTGCAGAGTGCTGGTGTATTCAATATTGTGTCGGAGGACATTTCCTGGCTTCAGGCTAGTGGAGTGTTTATTATCGCCAGTGGTTCGGTTAAGGGAGCACAGGGGGCGGGTGTTTTTAACATCACTTCGGGTACCCTTACCGGGGTACAGGGAGCGGGTGTTTTTAACATAACATCGGATACCTTTACAGGGGTACAGGCGGCGGGAGTTTTTAATTCTGCCATCAATGTGACTGGAATTCAAGCTGGTACTTTGAACATTGCTGACAAGATTGAGGGCTCTCAAATAGGAATTATCAATATAGCCGATTCTATTTCAGGGCTGCAAATCGGTCTACTCAACATAGGAGAGAGAATAGACGGCATCCCCATTGGCCTTATAAATATTTCCCGTAATGGGTTGATGACGTTGTCATTTGAAGGTGATTTCAACGGTTTTTTCTATCTTAGCTTTCAGTCGGGTAAAACATTGTACACTCTTCTCTCTGCGGGCACTCAATTTTTTACAGTACAAACCGATCCGGTTTTAAGCACTATCGCCGGGCTGGGTTTGCATTTTGATCTTGGCCCTTTTTTTATCGAAGGCGATGCAGCCGCAAAGAAATTGCAAAGTGCCGGCAAAAATGAAAAAAATTTCCATTCATTAAAATAAAAGGAGCTTGCAAACTCGACAAACATGATTTATAATTTTATAGCTTAGTGATTTAGTTGGTTATTAGATTTTACGACCAGCGTCGGATCTTAACACAGAAACAAGGAGGTGTGTATGGCAAAAATGCTTGTCTTCGATCCTAAAAAGTGTACAGGTTGCCGGTTATGTGAGCTCGCCTGTTCCTTTAGAATGGAGGGGGAGCTTAATCCGGCAAAGTCGAGGGTATAGGTAACAATCTTCGATAACGAGGCTTTCTACACCGCTTTGAGCTGCTTCCAGTGCGAGGAGGCATGGTGCCGGCGTGCCTGCCCGTCTGGAGCTATACAGCGGGATTCATCCCTCGCAAGGGAGGTAGTGGATGAAAACAGATGTGCAGGATGTAGAATCTGCACACTGGCCTGTCCCTTCGGGGAGATCATGTACGATTCAGAAATCTACAAGGTGTACAAGTGTGAGTTCTGCGATGGAGACCCCGAATGTGTAAAACTTTGTCCCGCCGAGGCACTCATCTACAGAGAACAGGACACTGCTGTGGTCTCCAAGCGAAAAGCATGGTCTCGCAGGTTAATCGAGAGTTTCAAGGAGGTGAAAGCATGAAAGGTGGATGGACGGGGACATTGCTAAGGGTAGACCTTACAAGAGGTAAGATAGATAAAGAGCAGGTAAACACCGAATGGGCCAGGGATTACATTGGAGGCCGGCGTCTTGCCACCCGTTACCTCTACGAAGAGGGAGTTGCAACCGTAGACCCCTTAAGTGCTGAAAATAAGCTCATTCTCGCCACCGGTCCTCTTGCGGGAACGTGTGCTCCCTG
>QNBH01000020.1 GCA_003645645.1 Spirochaetota bacterium | reverse complement strand
TGGCAGGGGAGACATTGAAAAGATAGCTTTCCTTGCCCATCACATAAAGGGAGCAGCCTTAAATCTTGATCTTACCGATCTGTCAAAAATCGCTAAAAGAGTAGAGCTTAATAGTAAGGCGGGAGATATAGAGGGAGTTTCCAGAGATTTCGAACGTCTAAAGAATAAGTTCGAAGAGGAAAAGAAGAGGTTATTAAGTAAAAATGGTTGAAAAGGGGATACTCGTAGTAGATAATAATCCCGTTTTTCTGGACTTTATGACAGAACTACTCGGCAAGGAAGGGTACAAAATAAAAACTGCAGAAGATGGGCTTAAAGCACTCCAGATACTTAAAATGTGGAATCCCCAATTTATTTTTATAGACCTCATAATGCCTCAAATAAGCGGAGAAGAGTTGTGTCGAATAATACATTCTCGATTTAAATCAAACTTCGCCAAGATTATTATCGTATCGGCCATTGCGGCGGAAGAGGCAAGAAGGAATTTCAAGGATATTGCCGATGCATATCTGGCTAAAATGCCCTTCAAAAAAATGAGAAGCTATATAATAAGGATTCTGAATGACCTGGAAAAAGGCAATATACAAAAATATAAAGGGAAAATCATAGGTATTGAAGAAGTTTACAGACGGGAGATTACAAAAGAGTTACTCGTCTCAAAAAACCATCTTAATGCCCTTCTTAAGAGCATGGCAGAAGGGTTTGTGGAACTTACTCATGATTTTAAAATAATTTATGCAAATCCGGCGGCACTTATCTTTTTTGGTACTTCCGAGGAGGAGCTTCTCGGTACAGATTTTTTATCATATTTCGATGAGCAGTATCAAAGAGCCATACAGAAGCTCTTTAAGGCCGAGGATAAATATCCCGAGAGCTTAGGAGAAGATTTTCCTGTGCTGTTAAAAGGCAGACAAATCTTGATCCGCAGGGTTCTTGTGGATAATGATATGTATCAATCCGTGGGTATTATTATTCACGACATTACCGAAAGAAAAAAGGCAGAGGAAACTATCAAGAGAGCTCTAAAAGAGAAGGAGATACTGCTTCAGGAAATCCATCACCGTATAAAAAACAACCTCGCCATGATTCTTAACCTCATAAATTTACAGGGTATGTATATCAAAGAGAAGAAAGTACATGATATACTAACAGAGCTGGAAAATAAAATACACTCGATCTTTCTCATTCATGAAAAATTGTACAAGGGAGAGGATATAGTTACCGTCGATTTTGATGAATATATTTCAGATTTAGTCGCAAATATTACCAGATCTTCAACCCTGCCCAATATGAATATAACTACCGAAATAGATATAGCTCCCGGCCGTTTGAATGTAAACCGAGTAATACCCCTGGGTCTCATAGTTACCGAGCTTGTAACCAACGCATTTAAATACGCATTTCATAAAAAACGTCACGGGAAAATATGGGTAACTTTTAAGAAAAAAGAGGATCGTTACAGACTGGTAGTTGGAAACAACGGAACTTCTTTCCCAGAGGAGATTAACTTTAGAGAGGCCGATTCCCTCGGATTTAGGCTGGTCTGTTCCCTCACCGAACAGCTAAACGGAAAAATTGAGCTAAACAGGGAGGAGGGGACGGAGTTTACAATCGATATTCCTCTATAAGGGCATCATTCAGAATGGCAGGTAAGAAGACCGAGGGATAGTAATTTCTCCATAAGATACTTATTACATATATTTTTACCTGTTGCTCTATAATTGGCAATAGAATGGATTGATTCAAGAATGTAGAAATCATTATCCTCATCGATTACCCGAAATATGTGTTCAAAACCATCATTTAATTCAAGTTTAAATACCTTCATTTCACTCTCTTGTTATTTTCAGTATCGGTATTTTTTTGCCGAATAGTAATTATAGTGTCCTAAAAAAATGTGCTCTTGATCAAGATGAAGGCTCGTTGGGTAGCTCCCAAAGTAATAGGCTTTTTCTAAAAATCACACTTTTTTGGGAACTGTTCAACAACAAAAACGTCTCTAAAAAACAGGGGCGAAAAAATTTTTTAAAGGAGAAATGCTGTGAAATTCAAAGTTAAGGGAAATTGTGGTTTCAGCAAGTATCTGGAGATTCTCGAGGAAACAGAAAAGGGGTACAGGATATTAATCAGTACGGTTTACGAAGATTACAAGAAGGATGTAAAAGAGTTTATGAGTAAAGAGCTTTTTTCTACATGTCTAAGAACAGGTTACCTGTCGAGGGTTAAGGAAGAACCCATTTTTTAAAATTACAGCCTGAAGAGAGAGGCTTCCAGGCTTCCCCTAAAAACCCAATCGTTCGTAAATCCCACGATAATAAAGCCGGGCCGGCTACCATAATGGTTTATACCATTAATTGCCATATTTATCGAGAAGATCGATCGCTCTTTTAAAACTTCTGCTTATCTCTTCTGAAAGATTTACAGTTTTTTCAAGCTCTGCCCTTATCTCTTCAAACCCCGCACTGGAAGCTTTATCGATCCATTTTTTAAGATCCTTTATATGTTCGCTGTTGTGTTCAAGAAGATGGGGAATAAGCACTCTGAGTTTCTCCTTTACATCTGCTTTATCGTAATCCATATCTTTACCCATTAGATTTCCTTAAGTATTACGAAGTTTTTCTCCAGATCTACTTTTGCTATGATATAACCATCAATTTTTCTGGATTTACCAAAAAGACTTTTTACCTGCACTGCCCCTTCATTGTAGCTGACCACAGAAGCATCTTCTATAACCAGATTTTTATCATCTTTTTCATTCAAATATACATTGGAAAGACACATAATAATCCTCCGTGATTATAAATTTTAGGACATTTCCAGGCTGTTTTCAAGACTCTACGGGTGAGTTTACTACGAAAGAAGGCCACCACCTATGGTGGTGGTCCACCGGTCGAAAGACCGGTGGAGAGACGGGCTTAAGCCCGTCTGCCTTCTTTCGGAGCATACAACCACCTAAGTAATTTCCGCAAAGCGGAAATTACTTATCCCTTGCAGGGCTTGCAAAGCCTTAGGCTTTGCCGGTGGTTGTTTACTTGCCATGCTTAAATTTCCCATTGACACAATAAAAAGTGCAGATTATATTAGATTTTAAGGAATGAATAGTAATCCGAAGATGGGCGTTTAATCAGAAGGGCATCTTCGCGGCACTGTTAAGAGAATGGGGGTGTAGCTCAGCAGGCTAGAGCGCGTGAATGGCATTCACGAGGTCACGGGTTCGATTCCCGTCACCTCCAATAAAACAATATGAGCGATAAACAGGTTCCCGAAGAACTCGATCCGGAAGTGGCCGAGTTGATAGGTTTAGATTCAAAAAAAAATGATACTCCCGATTTTAGCGATCTTTTTGACGAAAAGGGTGGGGTTGAAACAGCGGTTGAAACCGAGCAAAGAAGAGAAAAATTTCTAGAAATAACAAAATTCGAAGAAAAGCCAAAAGATTTTTTTAAAGATAAAGATTATTACAAAAAGGTGCTTTCCGGTGAGGGCGAATCATCTCATCGTGTCCACGAGGCACTTACTAAGTTCCTTAAATCCCAGGACCCACAGGATCGTACCCTGTATCGGGGCAAACTTCAATCTGCCTACTGGAACCTGGCAGCCGGTATAGCTTCTAAGATCCATACGAATCTCCCTCTTCAGAAAATACTTCTTTTAAGGTACGGAGTTCTGCTCCCTACACTCATATCCAAAGAACAGAGGGAAATTATCTCAAAAATCATATTCGATAATAATACCGGAGAGCCCGTTTACTATACGGATGAGTGGCTCAAGGCTGTGGCCTCCGGGAAAGTATCCTCTTCTGCAATGGATGAGACAAAACAATCGAGCAAAAATGAGAATCAAAAAATATTCACAAAACTCGAAAAAGCAAAAGGACAGGTAGAGGCACAGCTTGCACTTTTAAAGAATAAACTTATCGAGATGGATTCTCACGAAATATCTCTAAAAGAAAAAATCAACTTTTTAACCAAAAGAGAAATAAGAGCAGGGCACGAGGGTCTTAAAGATGTCTATAATGTCTCACAGAAATCTGTTATAGGAGAGGCAACGGAGATACTCAAGCAGTTGAATAGGCTTGACCGTGAAGCCACCTCCCTGTACGAAGAACTGGAAGAAGCACAGGAGAACTATAAAACACTCAGTGAGGAGGCCAAACAGCTCGGTGCAGATACAGAAGTGGACAATGCACAGATAATCAAAGAGTTTAATACTGTCAGGCAAATGATAAAAATATGTGTTGGAAGACAGGGGAACCACTTTCCCATAGCGATGCAGCAGTACTTAAGGGCAAATATTAATGACATAGCAACCCGTGAAAACGTTATTCATCATATGGCTGCAGTAGAGCACCTGGATCCGGGTATATTTTTACGTACATTTAGAAGACAGACTAACAGAATTATTCCTCATGTCATTCTCGTTCCCTGCTACGGCGACCGTGGGATCTGCTGGGAGCCCTTTGAGCGCTTTAACAGGGCGACCAGCAAAGGGAGAATCGCCATTCCCATGTACCCAAAGGATGTGCGTACTGCGGTTATCTATGCCCTTGGAGACCTACGGTGGCAGGTAGCCAAAGAATACGCCCAGCACTACTGGATGGAGGAAGGACTTACGGGCAAATATTACCAGTGGTTCTCCGACAGAAAGATGAAGGGGGATGTCAGGGAAGCCTTTATCCAGGATTATTACCTCTGGATAACAAAAGAAAGCGAAGGCACCCAGAAACTGGACAGGGAGGTTAGGGGGATCTTCTGGCGTAACATGCCTTTCCCCCAGGAGATAAAGGATAAGTTAAAAAACAGAGGTTTTGTCTATAGCGAACTGTACAAAAAAGACCTTAATATTTCCATGTCAGACGGTTATTAAAACAGGAAAGCAACATCCGGGCAGCAAAATTAAACTCTTTTTACCGTAGAAGCACACCCTCGTTCCGGCTGTGGTTGCTTACCTTTTCCTTCTCCTGAAGAGCGGATGAAAGTACTTATCCATATCGATTCTTTTTGAGATAAAGCGGACTATCCTGTTGTAGATAAAAAAGGAACCCACCAGAGAGAGAAGAAATGCGCCAAGAAATAGAAACTGCACAGTTACGGGAGATGCATCATCTGGAAGAACAAGAGAAATAATCAAGATAAAAAGAAAGAGCAGGATTGCAATTATAAACATATTTACAATCGTGGCTCCCGCTATGAAGATGAGCGTATTAATCTTTTTGTTCATGCTTTTTCAAACCTTCCTGCATGATAAATGAAAATACCAGAACAATACCTGATACGACCAGACTTGCGTCTGCAAGATTCCATGTTGGCCACCTATCAAGCCCCAAAATACCGTAAAACTTTACATCAATAAAATCCACCACACCTGACGGTCGAAAAACCCTGTCAATAAGGTTACCCAGCCCCCCGCCAAGAACACCTGCAAAGGCCCATCTCTGCACACTGCTTATATCTTCCGACCTGAAATAGTATATCATTAAACCAGTCAGCACCACTACCGGTAAAAGAATAAACAGTACGGATCGAAGAGTATCCGGAAAAGATCGCCCCATACTGAAGGCTATGCCGAGATTTCGGGTATGGATAATTCTTATAAATCCCCCGAAAATCGATAAACCTATGACATGGAGCGGAATAAGAGAAATTACTATAGCCTTTGAGATCTGGTCAAGCAGAACAATAATCAGGGTTAGTATGAAAGGGATAAATCTTTCTTTATTTTGCCTTTTTTTCAACTTACAATCAACCTCTTTATAATCCTGTAGGAATATCCATGAAACATGTTTCCACACTTCTATCCTCTTTAAGTTTTTCCGAAAGCTGTTTTACCCCCCATATTTCTGTTTTATAATGTCCTGCTGCGATCAGATTTATATTACCCTCAAGGCTTAAATGGTAATTTTCATGTGATATCTCTCCGGTAAGGAACAGATCGAGTTCTTCCTGAATAGCCTGTTCAATCTCTTTCGGAGCACTTCCCGATACGATTCCCACTGTTGTTATCTCCTCGGGACCAAACTGTAACAGGCCGGCACATGCCTGCCTCTCCGCACCAAGTATCTGGAGAATCTCGTCAAAACTCATTCTGTTTTTAAACTTTCCCTTAAAACCGATTTTACATCCCCTGTACTCGCCGAATGGCTCTACATCGGTAAGATTCAGTAATTTTACAAGCCCTGCATTATTCCCATACTCAGGATGCATATCCAGAGGCAAATGAACTGCATACAGAGCAAGATCGTGCTCAAGGAGAAACTTCAAACGTCTGTAATAAATACCATCGATTCGCATGGCCTTATTACCCCAGAGAAGACCATGATGAACAAAGAGAATATCTGCTCCCCAATCACAGGCCCTACGGAATGCCTCCATGCTTGCATCTACTGTGAAAGCGACCTTTTTTATATCCTCATCGATTCTTGAAATCTGGATGCCGTTAAGAGAAGGGTCGGTGCCTTCAAACTCGTCGATTGGGAGAAGCTCTCTGAAATATCTATCCAGCTCCTTTAACTTCAAGTCCTTACCTCCAAAAATCTCTATTTATATAATTTAAAGCTCAATACCCCTTCCCCAGAAGTTTGTCCAGAGCATTGTGTGATTTCTTAAGTGATGAGATTACCGCTTCTGTATCCTGGCTTGATGAGAAAACCTGTTCGAGCGATTCAATCCCATCTTCGAGAGCGGTATTCTGTTCTTTAATGGCGTCTGAAATCATGTTTAAATTATTACCGGTTTCGTTTATCGATTTGTTGTTCTCGTTAAAGGCATTCATTATTTCCTTAAAATCTTTCTGGAAGTTATCCAGTAGTTCCAGAAAGTTGTTCATCTGGCTGGTTATAGTTTTAACCGATTCTCCGAACTCAACGATCGTGCTGTCTATTTTTTTTGCAAAATCTCCGGTTTGTGTTGCAAGATTTCTTACCTCGTTTGCTATGATCCTGAAACCCTTCCCTACTTCACCGGCCCTGGCCGCTTCTATGGAGGCGTTTATAGCCAGGATGTTTGTTCTATCCGATACATCCTGTATGGCGCCAATAATCTCCTGTATGTCCCTTGACTTCTCTGCAAAATCCAGAAAAAGTCGGTTTATCTCGTGTGCATCCTCTGTGGCCTTCCTTATCTCTTCTACCCGTCGATTTATACTCTCATTTACCGTGGAGTTTTTATCCAGTACCTGATTCATCATCTGGCTTATAACGAGGGAGTTTTGAGTGGTGCTCTGGGAAGTAGCCCTTATTTCCTCAAAGGCTGCTACCACCGTCTCCATGGAGTCGCGAATAAACTGGAGATTACTCTCGATTATAGCCATAGACCTGGTGGTAATAGTACCGAGAACTATACCTTTGTTGTATCCTACAATAAATCGAGAAATAGTTGAGAAGAAATTTTTTGTAAACTCATAATCGTTTTGTCTCCCTTCATCCATAGATCTCCTCCAGGTTATCCACACCACAGGGAAGCTCGGAGAGCCAGTTTAAAAAGCGATTTACATCCTCTCCCCTGAAAATAGCACCATGTTGAGGGGCTATCATCTGGATATCGAATTTAGAAACGGTATCTACCCATTTTCTGCACACCTTATTGGCTACCATGTAACGAGAGTGAAAGGGCTTCATCAGAGAAATGTGTTTGTCAAAATCTTCTACAAAGAGGTACTCCTCCCCCGGTTTGAACACCGCCGCACCAATATCACCTGAAAACAGGATCTTTGATCTTTCGTCATATACACTGTAATTGCCAAGAGAATGCATGAAATGTGCAGGCAGAAATATCATACTACTACCCGAAGGGAGGGAGAGCTTTTTATCCGATACTTCGATCCCCTTTATCCGATGTTCGTCAATTATACCAAAATGCGGTAAAAATCGCATCCAGAGCTGTGAGATATATATGATGGAAGGTGTTACACCAAGCCATAGTGCAATGCCGGAAGAGACATCGGGATCCTGATGGGAGAATATTATAGTATCGATCTTTTCCAAACTTATATACCTGCTTGCTGCAGCCACAACCCTGGAGAAAAGATGTATGCCTCCCGGATCGAGAAGTATCCCCCTGCCCTTATCATTTATAAGGTACTGGTTTGTCTGAACAACCCCTGCTTTTATCTCAGGGTCCGCTCCTAACCACACAAACTTATGTGTTTCATCCTGGTAAAGTATTTTTCCATATATGCTTTCGTCTCTAACCATCTTCTCCTCTCATTACCCGATACAAAAGTAACGCCCAGGGAATATTATCCCGTAACACATTTCAGGCTTGACATTACCTTGTTTCGGATTTTAAGATGTAACAGTTTATCCTTTTTTAATGCTATTATCAACATGTTGGAGAGAATAAAACTTAAGTTCTATTGTGAAGATTGCTCTTCTGGTTTAATATAGATGATTCCCCAGGGAAGCAACCCCTGACCTCGGTCGCTTATTTAAGTCGAAATATTTGGGGGGCAGCTCCCAGACTTCAACCTGCACAATAGTCTTAAGAACTCCAAAGTTTGAGGTCAGGGGAGCTGCCCGACAAGTCTGTATCTTAACACGAAGCCCAATCTTCATGGAGCAGGCAGGAAAAATGAATAAAAAGTACAGAGAACTTTCTGTTTCAGAACTTAATTACTCAATCACCAGAGAAGAAGCTTCCTACATTAAACCGATGGAAGATCCACTTAAGATTATCGGTCAACCCAGAGCACTGAATGCACTACGTCTTGGCACAGAAATAAGGGCAAACGGTTACAACATATTTATCTCGGGTTTGCCCGGTACAGGCAGGTACACTGCCATCAGAAAGGTTATCGAAGAGTACAAACCAGCGGAAAATCATCTTAAAGATATAACCTGTGTTTATAATTTTAAGAAGCCAGAGAATCCGCGGATACTTTATTTTAAACCCGGATATGCCGTTAAGTTTAAAAAAGAGATACATAACCTGATCGAAAAATTAAAAACTATTGTAAAGGCCAGACTCGAAAGTGATTCCTATAAGAATAGGAGAGACCGAATTATATCAATGCGAGAGCAGGCAGAAAACAGACTCCTCTCCGAGTTCAGTGAAAAACTGTCGGAAGATAATTTCCAGATTGTAAGCATTACCAGGGGTGAGACAGAGGTGGCAGATATTACTCCCATGTATAAAGGAGAACCTGTGGATTTCGGTGAACTGCAGGCCATGGTTGCCTCTGGAGAGATGAATGAAGAAGAATGGAGGAGACTGAGGGAGAAGTATTATCACTATATCGATGAAATGCGAAAGCTTTTCTTGGAGCTCCGGAAAGAAAGGGAGGCCACGGAAGAAGAGCTAAAAATACTTAAAAAAGAAACCCTTAAGCCTGACGTTCATCTCGAAATTGAACAGCTTAAAGCAATATTCGATAACCGGAAAATACACGAGTATCTGGATTCTCTGGAAGATGATATCATTGAAAGTATCTACCTCTTCACTCAGGAGTCAAAGGATAATGAGAAAGGTGCTTCCAGGTATGTTAAATACGGCGTAAATATTCTGGTAGACAACTCCGACAAGTCGGCTGTGCCCGTTATCTTCGAAAATCATCCTACATACAGAAACCTTTTCGGCACCATCGAAAGTAAAGTGGGAATCAGTGGTGAGGTATACTCCGATTTTATGCAGATTAAGGCAGGATCTATGATTATGAGCTCAGGGGGGTTTCTTATCATAAATGTAGAAGATCTCCTACAGGAACGTGATTCCTGGTACAGCCTGAAGCGCACTCTTAAGACAGGAATGGTGGAGATTCAACCCTCTCCCGGTGCGTATATCTTTCCAGTATCGGCACTAAAGCCGGAACCTGTGGAGGTGGATGCAAAGGTTATCCTCGTGGGCGGCGAAAACATGTTCGATTTGCTGTACCACGGAGACCCCGACGTATCAAAACTTTTCAAGGTGCCGGCAGAATTTGAAAGCGAAATGCCTCGCAATCCCGAGGGCATTGGCAGATATGCAAGCTTTATACAGAAGCTTGTCGGTGATGAAGGTCTTAATCCCCTGACTGTTGATGGAATTTGCACGGTTATAGAGTATGGGATAAGACTGGCAGAAGATAAAAAGAAACTCAGTACAAAGTTTTCCCTGATTGCCGATATTATTAGAGAAGCGAATTACTGGGCACAAAAGGCCCAAAAAAAGATGATTGAGAGAGAGTCGGTACTTGTCGCAATAAGAGAAAAGAATTATCTTTTCAACCTTGCAGAGGAGAAATTTGACCAGTATGTTACGGAGAACAAGTTGCTCGTTCGCCTTAAAGGGAAGGAGGTAGGCCGAGTAAACGGTCTTGCGGTGCAGAGCAGAGGTTACTATTCTTTCGGCAAACCTCTTATAATTTCGGCATGTATTTCACCGGGAGAAGCGGGGGTGATAAACATCGAGAGAGAGGCAGGTCTTTCAGGTGGACTGCACGATAAAGGGGTATTTATTCTTGAAGGGCATCTCAGAAACAAGTATGCCCATTCTTTTCCTCTTTCCATAAGCGCCAGTATCTGTTTTGAGCAATCCTACTGGGAAGTAGACGGAGATTCTGCTTCTTCAGCGGAGGTGTTTGCACTTTTATCAGCACTGGCACAGGTACCCTTACGTCAGGATCTTGCAGTCACCGGTTCGATAAATCAAATGGGAGAGATTCAACCGGTTGGGGGAATTACAGAAAAAGTGGAAGGCTTTTACAGAATTTGCAGTAAGATAGAGTTAACCGGTACTCAGGGGGTAATTATACCAGAACAAAACGTAGTGAACCTGATTCTTTCAGAAGAAGTTATGGAGATAATCAGGGAAGGGAAGTTTCATATTTACCCCATACGCACAGTGGATGAGGGGATGGAACTTCTTACAGGGATGGAAGCGGGAAAGAGGGCATCTGACGGAACTTTCCCACCCGGTACTGTAAACTATTTGATTGAGAAGACCCTTGAACAAATGGCAAATAGTGTAAAAAATTACGGATAGAGAAACTCAAGATTTGAAAAAATTTGACAATTGTGAAAATGTATAGTTTAATGATTATATATGAAATGAATTATTTTAAAAGTCCGTTCTATTTAAAAAAGGAGGGAGTTCGATGCCAGTAAAAGTAGATGTAGAAAAGGTAAAACTTGCAGTCAGAAATTCGCAGCCACTGGCAATCAAAACCTATACTCTACCGCACGAAACCGAGGAATACCTGGAAGAAATACTTACCATATTTCTGGAGGAGTTGGGTCAGAAAAAAATAAAAGATCAAATCGCCTACTGCATGAGAGAGCTCGCAGTAAATGCCAAAAAGGCAAACACCAAGCGAGTCTATTTCAAGGAAAAAAATCTGAAAATCAATGATCCGGAAGATTACGAAAAAGGGATGAGCACTTTCAAGCAGGATACCCTGGAGAATATAAATTACTACCTCCAGAAACAGAAAGAGGAAGGACTTTATATAAAAGTTGTATTTCATTCAAAGGGGAAAAACCTCATTCTTGCTATTCACAATAATGTTGAGATTTCCACAAAAGAGCAGATGAGAGTATACGATCGAATAGCACGATCACGCAGTTTCGATTCCCTTGAGGAGGCATTTTCCCTAGTTCTGGACGACTCGGAAGGAGCAGGTCTTGGGATTGTTATCCTCGTATTGATGCTCAAGAAGCTTGGCCTTGACGAAGATGCCTTCGACATAGATGTGGAAAACGGAGAGACTGTTGCACGCCTTACCATTCCTTTCTCCCAGGTACACCTGGAGAATCTGGATCAATTGTCAAGAGAAATCGTAGAAGAGGTGGAGGAGCTTCCCCAGTTTCCGGAAAATATTGTCCATATTCAGAAGCTTATATCAGACCCGGATTCCGAGATATCCGATATTGCCAGACAGATTAGTATGGATCCTTCCCTTACCGCAGACTTGCTTAAGATAGTCAACTCTGCCCAGTTCATGCTTCCTAAAAGAGTCGATAATATAATGGAAGCGGTAAAACTGGTGGGTTTGAGGGGGATAAAGAATCTTCTGTATTCTTATGGAACCCTTAAAATTCTCGATCACCAGCAGCAGGAATTATGGGATCATTCGTACAAGACAGCCTTTTATTCATACAATCTTGCCAGAAGCTTGAGAAAAAAAGAGATTCTTGACGATGCATATGTGGGAGGGATTCTACACGACATGGGGAAGATCATTTTTTCAAACGTACATCCCCATCTAATGGAGAAAATCACCAATTTCTGTAAAGCCAGAGAGATGGATAGAGACCTTTTTGAAGATCTCTCTGCCGGACTGAATCATGCAGAGATAGGCGGCCTTATTGCAGAAAAATGGCATTTCCCAGATTCTCTTGTTCAGTCAATAAGGTATCACCATGAACCTTTTGAGTGTTCAGATGAGCACAGGGATGTGGTTTACACCGTATATATGGCCAATGCTATCTCTAATGTAGAGGAGGGTATTCTTCTTTTCGAGCAGATAGATAAAACAATCCTTAAAAGATTCGGAATTACCTCGGAAGAGCAGTTCAACGTACTTATGGATAGACTGATCAGAGCCTTCGAAAACGAGAAGGTAAGATCTGCTCGTGAAGCTCAAAGAGCAGAACGAAGAGATTAAAGGACAAACTTGACTCTCAACTCCTTATATAGTAAATTTTGAATGCAGCAGAGGGTAAATATTGTTGCGAAGATCGTGCTTCTAACAAGATAGATGCGTTTAGGGGAGTCCCCTGCACCTCAAGCTTAAAGGGTTCTTAAGACTCAGATGCAGTTCTATGTGCAGGGACTTCCTAAGGAATATGCTTCTCCAAAGAATACGAAATCTTTAGAGCACTATTATTAAAACAGAGTGGGGGGTAGATAATGGCTGTAATAATATATACAACTCCTACATGTGGTTACTGTAACATGGCTAAGGAGTATTTTCGGCAGAATGGAATACAATTTACCGAGTACAATGTCGCCCAGGATATGAAAAAGGCTGACGAAATGGTAAAGAAATCCGGCCAGATGGGTGTGCCTGTAATCGATATAAACGGAAAGATCATAGTGGGATTCAATAAGCCGGAAATAGAAAGGGCTCTTAAATAGCCCTCTTTCCCCTCTCTTTTTCCAGCAGGTAAAGAAACCAGCGATACATAAGTATCCCAAACGCTACAGAAACATTCAAAGACGCCTTGGCTCCACCTGTGGGTATAGAGACAATTCCGTGCTGTTTTCTGGCTATTGATAACGCCTCGGGGCTTACTCCCAGTTCTTCAGAACCTATGATTACCACACCTTCACCCGGAAAGGAGAACTCCTCCAGAGGAGTTCCCTTTAGCTCCAATGCGAAAACTCCCCTATGGCCTTCCAGATCCTGTATACATGCCATCTTCCATGGCAGTATACCGGTACAACCCATGGACGTTCGCCTGGCTTTCCTGTGTGAGGGGGACGGTGTATCTTCGGTTAAAAGGATCTCTTCCACACCGAACGATTCGGCCGTTCGAAATACCGAGCCTACATTATAGGGAGAGCGGATATCTTCAAGGAAAACTTTAACAGGGAAGGTTTTCCTCTTTCTTATGTCCAGAGTACCCGATTCCGATACGACCAGATCCCACTCCGAAGGTTCTGCATTCAAGTAGCGCAGGAGAGCATGCCTGAGATTGTTGCAAAGCCTGATAAGAGTTTTTTTCTTAGGTTTAGAATCTTCGAGGCTGCTTAAGTAATATCCCTTGATTCGGAGATAAAGGGGGAGTTCTTCATCCTCAAAGACGATTTTACCCACCTCCTTAAGAAAAATCTGGTCTGCCTCTATTCCTGAATGAAGGTCTAGTTCACATTTCTGCAATACGTAGACGATTTTCCTGAGCCTCGTAGTTTTTTTTAAAGTAAGAAGCTTATCGATTGTAATCATTCCCTATCTTATCTCCTGCTAGAAAGCATTTCTAATCAACAGGGCAATATCATCAGAAGAAATACCTCCTGAAGCCTGCATGAGTTCCTTCATCTCCATAACCGAACCGGTTATGCTTAAAAGCTCGTTCTGCTTAAGCTCAAGGTCGCTCAGCCGCACCGGTAAATTGAAAGATGCTATTAAATGACGCAGAGCCTCTGGGATTGAACCTTCTCCTTCCGTTGTATTTATCGTTGTAATATCTCCCATTCCCGGAAAAGTGTTTATTAACACGGTTAAGAGAGGAGAGATCTTTTCCCCCAGATTGTGCATAGCACGGTTCAGTATATGTGGAAGCATTATTGTAGATACAAAGGATTGTGGCACTAAAAAACGGCCGCTTATTGCGTGGGCAATTCCATAGCCGGCACCGGGTGAAGCAGATACCATCCCTGCCGAAATAAGTAGACCCGCCTGGGCTGCCAACTGTTGTGCTTCGGGATCAGAAGGGTTACTATAGGCATTCTCAATATTACCTCCAAGGATTTCGGAAGCACGGAGAAAAAGGGCATCGGATAAAAAGGAGCTTCCGGCAGATACCACTCCTTCGACAGCTAACAGAAGCGCATCAAACATGGTCGCTGCTGTATAATTGGCAGACAGGGTAGTCATAATAATAGGGTCGATAAAGGCAGCAGCGGAGGGGTTGCCGGTTTTAATAAAACGTGCAGCTCTGTTTCTGGCATCAGCAATAATACACCTGTCTGTAAGCAAAAATGGATCCCTGCAGGTAGTGGGTATCTCTATGCAAGGCAGAGGATCCCTGCTTTCAGAATATCCCCCTCTGTTAAGGACGGAATAAAGATCACCGGAACTTGTAGTCATTCGTGCGATAAATCGAGCAATGGAGAGCGCATGAACCCCGCCCAAACCCACTACTGTATCGGTATGACTAGCCCGGGCTAACCTTACAGCCTTCTCAACCTGCATGCTTGTCGATTCTGTATCTATCTCATCAAAAACTATGCAGTGCAATCCGGCAAGCCGAAGAGATTCCTTTACCCTGTCTATAATTTTCCACTCGTTCAATACGCCTTCTGTGATAAGGATAGCCCTTTCCCCACAGGGAATATCGGACAGATCAATGTGGCTCAATACATCTTTACCAAAAAAAACTCTAGTCGGAATGTGGAAAAATAGTTCTATCATCTATTTTGTACACTAAAAAAAAAGACAGTGAATCCTTTCAGACCCCTGCCTGCATATTTCTATATGGTATATAAAATCGGAGTATCGATAGTTTACAAACAATTTTTACAACTCGAACAACCCCATGATGCTTTCTGCCACGGATTCGATAACTTTATCGGAGATATAAGAGGGATCTGTAAGTTTCTCCTTGACCTCCCTAACCTTATCTTCTCTTATATCCGGGGAAAGTTTTATATCCTCGGTTGCTTTATAAATTTCCCCCATGCTTTTAGCTTCTTTGGAAACACTTATTGAGTCAGATTTCTCCTTTTTTTCCGGTCTCGAAGCCTTTTCTGTCTTATTATATTTCGAGACAGGATCAATCGGCCCTAGTTTATCAATAGTCATAATAAACCCCACCTTTCACTTTGAAATATCGACACAAAGTCTTAAGATATTAAGAGTTTTTCTTACCCCCAACAAAAACAGAAAACTCCCCCTTAATTTGTTCCCGTTCTGTGAGGATTTTTAAAACATCCTGAGCATAACCATGCAAGTACTCTTCGTGCTTTTTGGTCATCTCTCTCCCTAAAAATAACCATCTTTCGGGATCTAAATCAACAATATCTTTTAAAAGTTTTATAATTCTATATGGTGATTCATATAACACGAAACCGTTACCCGTGTCAAGGAGCTCCTTCAGTCTGTTCTTTCTTCTTCCCTGCCTTGGAGAGAGAAATCCCTCAAAAAAAAACTCCTTTGAGGGATAGCCGGTTATGCTTAGCAGTGAAGTAAGTGCAGATGCACCGGGGAGAGGAACTACCTTAAACCCACTTTCCCTAACTCTGCGGACAAGGATGGCGCCGGGGTCGCTGATACCGGGAGTGCCGGAGTCGCTCATATATGCAACAGCTTTGCCTCTCTTGAGTACTTCAACTATGCGGGAAGCACCTTCCTCTTCCCGTCGTGCATGACAGCTTACAAGAGGTTTTTTTATCTTATATACATTTAAAAGTTTGAGAGTACGCCTTGTATCCTCGCAGGCTATTAAATCTACTTCTTTCAGGACTTCAATAGCTCTTAAGGTAATATCCTTGAGATTTCCGATGGGAGTTGCCACTATATACAGTATACTCACCATGTTTACCGAAAAATAAAATACAGATGAAGTAACTGCTACCGATATTCTATTATAACCGAATTGAACTGCAGGTGAAGCATAGCGAAGACTGTCAGCTTCAATTCGGGTTTAGAAGGCAGCGCAGAGCTTCAACCTTCGATTATGGTATATTAGGAAGAGAAATGGAAGGTAGTATCGAAATATTTGTACTGATTATTCTCGCTTCCGTAATAGGTTTTTTGCTCTTTATGCTATTGAAAGCCAGGAGAATAGAATCTTCTTCCCGTAAAATGTCCCCTTCACCAGGTTCTACAAAACCCTGCCCCCTCTGCGGTACCGGGCTTGTAAAGAATAAGGAACAGGTAAAATCAATGGTCTATCCAGGTAAACCGGATAAAATAATGCATATCTTCGGTTGCCCTTACTGTTATCCGGCGAACAGTGAAATAAAGAGGATCTGTCCTGTTTGTAAGAAGCCTCTTAAACCCGAGGGGTTTGTTATTGCAAGAGTTTATGAAAAGAGACCCAGGACACACATCCATGTTATAGGTTGTACGGAGTGTAAGAAGGGGTTAAGATAAGAGTAGACATCACTTTTAAGATTCCTCCTTGCAGGTAAGTGCCAGAAGAGCTCTATTCTCGCCGTTTTCTATGTGGTACTTCATCGCATCGAAGGCGCCCTTGCTGTCTTTTTTCAACAAAGCCTCAAGTATTTGTTTATGTTCAGAAATCACCTCACGAACCACCCTGTCACGAATCTGGGAGACATCTTCTGCAAAATAGCGCATCCTCATTGAACGTTGATGGACATCCCTGAGCATCTCCCTCAATAAATTATTCGGTACATGGTTGTAAATGACTCTGTGAAGGTTGATATCGGACTGCATATAGAGCTCTCTATCCTGGGGATTTTTCTCAAGCTTCTTAAAAGCCTCTTCGAGCTCAAGAATCTCCGGTTCCAGATTCATCGTTGCGGTTATCCGGGCAGCGTAAGGCTCGAGGAGCATCCGCATCTCCCAGGTATTTCTCACATCTTCTTCCCTGATTGATGTTACCCTTGCGCCTTTGTTGGGAATCAATGTAACCAATCCCCTGCCTTCAAGGCGAATCAATACCTCTCTAATAGGAGTAGTACTTACGCCGAACTCTTCGGCAAGACGATCTATATGAAGCTCTTCTCCGGGTGCAAACACATTTGTAATGATCGACTCCTGAATGGCTTCGTAGATCTGCTCGCGCATCGGTTTTAGAACAGGTTTTTTCTTCATAGTCCGGGTTAACCTCTCGAATCAAATATATTTTATATCCTGCATTCTGTAGTTTATCACAATTTTTACTTTAAACTCGAAAAAAATCAAGTAAAAGACCACCTGGACAGCAGGCGGCTTTTGCTACTCGAGATAAGAAGAATACGGTCATAGTCTGTATTCCACTACCTGCACAGCAGGTGGCTTTATTTTCGTAGTAAACCGCTTACTGCAGAATAATTTTAGGGTTGACATTATATAAAATATATCATATATTTTGTTATACAGGCCAGGAGATGAAAACAGTAGCAGAACAAATTGCCTATCTTCTCAAAAAGAAAGGAGTCCGCTGCGTATTCGGCCTTCCCGGTGGATCATGGATTCCGTATATGGAGGCTTTATATCAGGAGAAAATCGAGTTTATTCTTGTAAGCAATGAGGCAAGTGGAGGGTTCATGGCAGAAGTATTCGGCCGGCTTACAGGGATACCGGGTGTATGTTATGGTACTCTCGGCCCGGGAGCAACAAACTTAAGCAGTGGTGTTGGTACAGCTTTTCTGGATAAATCACCCCTCATAGCCCTTACTACAGAGGTACCCGATTCCATGCTGGGCAGAACCACTCAGATGGCTATCGATCATCAGGCTCTTTTCAAACCACTTACAAAATGGACAACCCGCTTATCCCGGCAGAAAGTAGAAGAGACTTTTTACAAAGCAATACAAATCGCCACATCGGAGGTTCCCGGACCTGTGCATATCGGTTTGCCTGCGGACATAGGCGGTAAATCGGCATCCGAAGAGGTTTCACCCGACCTTAAGCCCTTAAAACCAGAAGCTCCCGATCCTCTATCGATAGAAAAACTTGAAAGTCTGTTCAAAGACACCCGTCGGCCCGTATTGGCGGCAGGATTGACAGCCCTTCGATACGGTACAGGCGATTTAATCAGAAAAATCGCAGAAAAACACCGCATTCCTGTCGTTCTTACACCCATGGCCAAGGGTCTTATTCCCGAAAATCATCCCGCTTATGCCGGTGTACTGTTCCACGCATTGAGCGATATTGTGGCCGAGACTTATACCAGAGCAGATGCCATAATTGGAGTGGGCTATGATCCTGTAGAGTTCAATTACGAGGAGTGGCTCCCCCCTGCTCCCCTTGTTCACATCGGTACGGTACCCGCAGACATTGACAGAGAGAAATATACCGTTGCACTTGAGGTGCTGGGAGATTTGTATATACCTCTAAAACATCTGGCAGATATGGAAGCTTCCGGGAAGGACTGGGATTTCGGAGCTCTGGCCGAAAGACGGAGAAGAATGTTCGATGCCCTTAAACCCAGCGGAGAAAGATTCGGTCCCTTAGCGGTTCTGGATATTCTTAAGGATATGCTTCCCGATAACGCTATAATGACCTGTGATGTGGGAGCTCACACTCATCTAATCGGCCAGAAATGGCCTACTCCAGCACCTTACCTGCAAATAATGACCAATGGTTGGTCTTCCATGGGTTACGGAGTACCGGCGGCCATTGGTGCAAAACTTTGTAAGCCAGACAGAACAGTTGTGTGCGTTACAGGAGACGGCGGTTTCCTGATGATGGCTGGAGAAATGGCCACCGCCCTGCGCCTGGGAGTTCATGTTGTTTTCATAATACTAGTTGATCGAAGACTGGAATTGATAAGGATAAAACAAAAGAAAAACGGGTTCAAACAGTCAGGGACAATTCTGTACAAAGAGAACTACATTTCCTCAAGTACAATTTTCGGTGTACCCGTTTTATCAGCGCGTAATTCTTCTGAATACAGGGATGTACTGGAGAGGGCTCTCGGCTCGGAAGGCCCTGTAATTGTAGAAGCCATCATCGACGGAGAGGAATATGACAATCTTATACTCAGAAAAAACAGATAAACCTCTTCTTACGCATGGTCGCTTTTACACCAAACCACAGATAAGGAGGTGAGAAGATCGGTCAAATAAAAAGAGTATTAAAATTGTTATCAAAGCCAATTCACCTTGCAATCTACGATCGCAACCTTAAGGTAGATTGCGATGTGCCATTTGCTAAGGTAGATTTTGTTTTTTCGCGTTTAAAAATTTAGGTAAAAAAACAAAATCTCGACTGTAAACAATAGCATAAACAAAGAATAGGAGGAGAAAAAATGAGATATAAATATCGAATTGCGGGTCTAATTGTTTTGTTGATAATCGCCTTTTACACCATACCAATAGCGGCAGAAGGCGTGAAGGAAACGGAGAAGAAGGTATCAGGGACCATCAAGATGGCGCTGGGAGATATCGAATCCGTCGAGGTTCTTCATCTTCTGATCGCCCTGGAGAAGGTTAAAGAACAGGGAATAGATGCTGAGTTGATCTCATACAAGTCAGAGGATGTGGCTAACCAGGCTGTAGTGAGCGGGCAGGCTCATATCGGGATCGGGACTCCCTATGCAATGATCCAGAATGCAAGGGCACCCGTAAGAATATTTTTCCAGCTCAGCAGGGTTAAGTTTTTCCCCGTGGTCAACACCGAGTACTATCAATCCTGGGAAGACCTCGACGGTGAAGAGATGGTGGTACATTCAAGGACTTCTGCTACTCTGGCGCTTGCCAACCTGATGGCCATGAAACACGGAATCAATTATGGTAAAATCAGTTATGTTCCCGGCTCGGAGGTACGCGCCGTTTCCATGCTCCAGGGCAACATAAAAGCAACGATACTGGACTCTTACAATAAAGACTATTTAATGAAAGAAGCACCCGGTAAGTTCAAGGAACTGCCGGTATGAGACATCCGTGCAAGCGACGAAGCCCTCTTTGCAAATCTGGATTTTATGAAGGCAAATCCCTAACTCATTCGTACACTCGTGGAACAACTCGTCTCTGCGGTAAAACAGATCAATGCAAATCCTTCCTGGGTTCTGGAACAACGTAAGAAATACAATCTCCTTGAGGATCTGCC
Source organism: Spirochaetota bacterium (assembly GCA_003645645.1). GTDB lineage: Bacteria > Spirochaetota > Spirochaetia > SPDA01 > B32-G16 > B32-G16. The sequence continues at coordinate 6,735 of QNBH01000020.1, read as the reverse complement.
CGAAGAGCTGGAACAGGAAATTTTGCCCTATTACCGGCTTGCAGCCGAAATCGGTTTATTTCCCGAGGATAGCGGCGGTGCCGAGGCTGCCGGACAGGATTTTGAGTTCTACGGAGTGGCCGGTGAGCTCAAGGGTGATCCGAAAGAATTGAAAGTTGAAGATTACTGGTATCTTGAGCCACTCAACCAGGTTCTGGGTATGTAAAAAACGCTCTATATTGCGGTGCTCTCCTGCGGATAAATAATTTAAGAGAGCGCCGCTTTTTAAGCATACACGGTTCACCTGTATGGTATCTCAGAGTAAGAGAGTATAAATAGCTCTTGATTGAATTATGAGTAAATACAAACCAAAAACCAAAACGGGGTTATTTAAACGTATTGCGTGGCGAGTTTTATCTCTAGTGCTGGTTTTCGGTCTGTGGGAATTTGCCGGCCGAAAGCCAATAAGCATTATTTTCCCCACTTTCACCTCCACGATGGTTGCTCTGATGAACCTGCTCATTGACGGAACACTGCTCTCCGCCTATGCAGTTACCCTCGTTCCCCTGGCAATCGGAGTAGCTCTAGTGGGTTTTCTGGGGATAGTATTCGGCATATTGATGGGACTCTATCGTAGTTTCGAGTGGTTAACACTTCCCGTTTTCATTATTGTTCAGAGTGCTCCAATGGCGGCATTGATACCCCTCATTACTTTTCTATACGGAATCGGCCTGGGTGCAAAGGTACTGGCAGTCGTACTTATGGCGGCACCTGTCATCGTCCTCAACTCTTACAGAGGGATAAGGAACGCCAATCCAACTCTCATACAGATGGGCAGATCATTTCTGGCTAGCCGTACTCAGGAGATTTTTAAAATAATCTTACCCGATGCAAGTGGTATGATTTTCGCAGGCCTTCGTCTTGGTGTAGCAGCAGGTTTTATAGGTGTTATACTGGCAGAACTGCTGATTACCCCTACAGGAATAGGCGATCTTATCACCTACTATCGTGCCCTGGCCCTGTATCCGCAAATGTTTGCCTCTATTTTTTCGATAGTATTGTTCGCATCTGTAGTGGTTAGTGCTCTTCAGAGGCTGGAAGGGATTTTATTCAGACGCCAACAGTGCACCTCTTAACACTTGGAGGTTTTTAGAAGTATGTCTACTGCTTTTAAGAGTTTTGCTGAACCAGAAGGCCCGAAGTTACTCAGGAGGTAATTACTCTAAATGCAAGCCAATACCATTCAAAACAGACCAATAATAGAGGTAAAGGAATTATCGAAGACATATCCGGGGAGAGTTGAAGCACTGCGAAATGTTAACCTTTCAATACCTCGCGGACAGTTGACAACATTGTTAGGTCCAAGCGGATGCGGGAAAACCACACTACTTAAGATTATTGCGGGTCTTTTAAACAAAACCGAAGGCAATGTTTTTATCAACGGTCAACCGGTTAATGGACCCGGTCCTGAGCGAGCCTTTGTTTTTCAGGATTTTGCCCTCCTGCCGTGGTGTACGGTGCTTCGGAACGTAGCCTTCGGTCTTGAGTTAAGAGGAGTACCAGGAAAGCAACGTAACGAAATAGCGATGAAATATATCGACGAAGTTGGTCTTACAGGTTTTGAGAAAGCCTATCCTTATGAACTTTCGGGCGGTATGCGCCAGCGGGTAGGATTAGCCCGAGCCCTGGCGGTAGATGCAGAAATCCTTCTTATGGATGAACCCTTTGCCTCTGTGGATGAACAAACCCGAAGGAAGTTCCAGGAGGATTTACTAAATCTTCTCAAAATCGAAAAGAAGACCGTGGTTTTTGTAACTCACAGTATCGAAGAAGCAGTATATGTTTCCGATCAGGTGGCACTGCTTGGTCCCAGACCCGGAAGGATTATGAGGGTGATAAACACCAGGCTCGATCATGCGGAGAATGTTGAAGACATACGGAGGGATCAAAGATACCTCAATCTTGTAGAGGATCTCTGGCAGATTTTAAGACAGTATTTGATATGAGACAGAGGGTGTAAATATGATAATTTTTGGCAGGCGGATACCCATGATATTCGCACTACTAATATGGCTTCTGGTCTGGGAGGCAATCGGCAGAGCAGAACTTCTTTTCCTTATACCTCCCTTTGCCGATGTGGTAAGAGCAATGTTTAAATTGCTTGCAACCGGTAAATTTTACCAGGCCGTTTCCGTTAGCTTCATAGCCTTTTCGACGGGGATGATGATATCCATATCAATAGGTATACCTCTGGGTATACTCATGGGAAGAGTAAGGTTTATCGATGAATTGCTTGGTATGTGGGTAAATGTATTTGTCAGTGCACCACTGACGGCGATAGTTCCGGCTTTGATGGTGTTAACCGGTTTCGGACAGACTACGGTCATTGTTACGGTGATACTCTTCTCCGTTTGGATTATTACCCTGGATACTCGGGCTGGTGTAAGGAACATAAATCCCTCTCTTCTGGAAATGGGTCGATCCTTTGGTGCAAACAAACTCCAGCTCTATACAAAGGTCATCTTCAAGGCTGCCCTGCCCGAAATTCTTGCCGGATTGAGGCTCGGACTTATTAGAGGAGTGAGAGGAGTTATTGTAGGACAACTCCTTATAGCCATAATTGGATTGGGAGAGCTCTTCGAGCTATATTCACGTAGCTTTCTGATGGATCGATTCTGGGCCCTGGTGATTATGATATTCCTGTTCGCCTACATGATCTCGGAAGCGGTTAACCATCTCGAAAAGCGGATAGAGTTCTGGGCAAGCACCAGGTAGATAGAAGTAATCAGATAGAAGCAATAAATTAAACAACCAACCTATAAAGTAAACTAACCTCTATATTTAATAAACAACCACCGGCAAAGCCTAAGGCTTTGCGAGCCCTGTAAGGGCTAAGTAGTTTCCGCTTAAGCGGAAACTACTTAGGTGGTTGTTTGCTCCGAAAGAAAGCCAACAGGCATAGCCTGCAGTTTGTCCCCCAGCTAGAAGACTTAAGGACCAACGCCATAGGCACAAAGCTTTCTTTCGTAGTAAAATATAGAAGTAAAAAAGCCGATAGAAATATTGACTGCTCCGCGGGAGATAAAAAAAAGTAGAATGAATATCGTAGATTTTTCTTTGCTTTTTAAGCAAATCGACAGAGAACGTTCACCCTCCAATAAAATTGACCAGATAATCTCATGGACAGAACGACAGCCGGAAATAAAGGCTGCTCGAATTATCTGTTTCAACGACCACCAGATAGGCCGTTCGGCCGATATTGGATCTATCAATCAGGTAAAAGAAATACATTTATTTCCAGGAGAAACTTCAATATTAAACTCCAGCTTCCCCCTTCCATCAGGGTTATTTCCCCCTGCATATCGCAATACCACAACAGTATTTTGCCCTTTTTTTCAGGGGAAGGACGAACTTTTAGGCGCCCTTCTTCTCAAATGTGATTATCCCCGAAAAATACTTAAAAAATACAGTCGAGAGCTGGAGATCATATCCTCGAAGATCGGCGATGTCATTCAGATAGGATATTTGCGTAAAAAGCTTCTGGATATGGGAAAGCCTGCAATTCAAAAAGATATTTTATCTCCCAATATTCTGGGAAGACTCATGAATCTCCTGGAGCTTCCCATGTACATAATGGACAATACAGGCAATTTTATTTTTGTAAATACAACTTTTCTGAATCAATTTCAATACAAGAATATCGAAGAGCTTAACCTGAACGGAAATTTCTTTCTAGAAAGGGACGACTGGGCAAGGGGTATACAGAAGGTACTTGGTTTTACCGAAATCGGAGGGTATGCGGTGAAAGTCTGCACAGGAGAGGGGAATGTCAGGGTTGTTCAGGATTTAGCTACACTTATCGGTAAAAGCATCTTCGGTGTTCTTTTCGATATAACCAATTTCATAAACATACAGGATGAATTACAGGAGACAATAGAAACACAGAAACTCCTGAATGAAAAGTTAATGGCTACAACCTCTACACTCCGCAAAACACAATCCACTGCCATGAAATCACTGGCTAAATTGGCCGAATACAGAGATATGGAAACGGGAAGTCATCTCCAGAGAATCTGTGAGTTCAATAAATGTATCTGCAAGAAGATATACGAGCACCAACCATACAATTTTACCATTTCAGAAGATTACATAAACGATATCTATCTTTCGGGCATGTTGCATGATATAGGTAAGGTGGGAGTACCGGATCAAATTCTTCTAAAACCCGACTCTCTCTCCCCGGAAGAATGGAAAATAATGAAAAAACACACCGAATGGGGCTGGAATATTCTAAACCAGGCAGATAGAGAGCTGGGAGAGCAGTCGTTTCTTACCCTTGCTTCACGTATAGCCCTTTCTCACCATGAACGTTACGATGGCAGTGGTTATCCGAGAAACTTAAAAGAAGAGGATATTCCTTTGAGTGCCCGGATTGCCTCCCTTTCCGATGTTTACGATGCCCTCACTTCAAAACGCCCCTACAAAGAGGCATGGACCCACGAGCAGGCTATGGAAGAAATTGTTTCGATGAGAGGAAAGCAGTTCGATCCTGTTCTGGTAGAGATAATATGCGGAATAGAACAGGAGTTCAGTGAGATAAAATTAAACTTATCGGATTATGAAACTGCAAATTAAGAGCCGTTCAACATAGCCGGCTCTAATTGGGGAACCCACGTTTCAAGCTTTAGGAACCGGTGGAATGTCCCCGGAGCCTGGTGTAAGGTGGCTCCCTGGATAAGGGCTTCCTTTTTGGAAGCACAATCTTTGCTGCATTTCTAATTTTTACTCCGAAAGAAGGCCACCACCAATGGTGGTGATCCACCGGTCGAAAGACCGGTGGATGGACGGGCTTAAGCCCGTCTGCCTTCTTTCGGAGCATACAACCACTTAAGTAATTTCTGCAAAGCGGAAATTACTTATCCCTTGCAGGGCTTGCAAAGCCTTAGGCTTTGCCGGTGGTTGTTTACTATATTGCATTTCTACCTTTTTAAATGTTAAAGTCAAAGTCATGGAGAAATTAAAGAGGACAATCACATGCGGTGAATTGCGCAAAAGACATATAGGCAAAGGCGTTATACTTAACGGATGGGTTCATCGCAGCAGAGACCACGGTGGAATTAAGTTTATCAATTTAAGAGACCGCTATGGTATTACCCAGGTCGTTGTCGATAGGGATGCTCCTGAAACACTAAAAAAAGCGGCTTCTAAATTGAAATCCGAATACTGCATTGCGGTAAGGGGTGTGGTCAGGGGGAGGCCGGAATCCATGATAAACAGAGACATGGATACCGGGGAAATAGAAGTCCTGGCACAGGAGATGGAAATACTTTCGGAGTCGGCTGTTCTTCCTTTCGTAATAGATGAAAAGATCGATGCTCGGGAGGAACTCAGGCTCAAGTACCGCTATCTCGATTTACGATCCTTTTCCATGCAGAGGAAGATAAAACTTCGCCATGAGGTAGCCTATCGGGTTCGTGAATACCTTACCGGAAGAGGGTTTTTAGAGATAGAAACGCCCACGCTGATTAAATCGACACCTGAAGGAGCAAGAGATTTTCTTGTTCCTTCAAGGATCAATCCAGGTAAGTTCTACGCTCTGCCTCAATCTCCCCAGCTCTTTAAACAGATTCTGATGGTGTCAGGATTCGATAAGTACTTCCAGATAGCCCACTGTTTTCGCGACGAAGATCCCAGAGGGGATAGACAACCCGAACACACCCAAATCGACATGGAGATGAGTTTTGTATCAAAAGAGAATATATTCGAAGTTGTAGAGGGTATGATGGCTCACGTATTTCAGGAAACCCTGGGTATTTTTATGGAAACACCATTTCCCAGGATTACCTATACGGATGCAATGAACATCTACGGTACAGAAAAACCCGATTTAAGATTTCCCCTGGAGTTGAAGGACTTTAATAAATTCGTGCCGCACTGTGATTTCCAGGTATTTAAATCCGTTGTTGAAAATGGCGGGGTAGTAAAGGCTCTTGTAGCCCCGGATTGTGCAGCCTTTTCCAGAAAAAAAATCGAAGAGCTGGAAGAGGCGGCAAAGACTTTCGGCGCAAAGGGGCTTTTATGGATGAAAGTAACCGAAGAAGGCCTCGAAGGAGGAGTTTCCAGATTTTTTAAGGATCAAGCCAGGGCAATAATATCAGAGCTTAAAGCCAGAAAGGGCGACCTGATTCTCCTCACAGGAGACACCTGGAGAAGGGCATGCCTGTCCATGGGAGCAGTTAGGAATAAGCTGGCTGAGGATCTTAACCTGAAAAACGCCGAGATTTTTAAGTTCTGCTGGATAATCGACTTTCCCCTTTTCGAATGGAACGAAGAGGAGAATAAATGGCAGCCTGCACATCACATGTTCTCCATGCCCCAGGAGAAATACATTGATATTCTAGAAGACGATCCAGGTTCGGTTATCGGAGAAGTCTACGATCTGGTGTGTAATGGATTTGAACTTGCCTCCGGTTCCATCAGGATTCACGATCCAAAACTTCAGCAGAGAATCTTTAACATAGTAGGGTTCACAGAGGAAGAGGCTCAAAAACGTTTCGGCTTTCTGCTCGAAGCCTTCAAGTACGGCCCTCCTCCACACGGTGGTATAGCTCCTGGTCTCGACCGCCTTGTGATGATTATGGCGGGAGAGAATACAATAAGAGAGGTAATACCCTTTCCGAAAACCACCCTTGGTCTTTCACTTATGGATGAAACTCCCTCCGAGGTAAGCGAAGAACAGCTTAAGGAGCTGCACAT
>QNBH01000019.1 GCA_003645645.1 Spirochaetota bacterium | reverse complement strand
TTTACAATTTCGGGCATCCTTTCATCCAGAGTTCTGTCGTACTGTCCGGCTGATACTATGATTTTTTGAAATACGGTTAGTTTATCCAGTATATCCCGAAGTAGAAATCTCCCCCTTATCTCCAACTCCTCTCTGGTACTGTTTTTTCTCAACCAACCAATGAAAGAACCAAACAGGTGAGGATAGAGATCTTCCAGAAGCTCACAGAGAGTTTCAACTCCCTCCACCGGCAGAAACTTTCCAATTTTTGTATTATCATCTGCATGTCTCTTCAGAGTGCTGTTTAGCCACAAAAGGAACTTGTCCCTCATCTCTTCGGAGCTCATAGTTTCAAGAATTGCGGAAATCATCCGTTCTTTATCCGGCATATGTGTGAACAGAGTCTTTAGTTCCGATGAGAATAGATGGCGAACCGTATTTGCAATTACATCTTTGAAAATAAGTGAAAATGCTTCAGAGAAGAAAAAACCGTTTATAAACCGGAAAAAATCTTCTGAAAGGAGTGCGCTCGATGAGCTGTCCGGTAAGAGATGTTTCATAGGAGTATTTAATATATTGGTGGTAAGATTCGAAATACCGCCCTTTACACTTTTCTTAAAGTTTTCAGAACGAACTCTCGATAATACCGTATCTTCTGTGAGCAATTCTCTTGATACCATCCTTCCTATGCTTTCGGCAAGCTCATACCTTCGCTTTGGGATTATTCCCGGAGTAAGAGGAAGTTTAACTCCCAGAAATCTCTTCTCGGTGAGGGGTCTGAACAACATGCGTATTGCTATGTAGTTTGTAATATAACCAATTAAAGCTCCTACAAGAGGGGGAAGCACAAAGGGTAAAAGAGTGTTGAGGACAGCATCCACTACTTCAACTCCGCAGCAGCCTTCTCGGCTCTCTCTTTTGAGCTGTAAAGATCAATATATGCACCGAAAACCCACCCGTTTAACCCCTGAAACACCACCTGATACCAGTGACCGGTCTTACCTTCTATGGTCTCTGTGTGAGTCCTCTTTGAAAAGATCTCCACCACATACCCCTTCCACAAGGTAGTGATAACCTTAGAATTGATGGTAGGTTCTTCTCTTAATCTCAAATGAGCCGATGTAACCACACCCCAACTGCTCTGAGCCGAAAGAACCGGAGTGGGGGGGAGCTCTATAGCTGTAATTTTTTCCTCTCTCTTGCAAGTAAAAAATAGAAAAAACAATGAAACAAAGGCAAAAAAACAGATGTATTTTGCTGTTATCTTCATATACTCCTTGAAAATCTTTCTAAATCATTGCATGTTATCGTTAATGCCTAAACAATTTATATCATTTTTCTTCTTCTTTGTCATTTCTTATTTTCCCCTTTGCGGTAAAAACTTAAGCATAGCTCAATTTACAACCGCGGCAATGAATTTCAATATAGTAAAGGATTCCAGGTTCCCCACCGCCGTTCAGACAGGTGAGAGAATCAGTTGGGGAGCCCAGCTTAATATTTTCGAAAACTTTGCCGCATCCATCTCCGGGGGACTGAACCGGGTACATGCTTCTTTTCCTGTGGAAGGCATTATATATCGTGGTCATGGTAATATTACAGGAGGCTTATATCTGGATGGCAAGATACAGTTCTTACCCCATACCGGTTCGGTAGTAGTATGGTGGGGGATAAGGGTGGGCGGAGAAGGCAACTTCTCCCAGTATAGCTTGACCAGATTATACTTCTTTTACCCTGCTCTGGCCTTAGACCCCTTTATTGAGTTTTCCCATGCCGATAAAAATGTTCCATGGAGGATAAGACTTACCTTCCCCCTCCGATATAATTTTAGAAGAGATATGGTATTTTCGTTTTCTGCAGGAATAGGTCTTTCTCTTATCTCGAATCCCTTTGCACGAGGATGGGAGTATGATTAAAAGAGTTTCCGAGCTGACTATTGTTTTTCTCTTACTGATTCTCTCTTCCTGCAATCTAGGGGTTTCCGGTATTCCCGAAGGTTTCGCTTTGATATACGGTGTATCAATATACGATACTAATTATCCAGAAGGAGTGGGCAACAATCTTACATACCCCGATGATGATGCAAAAGCTGTGGCAGAGCTCTTCGAGAAGAAGGGATACGAGGTAATGCTTAGAACCGATGAAGATGCTACCAAAGAGCAACTTCTAAAAGACGTTTATACACTTAAAACTTCAATGCAGATGGGGGAGAGGTTTGTCTTTTACTTCTCAGGACATGGTGCACAGGACAGCGATATCCATAACTCAAATTCAACCTTAACACCCACAGAACCTTTCTGGGGTGATAGCGATAATGAGTGGATATTTCTGCACGGATCTCTTCGGGTTAATGGGATTGAATCTCTTGAGAAGGCGATCTATGACGATGAGCTTGCAGTGATTATCGCCGATATTCCCGGATATAAAAAGATCATCTTAATAGATGCCTGTAATTCCGGAGGTTTTATAGGTTCTACGTTTAACATCGATGCCGTTCCCCACAATTTCTCGGAAGCCGATCTTGAATCACAAAATACAACCTTTAAAAAGACTCTGACTCTTTTCTTAAAACTTCCTGATATCGAAGATTCGGATGTTCCTTCATCCCAGGCTGCGGTCATGGCAGCAGCAGGAGAGAGAGAGTTTAGCTGGGAATACGGGAATATAGGGCACGGGGTATTTACGTTTTACTTTCTCGAATCGGGAAAATACGCAGATATAAACGGAGATGAAATAATTACTTTAAATGAAAGCTATCATTACGTTGCAGAAAGCATCGAAAAGAAGTGGAACAGACTCGTAGGCAGCGATTACCGTTTCTGTCCCCATGTTTCCGGAGGCCCCGTTGATTTTATTCTATTTTCCGCTAATTGAGTTTACCTGCTCATTAAAAAGTCTTCTTTAACGGGCTTAAAATCTCCTCTCTTAATCCTGTTTATCTCATCTCTTATGAATGCAGCCTGCTCAAACTCCAGGTTTTTTGCATGTTCAAACATCTCTCTCTCCAAAGCCCTGATCAGCTTTTCCCGCTCCCTTGGTATTATGAGGTTGTAACTTTTTTCCATTAACTCTACGGATATTCTGCTCGACTGCCTTTTCTCCTCTTTTCTTCGCTTGAGAATATCGTAGACCGCCTTTTTAATGGTAACGGGGGTTATGTTGTGTCTTCTATTATACTCTTCCTGGATCTTCCTCCTTCGATTTGTCTCATCCATAGCTTCCTTCATGGAATCTGAAATGCAATCTGCATACATTATCACCTTTCCATTGACATTTCTTGCTGCCCTGCCGATTATCTGAATAAGAGAGACGGAAGAACGTAAAAACCCTATCTTATCGGCATCCAGAATTGCAATTAGTGAAACTTCCGGCAGATCCAGGCCCTCTCTTAACAGGTTTATCCCCACCAGAACATCGAAGTTTCCGAGACGAAGTTCCTTAAGGATTTCCACTCTCTCTATAGTCTCGATATCTGAATGGAGATATCGAACTTTTAAACCGAGATCGGAAAAATAACCTGAAAGATCCTCTGCCATTTTTTTAGTAAGGGTGGTAACAAGAGTTCTCTCCCCTGCATCAATTCTTTTCCTTATCTCTGAGTATAGATCTTCCATCTGGCCCTCACTTGGTTTAACCTCTATCTCTGGATCCAGAAGACCTGTAGGGCGGATGATTTGTTCCACCACCTTTTCAGATCTGGCAATCTCCTCCTCTCTTGGGGTTGCGGAGACAAAAATTGTCTGATCGAGAAGACTCTCAAACTCTTCGAAATAGAGAGGTCGGTTGTCCAATGCGGAGGGGAGCCGGAACCCATGCATTACCAGAGAAAGCTTGCGAGAGCGGTCTCCTTCGTACATTCCTCCTATCTGGGGCAGGGTTACGTGGGATTCATCTATGAATGTAAGGAAGTTTTCGGGGAAATAATCCAGAAGGACCGCCGGCCTTTCCCCTTCTTTTCTTCCACTTAAGTGACGGGAGTAATTCTCAATACCCGGACAGTATCCCATCTCTTCAAGCATCTCCAGGTCATACTCGGTTCTCGTTTTAAGACGCTGTGCCTCCACAAGCTTACCTGTGGAGAGGAACTCCTCGTATCGCTCTCTTAATTCTTCCCGAATATTGGCTAATGCCTCTTTTATTTGGGGTTCCGGTATAACAAAGTGTTTAGCAGGATAAATTGTACATACATCCAGCTCCTCCAGTGCCTCACCTGTAAGCGGATGGATTTTTCGTATCCGTTCGATCTCATCCCAGGAAAGCTCCACCCGGTAAGCATCTTTAAGGTAAGCAGGAAAGATCTCCAGTACATCCCCCTTTACCCGAAAGCAGCCTCTTGTCAAAACTGAATCGTTTCTCTCATACTGTAGAGAAACAAGCTTTCTGCAAACCTGTCGGATATCACAATCCTGTCCCAACTCCAATCTGATACGCATCTCCCTAAATGTGGAAGGATTGCCCAATCCGTAGATACACGAAACCGTGGCTACTACGAGTACATCTCTCCTGTCCATGAGGGAGGAGGTTGCAGAGAGTCTCAGTCTGTCTATTTCCTCATTGATAGAGGCGTCCTTCTCAATGTAAAGGTCCTTTGAAGCCACGTATGCTTCCGGTTGATAGTAATCATAGTAGGATACAAAGTACTCTACTGCATTTTCGGGAAAAAACTCCTTAAACTCTCTGTAAAGCTGGGCCGCCAGTGTTTTATTATGAGAAATTACCAGCGTGGGGAGTTGCACAGCCTCTATAATCTTGGCCATGGTATAAGTCTTGCCTGAGCCGGTTACACCCTTAAGAGTCTGGAAAGGATATCCCCTCTTTACTCCTTCTGAGAGAGCTTCTATGGCTTTACCCTGGTCTCCCGCCGGTTCGAACTCCGATACGACCTTAAACTTTCTCATTTACCTCACACTGCGATTACCGATAAATCTCTATTCTAGATAGTATCTTTCAGGCCTTTCCGATAGAGCAAGAAAAAACTCTCTCTTTCTGTTGTTTCTGTATACAACAACGGAAACCCTCTCCCCGGGTTTGTTATCTTCAAGAGCACTGTACAAATCTGCAAGAGAGCCAACCTCCATTCCATCCACCTCTACTATAATATCACCACCAAGGTAGATGGTGGACCTTCCGTACCGAACAGGCGTTCTTCCGCCCCTGATTCCAGCCTTCTCTGCATTTCCCCCTTCAATGACACGTGAGACAAGAATACCTTCGGATACAGGAAGGCGGGCATACCGGACCAATTCAGGAAAAAGTTGAACCGGTACAATATCAATCCATCCCCTCCTTACCTTTCCGTACTCGATTAGCTCGGGCACAACCCTCTTTGCGGCGTTGACGGAAACGGCAAAGCCTATCCCTATGGAACCTCCGGAAGGTGAATAGATCATGGTATTTATTCCGATCATCTCACCCCTGGAGTTAAGGAGAGGCCCTCCCGAGTTTCCGGGATTGATGGAGGCGTCTGTCTGAATCATATCTCGAATAACAAGCCCTGAACTGGTTCTTACAGGACGACCCAGACCGGAGACAACACCCGTGGTTAAGGTGCGCTCATATCCGAAGGGATTGCCTATTGCAAGCACCTTCTGTCCAACTTTTAAACTTGATGAATCGCCAAAGGGTATTACTGTCAGATCTGATCCATCCGGTTCAAACTTTACTATTGCAAGATCATTCTCCGGATCTACTCCTATAACCTTACCTTCGTACTGCTTACCGTTTGCCAGGGATACAAATACTTTATAGGCATTTGCCACTACGTGCTTGTTTGTAAGAATATATCCTCGCCTGTCTATGATTGAACCCGAACCGCTTCCCCCCTCTCTGGGAACAGGCTCGAGAAACCAGTTGTAAGTTACAATTTCTGTAGTTATGTTTACCACTCCTTCGTTGAGTCGCTCATAAACTCTGATATTTTCAAGCTCTGCTTCGTTGTAGCGCTCTGTGGATTGAACTGTGTATAAATCGTGTGAAAGGAAAGAACCGGAGCTTAAAGATTTGTGGCTTAAATCGTAGTCAATATCTTCCACCCGACCGGGAGTCTGGCGAAACAGGAGAAAACCAAAACCGAGAGCAAGCAGTAGAGTTACCGATACACTTGAGACTGATATGAGGACTACCTGTCTGCGAGAATAGAATCGCATTTATAACCTCCATAGAACCGAATTGAGCTGCAGGTGAAGCTTAGCGAGGACTGTCAACTCCAATTCAGGTTTTGAAGGCTGCGCAGAGCGCCAGCCCTAAATATAATATATAGAATGTGGTTAATTTCGCCAACTATACGGTCGCTTCCATATCATATAACATTCCAGAAAATATCGTTTTCGCCGTATCTTCTGTGTTGAATGGCTTCCAGGATATGGGTATTTTTTATCTCGGCCGTCCCTTCGAGGTCGGCAATGGTTCTGGCTACCTTTAAAACAGAATGGCAGGCTCTTGAGGAGAGGGAGAGCTTCTTTACTGCATCAACAAAAATCTTGGCAGTCTCTTTTGAAAGGCTACAGTACCTTTCTACACAGTCTGCGGTCATTCTCGAGTTTCTGGAAAATGTGGAATGGGAGAATCTCCTCTCCTGTATCTTTATGGCCCTCTCAACACGTTCCCTTATTTGCCTGCTCGATTCCTCCTCTCCCGAAAGAATCTGCTCCGGTGGAGCGGGTTTTAAAGGTATCCGAATATCTATCCTATCGAGAAGAGCACCGCCGAGTTTTTTCCAGTAACGGTTGATCTCCTGAGCACTGCAAACACAGATACCGTTGTCTTTACCCAAATTACCACAGGGGCATGGATTACCGGCCATAATCAATTGAAACTCTGCAGGAAACCAGTAACTCGCCCCAGCCCTTGCTATGTCCACCCTGCCCTTCTCTACGGGTTCACGCAGACCCTGCAACAGACTCTTTCTGAACTCCGGAGCTTCGTCCAGAAAAAGGACTCCCCTGTGAGCCAGAGAAACTTCTCCCGGTTTTACCACCCGTCCTCCGCCTATTAAACCTTCCTGGGTTGCCGAGTGGTGGGGGGATCTGAATGGAGGTCGTGTTAGCAAGCTTTCGTGAGCGCGAAGTTTGCCTGCAAGGGAATAGATTCGTGTAACAGTAATAGAATCCTCCCTGGAGAGGGGGGGAAGTATGGAGGGAAGCCTCCTTGCCGCCATAGTTTTCCCACTTCCAGGCGGACCAAACATAAACACATGGTGCATTCCCGCTGCGGCAACTTCAAGGGCACGTTTCAAAAACCGGTTGCCCTTGATATCGGAGAAATCTCCTGCATGATGATTATGCTCTTTGTTTTTTAATTTCTGTGTGCTTACCTTTTCCGGTCTTTCCCCTGCCGATATGGATTTTAAAACATTAACAGATTCACGCAGGGTTTTAACCCCAAAAATCTCTCCTTCGTTGAGGGCAAGAGCTTCCTCTAAGTTCTCCCAGGGAACAAAGAACATCCCTATACCCTTTTTAAGCCCCGAGGCTACAGCAGAGAGAACTCCCTTTACTGGTCTAACCCTCCCGGACAGTTGAAGCTCTCCAAGAAGCATCATTCTAAATCCGTTAAGTGGTGGGATCTGACCGGATCTGTGCAAAATCGAAACTGCCATGGGCAAGTCAAAGGATGCACCTTCTTTACGAACTCCGGCAGGAGCAAGGTTTATAAGAATTCTGTCCGGGGGAAAGGAATATCCACTGTTTCTTACAGAAACCCTTACCCTCTCCTTTGCCTCTTTAACGGCTCCGTCGGGAAGTCCCACTATATCGATTCCAGGTATACCTCTTCGTATATCTACCTCTACCCATACCACCTCTCCATCAAACCCTGCCGGAACATAACTGGTTATAATCATATAGCCTCCTGTATATACTATATACAGGAGAAATTAGCTATTTGATTCAAACTTTCTTTTAATATTTTCTATTTCTGCCCGGACCATACGGTCACATTCCTCGTTTAATTCCTCTCCCTCATGCCCCTTGATCCAGTTCCACTTTATAGAGAGAGATTCGGTCAGTAATTTCAACTTTTCCCAGAGATCTCTGTTTTTTACCGGTTTTCTATTACTGGTAAGCCATCCGTTTCTTTCCCAGCGGATTATCCATTCGGTTATACCTTTTTTTACATACTGTGAGTCTGTATATACGTTGATGTGGCCTTTTTGCCATTCTTTATGTGTCAAAATATACTGCAGGGCTTCGATTACACCAGTTAATTCCATTCTGTTGTTGGTGGTATCTGGAACCCCTCCGGAAGACCTCCTTTTTTTTCCGTTTGCATCGATAATATATGCCCATGCCCCCGGGCCTGGGTTAATTGAACAGCCGCCGTCTGTAAAAACATTTATATTCATCAATCGGAATCTTCTTCCTCTACACAATTGTAATTCTATCCGCAGAGTATTCCTGGGGTTTATATACCATTTTTCTGTCTACTGCTCAAGAATGTCCTTCTCAGTTGCAATTAAATTCCTTTAGCGTGTACCAACATAAGGCACGAAATCCGTAATTTTATTGTTGTCTTGTCAGGACAGAACAACCAAACCGATTATTAGAGTTTCTGTAAACCTCGTCAGGACAACATCAAAGTTCCAGCTTTATAGTTGTCAACCTCTTATAATCAGTTGACTTCTGTAGTTTTTCATCCTATAATTAAATAGCCGTCCGGGAGGGGAAAATGGCGGAACAATTAATTGTAAAAAATCTCGATTTTATAAAAATACTGCCAAGCTGGGCCCAGGAGTTATCTTATAAATACTGTTCCAAAACTTCCAATCTTTACATCGTACATGGTAATATAAGAGATTTTCTCCCCCATAAAATGCTCGAGGGAGAGTTTATCTTTGTTCGAATACAGGAGTACATCTCCGAGGTTCTCTTCGGTAACAGGGACATAATAATATTCTACGATCGATCCTCGGGTATAAACTTCTGCACACCGGAGATGAAGAAAACCTACATGCAAACAATGTGCAGTACCTTCGAAGATGCCGATCCTTCAGATTTTACCTCTGCGGATCCATTTAAAGCTTTCTCGTACCTTGAGAAGTACTTCCTAAAGGAAATACCGAAAAAACTGAGGATAGTTTTAATCATCGATTATGCCGAGACTATTATTCCCAACAACGAAATAGGCAGGATGGAAGAAGATGACAGGTACTGTCTGGTTACACTTAAGCGCTGGTCTCATGATCCTATTTTTACTCGTAGAGATGTATCGGTTATCCTCCTTACAGAAAATCTCACCGACCTGAGTACCCGGATAGTGAGCTCTCCGAGTACGGTAAAAGTAAATATTCCCATTCCAGATGAAAATGTTCGCAAGAGCTTTCTCGAGTTCCTCCATAGAGAGGGGATACTGCTTTTAGAGCGGGGTCTCTCGCCCTCTCGGGTTGCCAGTATCACAAGCGGGCTCAATCTGGTCAACCTCAACCAGCTTGCAGCAGAGTCCTATCAAGAAGACAGACCGATAAGTCTCGACTATTTAAGAGAGAAAAAAAAGGAGATAATAGAAAATGAGGCGGCCGGATTGCTGGAGTTTCTCGAGACAAAGCACGATCTGTCCATGATTTCCGGTCATGATTTTGTAAAGAAACGTTTCAAGAGTGCTGCCAGAGCGATAAAGCAGGGACGCCTTGATGTGCTTCCCATGGGCTATCTTATAGCCGGTCCTGTAGGAACTGGAAAATCTTTCATGGTCACAGCCTTTGCCAGAGAGATCGGAATCCCGATGGTTAAATTTCGTAATTTTCGCTCCAAATGGCAAGGTGTAACCGAAGCCAACGTGGAGAAAGTCTTAAATATCTTGAAGGCCATGGCTCCGGTGGGGGTAATGATAGATGAGGCCGACGCCTTCCTGGGAAACAGAAACCAGGAGGGGGATTCGGGGACCAGCAACAGGGTCTTTGCCCAGATAGCCTCCTTTATGGGAAACACGGAGTATCGTGGAAAGATAATCTGGTTTTTAATAACATGTAGACCCGATCTTCTTCCTATAGACCTCAAACGTCAGGGAAGAGCAGAGGAACATCTTGCCCTCTTCTATCCCGAAACTTTTGAAGAAAAGGAAGAGCTCTTTCAAACCCTTGTAAAAAAACTTAAGCTTAAAATGCAGAAATTAACAATTACCGATCTATTCAAGAAATATCGATTTGATTTCTCCGGAGCCGATCTCGAATCCATACTTATCAGGGCAAAGTTTAATGCTGCAATGAACAACCATACAATTATAACCAAAAACGATCTTGAAGAGACTATCCGCGATTTCGTTCCTCCCTCCTATCCCCATGAAATAGAACTACAAAATCTGGTGGCCGTACTGGAATGCACAAGCAGAGAGATGGTTCCGAGGAAATTTCAAAATATGGACAGGGCAAAGTTGGTGACCGAAATAAGAGAGCTTAAAACTCTTCTCGGAGAACGAGATTAGAGCCCTTGCTTTTCAAAATTGATGCCAAGACAAATCCTCCGCTCCTCTCCGGCAGAGAAATCGAGCCGCCAACGAGGTAAAAAACAGGAAGATTGGTAAATATTTTTATAACCGTAGGCAGTCCTAGCTACTGTTTCTACAGGCAAGCTCCACAAATCAAAGGGATCCGAAGCGGTTAGGGTAATCCGAACCTTGTTGTAAAGATCTTCCAGAAGCAGTTCCTTTATTCCTGAAACTTCTTCCATATTTGAAGATATAGGTTTTTTTTCGCCCGATACTCGTGGAAATATTCCAAGCATGGTTTCTTCTCTTGAGCGAAAGCTTAAGTTTATTTCAGAGGCAAAAAAAATATCCAGAAAGGTGTCGGATAAGTTTTTTAGAGTATAAAGGACTTCAACATAGTTATTTGAAAAGGAATATTTTTTTATTATCTCAAATGAGTTGCTCTTCTGGTTAAGAAAAATTGTACCTTTCCTTCGGAGCTGAATCTCCTTTTGTTCTCTGTTAAACTCTCTCACTCTGTAAGGTGCTTCAACGAAATTTCCAAGTTCCGTATATGTCATTGTATCAAAGGCATTAATAGAATCTTCTTGGGATAGAAAGTGATCTATGAAAGCCTTTCGCATATACCAGTCGTATCCAGTGTTTTCCATATCTTTCTGGTGATATGGTTCGCGATATCTGGACAGAGTATCGAGGTAATTCCATGATGTTGATAGATAATCAAGCTCGAAAAGCACTCCCCCGTTTGTATGCACATAGGCATTTAATTCATGGCCCTGATATAAAAACTCTTTCTCACCATCCATATCGAAATCGGCAGTTACTATCGAAGGGATGAATATCCCCTTTTCGTGGGTAATCTTTTCTGCCTCTATCAGTGAATAGTACACAGCCTTACGAAGATGATTTTCGTATAACCCGCCTGTACTACCCGGCCAATAGGCATGGTTGCATTGTCCCTTCCACAACTCCTCTCTGGCAGCCTTTTTTCTCGATTTATCCCCCCTGATTTGACTGGTCAGTATATGAGTGTAAATCATCTTTGAGTATATTAGATTGCTTTCATGATATCGCAAAAGGAACTGCCGGAAATAGCTCCCTTTAAGAAAATTATTACTTTTAATTCGATCTGGTGTTTTAACCCAACCCATCATATCCTCGTAAGAGGAGCTCCCGAAATATCCTTTTTTTCTTGGTTTGGTTGTTCTTAAAAATCTTAAGGGACTAACAGGATCGATAACCTCACTGTTCTGCAAAATAAGGTTAATAAAACTTTCAAGCCATTTTTCTCTATAACACAAGTTGTAGGTGCCTTCATACAGTCCGAACTTATCTCCCGTATCGATAAGTGATATTAGTGGTTCCTTTTCTTGCAGACCAATCGAAAGTATCTTCTCTACTATCGATTCGGGTGATTGGGAAGGAATAATTTCTCTGAAATGTGTGGAGAGAGGGAAAACTGTAATTACTTTACCCTGATCTTCGGTCAAACATGGATAGTAAAGCTCTTCCTCCTTGAAGCCGGCATGGAGAAAACGGAAATCTTCCAGGAAAATATAGTCCATTCCACTGTTATTTAAAATTGAGGCAAGGGATGGCTCCCAAACCAATTCGGGAATCCAGCTTCCCCTGGGCTTCTTTCCAAAATGTTTTCTAATATAAGTGGTAAGAGATTCTATCTGACCGAGTCTATCCGGAACGGGAATAATCGAAAGAACAGGTTCATAAAAGGCACCCCCCAGCAGCTCTACCTGTTTTCTCTTTACCATTTCCTCAACCAGCATAAGAAACTCGGGATGTTTCTCCTCCAGCCATTGCAGCACTACACCCGAGTAGTACATTGTTACCGGGAAATCCGGAAAATTGTAGAGAACTGTTAGAAAAGGTTTGTATGCTTTCTGATAGGCATTTTCAAAAACATAATCGTAACTACCCATCGGAAGACTGTTGTAAGTACCAAAAATAAGTCTTACTTTACTCATTTGTTTTTTCGTTTGCTCTTTCTGCTGCCCACCCTTCGTCCCTTCTGCTGTTACTGTCAGAATAAAAAACTTTTGTCTAAAAAATTAAGTGCTTACTTTAGTGGCTGTTTTCACTGCAGGGATAATACACTTCGAAGGACAATCATCTGCTGCATTTTCCCGCTCTCCCTTTGCCTTGTAATCTATTGTAGCCAGGTAATCCTCAACAACAAATCCTCCCTCCGGTGATTTTTTCTCACATCTCTTGCACCCTGTACAACCGACAGAACAGTATTTTTTGACCACACTGGCTTTATCCCGGGAATTACATGCCACAATGTAGTCTGCAGAATAGGGAACCCATTTCATCACACCTGTTGGACAAACATCGATACATTTACCGCAGGATATGCATTTATCCCTGTCGACCCACACAAGACCTTCTTCATCATAATCAATTGCATCGGTCGGACAGACTTTTATACAGCTACCAAGTCCAAGACATCCGTACTTGCATACCTTATCTCCTTCGAAAAGGAGATACATAGCATTACAATCCATAACCCCCCTGTATGAGTATAAATATTCAGATGTAGCCTGTCCTCCCCTGCAATGAACCTGTGTTACCTTTTTTTCAATGGATATCTCTATTTTTACGCCCATTAAATCTGCAAGTTCGGAAGCGGTATCCTGGCCGCCGGGACCACAAAGGGTAAGTTCCTCATTTTCCTTTACAATAGCCTCTGCATACTGAGAACAACCCGCATATCCACATGCTCCGCAATTGAGACCGGGTAGTGTTTCCTCTAAGCTCATCAACTTTTCATCTCTCTTTACCTGAAGCAGCTTTGATGCGATAGCAAGACCAAGACCCAGTACTCCTCCTATAGAAGTTACCGAAATGAAAGAATACAGGATTTTTAAAAGAGGCATATACTAACTCCCTTATCCTATTAGATTTCTCAAAAGAGCCTTATCAAAAGCCATGAATGCCAGAGCCATCAAGCCACCGGAAATAAAAGCTATCGAGACTCCCCTGAATGGCTTTGGAACCCACTCCAGATCGAGTCTCTCCCTGATTGTTGACATTAGCAGAAGGGCCAGGAAAAACCCCACCCCTGCCGAGAATCCGGCGATAAAACTGCCCATGGCATCGTACTCGTACTGTACGGCAATCAGGGCAATGCCCAGTATTGCACAATTGGTGGTAATCAGGGGAAGATAAATTCCCAGAGCCCTGTAAAGAGGTGGTGATATTTTTTGTATGGTCATCTCTACAAACTGAACCAGCGACGCAATCACAAGAATAAAAGTTATAGTCTGCAAAAATGTAATATTTAGAGGAATCAGGATAAGATTATAAATTGCCCACGTTATAAGCGAGGCAAGAGACATAACAAATATTACGGCGAATCCCATTCCAACTGCAGATTCCACATTCCTGGATACCCCTATAAAGGGGCACAAGCCGAGGAATTTTGTAAGTATGAAGTTCTCAATAAATACAAAGGTGATGATAATCCCCACGTATGTCATTATGCACCTCCCTTCTTTCTTGTTTCCATCCAGTTGAAAAGAGCCTTAAAGTATCCCACCACAAGAAGTGCACCGGTTGCAAGAGCCAATACACGGGCAGGAGATTCAACCAGACCCGGGATTCTGATTGTTCCATTGAAATTACCCATCGGAAACAGGGTGATCGTCCCTGCTCCCAGAACCTCACGGGCGAGTGCTATAAGAAGCAAGCCGAGGGTAAAGCCTACGCCCATTCCAAGAGCATCAAGCACCGATCTGCCCAGAGTATTTTTACTTGCATATGCCTCTGCTCTTCCGAGGATTATACAGTTTACAACAATCAGTTGAACAAAAACACCCAGATTATCGGAGAGTGTTGGTGTATAGGCCTTCATAAGAAGATCTACTACCGTAACAAAGGAGGCTATGATGACTATATAAGAGGGTATTCTAACCCTGGGCGGGATAAAATTTTTAAGCAGCGAAACAAATATGTTGGAACCTAATAATACAAATATTACTCCGGCCCCCATTCCAAGAGCGTTTACAACCTGAGTGGAAACGGCAAGAGCCGGACAGAGACCCAATACTATAATGAAAATTGGATTTTCTTTTATAAGACCTTTTGTAAACTCTTTTATCATTCACTCCCTCTCAAGTTCCATTATAAAATCCGATCCAGCCTTAAGTGCGTTTGCAATACCCATAAAAGTAATGGTTGCTCCTGTAACGGAATCGGCATCTTCCCGACTTAGCATGTCCTTTCTCGTGGGAATCTCTCTCCCTCCGCCTGCTTTAATAAACATCTCCATATACTGAGGGTTTTCCGCCTTTTTTCCGAGACCTGGTGTTTCTTTATTCTCCATCAGCACTACATCCTTTAAGGTCCCATCAGGTGCATAGTTTGCAAGAAGGTGCATATCCCCTCCGTAACCTAAACCAATCAGCTTTACCACGTATCCTATTATCTCAGCCTCTGAATCGGTTACAGGATAGTAACCTTCTATTTGATCCCGTTCTACGGTACGGATTTCTTCCACCTGACCCTCTTTCACCACCCTGGCCAGAGCCTCCTCCAGTCTCCTCTTCTTTACCTCCTCTATAACGGGTTCGGTTATTGCATTTACCAGACCCAGAGCTATTGCAGCGGTAGCACAGATAATAGCCAGTTTTCCGCCGATTTTAATTATGTCTTTCATTTTCCGCCTCCTCTGGGAGAGACGCCAAAACGAACTGGTTTTGTATACTTATTAATTAAAGGAACGAATATATTCATAAAAATTATGGCAAGGGAGACCCCTTCAGGAAATGAACCGTATACCCTGATTAAAAATGTCATAAAACCGGCACCGGCACCAAAAATGAGTTTCCCTTTTGTTGTAAGCGGGGAGGTTACCATGTCGGTGGCCATATAAAATACTCCCAGTATCAGCCCTCCTGTAAAGAAATTAAACATTACATCTCCGGTAAAAAGTCCGTTGTTAAACCTTAAGCCGCCAAATATCCATATAAGCAATCCAAAGACAAAGAGGTATGAGACAGGAATCTCCCAGGTGATAATTTTTTTAATAAAAAGGTATACAGTACCGAGTAAAAGTAGAAGAGCAGAAACTTCCCCTATACATCCCGGTACGATACCCAGAAATAGATCTACATATCCGCCTTTTAGAGATGCACCCAGAGGATTCAACACACTCGTGTTGATCCAGTTAGTAACCGACTGGTCTAATGCGCTTAAAGGATATCCCCCGGCCTTTAAGAATGCAATTGGTCCTGGAGAGGTACCGGTAAAATCGTAAAGTCCTGCCTTGATAAATCCCAGTGGAGAGGCCATGGTTACACCATCAACATGAGTGGTTAAAAATCTGGGAACCCTCCAGTTTGTCATAGAACCTGTCCAGGAGAAAAAGACAAATACCCTTCCTGCCAGAGCGGGGTTCATCCAGTTGGCACCAAGCCCACCAAAAGTCCATTTTACTACCGCAATGGCAAAAATAGATGCGATTGCAGGAATATAGAGTGGAACTCCCGGAGGCATGTTGTAACCGACCAGTAAACCCGTTAGGAAAGCACTTCCATCAAGCACGGTGAAGCGTTTCAATAACTTTGCGATTATAAACTCGGTTACGAGAGCCGAAACGATTGAACTGATGATAACAAGTAATGCCTTCCCTCCGAAAAGAAATACTCCCCAGATTCCTGCAGGAACAAGGCAGATGACAACAGTCCACATTATTTTTGCAGTAGAATCTGGATGATGGATTTGTGGAGAGGTTGTTACAAGCAGGTCTACTTCTCTGTTCATCCCTTCTCCTTCTTCTTTTTTGCCATATACTTGCCCAGCTTCATACCGTGTACGAGGGGTATATGGGCTGGGCACATGAAAGCGCAACAGCCGCATTCCTTGCAGTCCATAAGCCCTTCTTCCATTGCAGAATCATAGTCCATGTGATCTATTTCTTTAAATAGCAGGGTAGGATTTAAACCCATTGGACAGACTGTGATACATCTACCGCAGTTAAGGCAGGGTGTCTGGTTATTTGATTTAACTTCTTTTTTTGTTAGAGCAATTACACCGGATGTACCCTTTGTTACAGGAGCTTCCAGCTCATATATGGCAAATCCCATCATGGGTCCACCTGCCACGACCTTAACGGGCATCTCCGAAAAACCACCGCACTCTTCTATTAAGTCTCCTATTGGAGTGCCAATCCGGACTTTTAGATTCTGTGGGTTTTTTATAGCCCCACCGGTAACGGTCACAATCCTTTCTATAAGGGGTTTACCCATAACTACAGCTTCATATATTGCAAATATTGTCCCTACATTGGATACCACAGCTCCGATGTCGATCGGCAAACCGCCTGAGGGAACTTCTCTGTTTATAATAGCTTTTAGTAGCTGTTTCTCATCTCCCTGCGGATATTTTATCTCCAGAGGAACTACTTCTGCATGTTTGTTAAGCAGGGAAACAGCCTTTTGCATTACCTCTATAGCATCGAGCTTGTTTGCCTCTATAGCAATGTATATTTTTTCGGGATTTAATATTTTATCAACTATTCGCGCCCCTTCCATAATCTCCTCGGTTTTCTCAAGCATTAACCTGTGATCGGCAGTCAGATAGGGTTCGCATTCGGTTCCGTTTACCACAAAGGCCTCTACTTTTGCATGCTTGGGGATCTTGTACTTAACATGTGTTGGAAATGTGGCCCCTCCCATCCCAACAATTCCTCTATCGGCTATGATATTGAGAAGTTCTTCTGCAGACAGTTTCTCCCAGTTGTTTTTCTCCTGCCTTTTTCCGAGAGTATCAAACTCTCCTTCCATCTCGATAACAACACCCTTCGACTTAAACCCGTTGGCCAGATAGATATCTCTAACCTCCTTAACAACACCGGGTATTGAAGAGTGTATTTGTGCAGAAATAAATCCGGTGGAACGTCCGATCAACATCCCCTCTTTTACATTCTCTCCCGGATTGATTAAACATTCGGCAGGACTGCCTATATGCTGTTGGAGCGGAATACGAGAGATGCTCGGGATGGCTGCATTAATTATGGCTTTTCCTGAAGTTAAATGTTTATTGCCAGGAGGATGAACTCCTCCTTTTGGAAATGTTTTTAATCTTCTCATGCCGGTTGACTCTTTCTTCCTGATACAAATCCTTTCATACCATATAAAGCCCTGACTGTCAAATGGTTATGCTTGAGAATATAGGGTGAAAATATCACTATACAAAATAAACCGTGCAGCAACAGAAAAAACCTTGGAATGGGAACTTTATCGACAGGCTTATAAACCGTACCAACAGGTACTCCCTGATCCATCAGTAATCTGGTTATTCCTCCCTGATAGGCTTCTGTAATTACCTTATCAAACCATTCCTGGTTAAATCTCTTTACCTCTACGGTAGAGCTTACTATCCGGTCTCCGACCCTGTTAAAAGTAGATAAAAGTATTTTCTCTTCTCTGGAGGGGAAGGTGTATTCTCTATTGTATAGGAAACCTTCCTGAAAGGCTCTGTGTATAAGATAATCCGATAAATTGGGAAGCTCTTTCCTGTCTTCATGTATTGCAAGACGTTCCAAAGAAGCCCATGAGAAATCCTTTATATCCGGGAAAGAAACAGGTTTGGGGATACTCCCTTCCCTGAAAAATATACCTGCAGAGAAAACGAAGGGACCAAGGAAAACAGCAGCGAATATCAAAGGAGGCACCCAGGTTAAAATACCTTTCCTCTCATTCAACCTTTCTTCCGAAACCAGGGGTACCCTGATAAAAAGACGATGCTCCTGTCTGTTTCTCCTGTAGATGAAAAGGGCTACCGAATGAAGGGCAAGGGAAAGGGTTGCAAAAAGGGCTAAAAAAATCGGTAGCAGGCGGGAGAAAGAAAAATCGGGAAAAAGCAGAAGAAGAACAGCCGATATAAGAGAGATAAGCAAAAAGAACCCTCTTTTTTTCAAATTCTCGAAATCAAGATGGTGCTTACCGTAATTAAGATACACTTTTAATTGAGAGAGAAACTCCCGATTCAATAACAACCATCCGAAGTAGATAAAGGCCGAAGCCGTAAAGGTCCTGTAACTTCCTGTCATGAGCACAAAGAACCACGGTATACTCCCCGCAATAAAGGTATATTGAAATGACTTTACATATCGCAATCTTCGATCGTAACTGAGAGGAAGATTGCGATGTGCTATGGATTTCGGTAGATTTTGTTTTTTCGCGTGTAAAAAGTTTGGTAAAAGAACAAAATCTCGACTATGCATAGCATATAAAAGAGTAAGAAAAACAAATACTCCAAAGAGAAATGAGATAAATATTTGCCTTAATATATTTATCTCTGCAATAAACCAATCTGCACCCAATCCTTTAAGAGTTCTTGATGCAGATAGATAAAAAGAGAAAGGATGAAGATTATTCTTTATATATATAAGGTTAAAGGACTTTTTTTTGTACTGAGTATGAAAGTACCCTCTAAGACCCTTCATATAGGGATCAAAACGCGGATCGAGAGGGTCAAGTCGACTGCGAAGTCGGCTTATACTGGTATTTTCGAAACTATTAAAATTAAAAAACTTTATAGAACTACTTTCTTCACTTATGACTTGCCATGTATTATTAATATTCAGCATATCCTTAAGTTTTCTCAGTGAAACAGAACCCTCGACACCCAACGTGTAATATCCCTTCCAGGCTTGAACTTCAGGATATGTGAGAGGTAGAGATAGAAGAGAGATAGTACTGCTTAAGAATATGACTGCAAAACAAAGCGAACACAACAGAAGTAGTATCCCTATTGAAAGTCTCAACTTTTTACCATACATATACTTAGTTATAAATTACAAAATGCAACAGATATAAAGAATCCAATAAGAATTCCAACCGAAACCTCTGATGTCGTGTGCCCATGAATCTCCTTTACGGATTTCACAGTAATTCCAAAACGATTACTCAATTCCTTTCCCATTTGATTAATCAATTTTGCCTGAGACCCTGCAGCCCTCCTTACTCCCAGGGCATCTCTAATGGTAAGAAGACCATAAAAAAGTAAAACAATAAACAAGGCCGAGTCTATACCCTCTTCAAACCCTACAGAGGTAGCCAGTGCCGTAACTACCGAAGAATGACTGCTTGGCATACCTCCGGTTGTCCAGAAAATTGTTTTTAAAATTAGTTTTGCCGGATGGGGTCTTTTTTTTAACACCTCGATGATAGATTTCATTATCTGGGCAATAAACCAGCTAAAAAAGGTTGAAAGGAATATGGGGCTGTAAAGAAAGCTGTAAAAAGGATTTGCATTCGCCTCGAGCATCTGGCTATCAGTTTCCTGTTACTGCAGTAATTTGTCAAGATACAATATTGCCCGTCGTCCAGAAACACACCGGGTTTTAAGCTCCGTCTTTCCACTTTTAAACTTGTAGTCTGAACATGCAGATATTTTTATATTAAATACTGATGAAAGACAGGAATCCTGCTGACAAAGGATTTATCTCTTACCTTGCAGGGATGGATGATTGCGGGCGGAGAATAGATCGTGTCGTAAGGAAACTCCTTCCTGAGTGCAGTTTAAATCAGATCTATGCGAATCTAAGAAAGGGAAAGATCACCCTAAATAGTAAAAGAGTACCCCCTTCCTGCAGAGTAAACGCAAATGACAGAATCGAGATTCCTGTAGATTTAAGCCCTCGTATTGAATGTAAAAAGTCTCCGGTTAATAAAAGTCTTTTTAGACCGAAAATAGATGAAATTGTTGTTTTTGAAAACGAAAACATTTTGGCAGTGAACAAGCCGCATGGGATGATTGTTCACGGCAGGAACTCTCTGGAAGAGTTGGTTTCTTCCTACCTCATCCCCCGAATAAGAACTTCCCTTTCATTTAAGCCCGGCCCCCTCCATCGACTGGACAGAAATACTACCGGTATCCTTCTCTTCGGAAAGACAATTGAGGGAGCCAGACGTTTTTCGGAGCTGTTAAATGAAAATCTCTGCCGGAAGCATTATCTGGCTCTACTCGACGGCAAGATTTCCGGTACAATGAAGTGGGAAAACTTCCTTATCCGTGAGGGTATAACAAGAATCACCAGGAAAGGATTACCGGGACGGGGGAAAAAGGCTTTATCTGTGGTAACGCCTCTTATCAGCGAAAGGGAGAAAAGTTTATGTATGATAACAATATACACCGGCAGGACTCATCAGATACGGGCCGGTGCGGCCATCCATGGACATCCTCTTACCGGAGACAGGAAATACGGTGGCTCACCATTCAAAGGCGGGTATATACTTCATTCTGCAGGATTGACACTTCCGAAAGAAGACCCACTTCTGGGTTTCCGTTTTTTATATGCCAAACCTCCCCCCGGAACTCTAAAGCTGCTTAAAGATTTTTTCACAGAGAAGAGAGTAAATGGAATCATTTTAAAATTAGCCCTTTTTATTTCCAAAAATAAAAAATAGATTCGATTTTGCTTCATTTTATCCCTCAATAATTGTATCTTATTTCTATGAAAGGGCTTTTTCACCATCTTATCTGGCTCTTAAGGGGGATCAGTGTATTTGCCCTTGTAGGGAAAAGCGGTACCGGAAAAAGTTTTAGAGCCAAATTGGTTGCTCAAAAATATGGTATTAATCTAATAGTTGACGATGGTTTGCTCATAAGGGACAATAAGATTATTGCTGGAAAATCTGCAAAAAGAGAGAAGGCCTTCCTCGGAGCAATTCGAACTGCCATTTTTGATGATACCGAACACCGTAAACAGGTTCAAAGCCAGTTAAGGAAAGAGAAGTTTAAGAGGATCCTTATTATCGGCACCTCCATAAACATGGTAAAAAAAATTGCCGAACGTCTGGATCTTCCAGCACCTTCAAGAATAATCAAAATTGAAGATGTAGCAAGCCAGCAAGAAATCGAGAGGGCGATACATTCCAGAAAGTCGGAAGGCAAACATGTTATCCCCGTTCCTGCTCTGGAAATAAGGAGAAACTACCCTCATATTTTTTACGACTCAGTGAGAATTTTTCTTAAAAATAAGGTTCCCCTGCTGAGAAAATCACATGTATTTGAAAAAGCCGTTGTACGCCCTCAGTACAGCAATATCGGAAAAATTACCATATCGCAGACGGCCATAACCCAGATGATAATGCACTGTATCAATGAATATGATAACACCATAAAGATAAACAAGGTAGTTGTTAAGAGTGATACTCATGAGTTCAAGCTGGGTATACATGTCCAGATACCTTTCGGTACACAGTTGTCCGGGAATATCCACAATCTCCAGCAATATATCAAAGAAAATATCGAAAGGTATACCGGAATCGTAATAAAGGAGATGAACATAACCATCGAGAATATATCATAAATATTTGACAAACCTACAAATAGCACATAAAATATACCCGGAGGTTTATAATGAAAAAAATCATTACCCTCGCATCAATGCTCTTATATTTTGTGCTTCCAGCTCTTGGGGAGGTGGCTTCGGTACACAAGGCAGACGGTAAATATTACCAGGTTTTTTCCGGAGTCAGCAGGGAACATGCCCAGGAAACAGCTTCAAAAATGGATGCTTTTTTTGAGCTCTTTAACAGCTATTTCCATTTTGACGAAGATACACTGGAATTCAAGCTTAAAGTCAGAGTTTTTGCAAATAAAGATTTCTATGATGATTATCTTAAAAGTATAATAGGAGAAAAAAAAGAGGACTTTGTATATTTACAATACTCTGATCCAAAGAGAAGTGAACTTGTCGGCTTTGTAAAAGAAGATGATGCCGGCTTCAATGCTTCACTTATCCGTAATGGTTTTATACAATTTTTGAAGAGCTTCATCCCAAATCCCCCTTTATGGATTCAAAGTGGATTTGCAATATACTTTGGAAACACCATTTACGATTCCAAGCACGAAGTTGCCGTTTACCAGAAAAACTTAAGCTGGCTGGATACCCTTAAATCGGCGATAAAAGAAGAAACTCTTTACGAAGAATCAAAATCTAATCACAGTCTTATCCCCCTTGCAGAATTCTTAAATCCCGGTAAAGATACATTAGCCTCCCAAATGGATATCTTCTATGCTCAATCCTGGGGGGTGGTGATGTTTCTTCTTAACTCGGAAAATAAAAATTACAATCGTATTATATGGGATTCCATCAGTGCTCTTGAACCGGAAGCCACTTCAGAGGAAAACCAGAAAGCTGTCTTTAAAAAAGCTTTTAGATGGGCAAATGAATACCTTCTTTATTCAGATTTTCTAACTTATATATCCTCCTTAAAGACTTTTCCGGAACTCCTGAAAACAGGGATTGAGCTCTATTCAAAGGGAGAGCTGGAGGAAGCGGAAGAGGAGTTTATTCAGGCTATTTTGTTAAATGGGAACAACTATCTTCCGTACTATTACCTGGGTCTTATAAACTATTCGAAAAAACAGTATTCGCTTGCAGAATACTATTATGAATCTGCAAGACAACTGGGAGCGGATGAAGCTCTTATTTCATACGCGCTCGGAGTAAATGCCTTTTCTGCAGATCGTCTTGAAGATGCCAGAGAGTATTTATCTAAAGCAAGGGAAACCGATCCTGCTAAATATGAAGATCGTGCAGATAAATTACTCTCAAGAATCGATGCCATGATTCCTGCTAAAAAGGAGTAAGTTTTTCGGTAACAGAATCCGGAGAGTTTTTAAGAATTATTTTTACAGCCTCATCCACATCTCTATTTGGAGGAGTAAGAGGCTTAAGAATACTCTTGATACCGTAAAATAACTCGGTATAATATACCTCTCTTAGACCGCCCCTCTGTTCCGGCAAACTTAAAAAAGGCAGTACCATGGCTACGATCATGCTACTTCTCTTTACCTCTTTACTTTTACCTACTCTTCTGTCCAGTTCTTTCAGGTTTTTAAACCATTTTCTCTGATAAGCTGTACCTTCTGCATCAGACTTGCTGAATTTAAGTAAAGAATAGATCGAAGGAAGCAAATACCGAAGCACCTCCAGCCTGTATATCATTTCAAATATTCTATAGGATGAACCCGACTCCAGTATTTTGAATAACTCCTCTGTTAATCTTGAAGAGGGA
This sequence comes from Spirochaetota bacterium, assembly GCA_003645645.1. Lineage (GTDB taxonomy): Bacteria > Spirochaetota > Spirochaetia > SPDA01 > B32-G16 > B32-G16. The sequence goes on along the minus strand of QNBH01000019.1, from coordinate 4,049 downwards.
CAGTTTTCCAATCTCTTTGCATCTTTACGAATTCTTCTTCGGTATTTTCCCGGGAGTCTGAATCCGGTTATAGCTGCATATTTAACAGCCCTTAAAATCCTCACTGGATCCTCGACAAATACTCTTTCCAGAGGGAGTATAAGACGAAGCCTCCTCTCCCTTAGATCTTTCATGCCACTCTTAAAGTCTAAAATTTGTTGTTTACAGGGGCAGTAATAGAGAGCATTTACCGTGAAATCCCTTCTCGAAACATCCTCTTTCAGGGTTCCGTAATAGTTGTTTTCTGCCATACTTCCTGATCTGAAAGTGGATACCTCTATAACCTTGTCAGGTAAATAAACATGTACCAACTGGAATCTGTTGCCCACAATTCTGGATCTTCTGAAGAGTTTTCTTATGGTTTCGGGCGTGGCATTGGTCACCACATCGAAGTCTTTTGGCTTCTTCTCAAGCAGGAGGTCCCTCACTGCTCCCCCTACTATATAAGCCTTATATCCAACGGCGTTTAGCCTATCTGCGATGAACAGGGCGCCTTTATCGATTTTTTCTCTTCCGATCCTGTGATCTTGAAGAGTATAGATCTCCGCAACTTTTATTCTTTTACCCGATTGTGATTTTCCGTATCTTATTAACAATTGTTCTCCGCTCTGAAGCTCACAGTATTAACTATACTATACAAGTTATTTAATAAATTAAGCTTTTTTACGTCAAGTAAGTTAACTCTTGAATTTGCCCACCTCTTTTATGCATATTACTATTAGGAGTAACTATTTTTCGAAGAGAAAGAGTGTGACTATGGATAGAATAATTCAACCAAGGGTACTTAAAGGGTTCAGGGATTTTTTACCAGAGGCCGAGCTTTTAAGAAAGCATATTCAGGCGATCCTGGAAAAGACTTTCAGGAGCTATGGTTTCGTCCCGATCGACACCCCCGTACTCGAATATTCTGAAGTTTTACTGGGCAAGGGAGGCGGTGAAACCGATAAGCAGGTTTACACCTTTTCCGACCACGGCAATAGAAATGTAGCCATGCGTTTCGATTTAACGGTTCCTCTTGCCAGGTTTATGGCGGAACATTTCAACGAACTTTACCTACCCTTTAAAAGATACCACATCTCCAAGGTCTGGAGGGGAGAGAACACTCAGCAAGGTCGTTACAGGGAGTTTACCCAATGTGATTTCGACATTGTAGGAGTAGATTGTTTTTCCGCAGACTTTGAAATATTACATCTTATGTATAAATGCTTTCGATCCCTATCCCTTCCGAGATTCAGCATTCGTCTATCGCACAGGAATGTCTTTAATTGCTTTCTGCAACAATTAGGGGCAGAGGATAAATCACAGGAGATACTTCGTACGGTGGATAAAATCTCTAAAATCGGAGAGAAAGCAGTAAGGGAGGCTCTTGAAGCTATAACCAACGGGAAAATCGCCTCTTCTATCCTGGATTTTATCAAACCTTGCGACAATTTTCCTGATACCCTGGCTAAAATGAAAGAATCGGTAGGGGGAGGTTGTGAAGGAACCGAAAGGTTGGAGGAGATCGAGGGGTTAATAAACGAAACCGAACTCCACGATATATATTATCTTGATCCTTCCATAACTAGAGGATTGGACTATTATACGGGTATAGTTTTTGAAACTTATCTGGAGGATGTTCCCGAAATAGGCTCAATATGCTCGGGAGGAAGGTACAATGATCTTGCCTCACTCTATACAAGAGAAAAATTACCTGGTGTGGGTTCTTCCATTGGACTGGACAGGCTGATAGCCGCCATGGAGAAAGTGGGAAGTATGACTTCCGGGGAAAGAGCAACCGATATTATTATATTTTGTATGGAAGTAAAGTTTATGGGATATTACCATAAAATTGCAGATACCATAAGAAATGCAGGGCTCTCCTGCGAAGTTTACCCTTTTAAAAGAAAACTCAAGAGTCAGTTTAATTTCGCAGAGAAGAAAAAAATACCCTTTGCACTTATCTGCGGAGAAGAGGAAAGAGAGAGAGGAACTGTAACCATTAAAGATCTTAAGGAACGGAAGAGTTACGAAAATCTCGATCTTAAGGGCGCCATAGAAAAAGTAATTTCTCTTCTCAAACACCAAAATTAGTAAATAAATAGGATTTTTTATGGAACCAAAAGATCTACCAGTATATAAACAAAAAGATAAGATAACCAGGGCACTCTCCGAAAACCAGGTAATAGTGGTTGAAAGTCCTACAGGATCGGGTAAAACTACCCAGATCCCAATAATACTCCACTATGCCGGTTTTGCGGATTCCGGAATAATAGGTGTTACTCAACCGAGAAGAATTGCCGCTGTTTCTGTATGCGATTACATCGCAAAGCATCTAAACTCGGGACAGCCTGAAATAGTTGGGTATAAGATGCGCTTTGAGGACAGGACCGATTTTTCGACCAGAATAAAAATTATGACCGATGGTATACTCCTGCAGGAGATAAAATCAGACAGGCTTCTTTCCAGATACAATGTAATAATGGTAGATGAAGCCCATGAAAGGAGTCTAAACATCGATTTTATTCTCGGTCTTCTAAAAGAAGTTCTGGAGAAAAGACCTGAGTTTAAAGTTGTAATCTCATCGGCAACGATTAACCCGGAAATCTTCTCGGAGTATTTTGGTGAGTGTCCCATTATTCACATAGAATCGATGATTTATCCGGTCGGGATAGTGTACGACCCTCCGATTGTCGAATCCGACCACGAAGCTTTACTCCACAAAATTGCAGAGATTGTAAGCAGAATTGTAAATGAGAGGAGAGAGGGTGATATTCTTATTTTCCTCCCCGGCGAGAGAAATATTAAAGAGTGCATCTCGCTTCTTTCTTCACTTCCTTTTTCAAAGAAGTTGTGGATTTTACCTCTGTACGGGCGACTAAGCAAGGATGAACAGGAAAGAGTCTTCATCCCAACTCCTCCAGGGAAGATAAAAGTAGTTATTGCTACAAATATTGCAGAAACCAGTGTAACCATTGACGGAATTACATCCGTAATAGATTCGGGTCTGGCAAAGATAAACAACTACAATCCGAGAACATTCACCTCCTCGCTCGTTGAATCTCCCATCTCCAGGGCATCCTGTAATCAAAGGAAGGGCAGAGCGGGAAGAACCCAGCCTGGTACCTGTTACAGGCTTTACTCCAAGAACGATTTCGAGAAAAGGGCTCTCTTCACTACAGAAGAGATATATAGAACCGATCTATCGGAAGTAGTTCTTCGCATGGCAGAGATTGGCATAACCGATTTCGAATCCTTCGATTTTATATCACCTCCCGGTAAACAGGGAATAATAAGCGCCATAGAGACTCTAAGACTTCTGGATGCAATTGATGAGGATCGCAACCTGACCGATATCGGTAAAATGATGGCTCATTTTCCTCTTATCCCTCGACTGTCCAGAATGCTGGTGGAGGCAATCTACTCATATCCTGAAGTCATAGAAGAAGTAACAATTGCAGCAGCTTTTCTCTCCACAAACTCTCCTTTTTTACTGCCTCAAGGAGAAGAGCTTGCGGCCCGTAGAGCTCACCACAAATTCAGAGACCCGGCAGGAGATTTTATCTCCTATCTTAAAATCTTTCGTACATTTAAAAGTTCTGAAAATAAAAAGAGGTTCTGTGAAAAGCACTATCTAGATCATAGAATTATGGGTGAAATCGTAAATATCAAAGAGCAACTGGAAGAACTGGTAGGAGAATTGGGTGTACCGATTCAATCGGGAGGTTCTGTAAAGGACTACCTGTGTGCTGTCGCAACCGGTCTTATGCAGTTCGTCTGCGTGCGTTCGGGAAGGTCGACTTACAGAAACCTCACAACCGAGAAGATACATATCCATCCAGGATCAGTCATGTTCAGGGAGAATCCACCGTTCATAGTCGCCGGTGAGATCGTAAAAACCACCAGAACTTTCGCAAGGTCCGTCTCCCCCCTTAAAAAAGATTGGCTTCCTGAAATATCTCCTATTCTATCGGGTAACTTTCTTAAGAGAGATAAAAGAAAGACTGCACAAGAGAAGAGAGAAGAGGAAG
>QNBH01000018.1 GCA_003645645.1 Spirochaetota bacterium | reverse complement strand
TTACTCCGGCGCAGGAGTCAATTTCCACTATGGGTTGTAGCTCCTGCCGAACAGGCGTTTCCCTTCCCGGGATTGGTAGGTTTTCTCATGAGAAAAGGCCGAAGATGCCGGGGAGGGTATATTTCCGGTACAAACCCCGGACGGTTTCCAAATTACTGCAGAATATCCAGCACCTTCTTTTTAACATCGGCGAAAACGAACTCATACAGCCCTCTATCCAGTTTTTCAAGCGATTTAATTGCTTTAAAACTTAGCAACAGGTCGTTTGCTCGTGGATTGAGGTTAATCTCTTTGAACATGGAGCGCTCGATTGACATTGAGTCGTAATCGAGATCATTAACCCACCGCTCTTTTACAAAATCCCTGAGCAAGGATGTAGTCATTTTCCGGTTGGAAAAGACCTCGGTGAAAGACTCATCTGGACAGAAGGTTATCTTTACTAATCTTAAACTTTTGCTGTAACATTAAGAGACCTTCATACCAGGATCCATAGAGATGGCAGGAGAGAAAGACAAAGCAAAGCAGATAGAAAGATCCGTCCCCAGGGTAGATGCAGAAGAGAAAATAAGCGGGAAAGCACAATATATAGCAGACCTTAAACTCGAAGGAATGCTCCATGCAAAAACCCTCCGTTCGACCAGAAGCAGGGCAAAAATAACATCGATTGATATTCCCAATCTCCCTGAAGGTTATTTTATAGTAGATAAAAACGATGTGCCCGGGCAGAATCGCGTTAAAATGATAGAAAATGACTGGCCCTTCTTTGCAGAGGATGAGGTAAACTTCTACGGTGAGCCTATACTGCTGGTTGTAGGTCCTGAAAGGGGAGAGATCGGAAAAATCTTAAGCAGTATAACCGTACATTATGAGGACATGGAGCCTGTATTGACCATGGAAGAGGCGGAGGAAAAGGGAGATTGCTACTTCGCAGAGTACTCTTTCAGCAACGGCGATCCCGAGAAAGCCTTTAAAGAAGCTTATCGTATAATAGAAGATAGCTACTCTACCGGCTATCAGGAACATGCCTACCTTGAACCCCAGGGGATGATAGGTGTTTACGAAAACGGAAAAATTACAGTATACGGCTCCCTTCAATGCCCCTACTATGTAAAACCTGCTCTGGTACAGGGCTTTGGCTGGGAAGATGACAGGATAAGGGTAGTCCAGACCACTACCGGGGGAGGATTCGGCGGCAAGGAGGAGTATCCTTCCGTAATAGCAGGTCATGCAGCCTTTGCAGCCTATAAGACCGGGAAACCTGTAAAGCTTATCTACGATAGAAAAGAAGATATAGAAACTACTACCAAACGACATCCTTCGGTTATCCGTTTCAGGACAGCACTCGATAGGGATAACCGGATAACAGGAATGGAAGTGGATATCCGTCTTAACGCAGGTGCTTACACCGGTCTATCCAATGTGGTTTTACAGAGGGCTATGTTCTGCTGTACCGGTGTGTACAATATTCCCGATGTACGAGTAATGGGGAAAACAATTGCAACAAACACGGTGCCGTGCGGTGCCCTGAGGGGGTTCGGCGCTCCGCAGGCTATATTTGCCATTGAGATGCACATCCACAATCTTGCGGTGATGCTTGGAGAAAATCCCGTTGAGTATAAAATAAAGCATCTGGCCGGACGGGGAGACAGAACGGTAACAGGAGGGTTTTACAGAGAGGAGATAAAACTGGAGGAGATGCTCGAGAAGGCACTGGATATGGGGGGGTACGGCGATGTAAGCGTGTTTGGAAGCCATTTAAATCAAGGGGGTAACGAAAAGTACAGGGGCTTTGGGGTAAGTTTTTTCCTCCACGGAGGTGGTTTTACCGGAAGCGGAGAGAGAGATGTCATCAAAGGGAAGGTTGCCCTTAAAAGAAGAAAGGACGGAAAGGTGGAGATTATGGTATCCAGTGTAGAGATGGGGCAGGGTCCGCAGACAACTTTAAGGAAGATAGTAGCTTCAACCCTGGGGCTTCCCATGACTGAAATTTTATACGAAAACCCCGATACGGACAGGGTTCCAGATTCCGGCCCTACTGTTGCATCACGAACCGCCATGGTGGTGGGTTTTCTTCTGCAAGGAGCTGCAGAAGAGCTTAAAAACAGGTGGGAAGAGGAGGATGAGATAGATGTTGTCAAAGAGTACCATCACCCGGACTATGTGAAGTGGGATCAGGATGCCTTTCGGGGCGATGCCTATCCTGCCTACTCATGGGGAGTCAATATAGCAGAGGTGGAATTGGATTCCTTAACCTATCAGGTAAACGTAAAGGGTGTCTGGGGTGTGTACGATGTGGGGAGGCCCATCGATGAACTTATAGTAAGGGGGCAGATGGAAGGAGGAATCGTCCAGGGTCTCGGTTATGCAGTTACCGAAAACCTGGTGATTACCGATGGAAGAGTTCTCCAGAACTCGTTGACCGATTACATCATCCCTACATCCAGGGATGTACCCGGGCTTTTAAAGGTGGATTTTGTGGATAATCCCTATGAATACGGTCCAGGAGGTGCCAAGGGAGCAGGAGAGATACCTCATGATGGAATTGCTCCTGCTGTTGCTGCTGCCGTACAGAACGCCCTTGGTTTTCCCATAAAGAAGATTCCCATAACTCCCGAGTATCTTAAAGAGGTTGCTGAGAATGCTTTTACGATTCGCTCTTAACGGAAGAGCAGTTACAGTCGAAACAAATCCGGTGCGGAGGCTTGTGGATGTATTAAGGGATGATTTTAACCTCTACGGAGTAAAGGAGGGCTGCGGGGAGGGGGAATGCGGTGCCTGTAGTGTGCTTATAGACGGAAAACTCGCTCTTTCCTGCATCCTTCCCGTGGGATTGGTTCATAATAAAGCCGTTACAACAATAGAAGGGTTAAGAGTTACAGACAGATACAGGTTGATAGAAGATGCCTTTATAGAGGAGGGAGCTGTTCAGTGCGGGTTCTGTACTCCTGGGATGGTAATGGCTGCCGAAGCGTTACTTTCTAAAAACCCCAAACCAGAAATCGATGATATAAGAGAGGCTCTTTCCGGGAATCTCTGCCGTTGTACGGGGTATAACATGATTGTGCGGGGAGTGAGAAGAGCTTCTGAAAGAGGAGCAGAAAAAGGAGTATGGGCAGAATCAGCTCCTATTGAATCAGGAGCATCCATTTCGATCTGGAAGAACAAAGAGAAATTTCCCAGGAATCGCGAAGACAACATATCCGGCATTGCATACAGACCTTTTGACCTGGAAGAGGCAAAAAATATAAGGAAAGAAACCGGGGCTATTCCCTTCGCGGGTGGTACAGATCTTATGGTACAGAGAAAACGTTGGGACGGTCTTGTTCCCGATTTCAACAGGCCGGTTATCTTTCTATCGCACCTGGAAGACCTTACCACTATAGAATCGGACGACAAGGAAACTCGTATAGGAAGTTGCTGTACCTATACATCCATGCTGGAAAGCAATCTAATCCCGGGGTTCTTAAAGACAATTGCTTCCCAGATAGCCTCTCCTCCTATACGAAATATAGCCACCATTGGAGGAAATATTTGCAACGCCTCTCCTGCGGGAGACATCCTGCCAGCACTTTATGCAACAAGGGCCAGGGTGATTCTGGAGAGTGTCAAGGGTTGCAGAATCCTTCCTGTTGGAAGTTTTATTACAGGTCCGGGATCAACCAGCTTAAAGGAGGACGAGATTCTTACCAGGATCATTATCCCTAAAGATTCCTTTTCTACCTTTTTCTACCGAAAAGTTGGTACAAGAAAGGCCAACGCACTTTCAAAACTATCATTTTTTGGGCTTGCAAAAACCAGAGGTGATAAGATCGAAGATATTCGTATCTCTTTCGGAGCTCTGGCCCCCATAGTAGTACAATCCACTCAGATAGAGAAAGATATTGCAGAAAAAAGCAAGGGAGAACTTAAGAAGTCAATTCCAGCAATTTGCGGGAATTATTCCCGACTTATCGCCCCCATAGATGATCAGCGTTCAACTGCCAGGTACAGAAAGACAGTGGCATTGAAACTTCTGACCAGATTTCTCGAAGAACTTGCAGGTACATAACCTGGGTCACCCTCCAGAAACGTCTTGGAAAAGGAGAAAGGAAGAACCCGGGGATGAGGATGGAAATCCCGCCCCCGGATTCTTTTATTGAAAGTATCAACCTCCGATTCTCTATTTCCATGGATTCTGGATACCGGCAGGTTGGTATGAGTTGTACACTCTACGGATAGATATTCCCCGGTATCTTGTACCACTGTTTTTCAGGTTTTTTTCCTTCAAAATAGTCTTTCATAAGCCCCACCAACATCTCGGCCATACCATCGAAATCCTGCTCGATGGTAGCAATGAATGGACCTCCCTTATCGATTTCTGCCTTTGCGAAATCGGTTCCGTCTATGCCTACCACTTTGATCTCTTCTCTTCCTGCTTTTACTATAGCCTGTGTTGCACCGTATGCAGGTTCATCCCATCCTGCCCATACTCCGCTTATATCCCCTTTTTGAGGGTAGGCGGTCAGTAAGTCTTCCATTACTTTCCGTGCGAATTCCACCGGCCCTGGTACTTTTATATGAACTTTTTCTATAATCTTTATTCCAGGATACTTCTTGAAAGTCGCAGCAGCGCCCGCCGCACGCTCCCTTACTCCGGGATGAGGATCATGGGTAAACAGGATTACATTACCTTTTTCTCCCATTGCCTTTGCAAGTTGTTCTGCACTTTTTGTTCCCAGATCAGTGTTATCAGAGGTTACATTCAAAAGTACTCCTTCTGTTACGCCGGCATCGAGACCAAACACTGGTATACCTGCTTCAGAGGCAGCCTTGAGTCCTTTTACCATCTGCACGGGGTCTCCCATACCCAGTACAAGTGCATCGACTTTCTGGGTAACTGCATCTTCGATCCGGCTGACCAGTAGACCAAAATCCCCGGCAGTATCGGAAACAGTAACCTTCCATCCTTCATCCTCTGCATATTGTTGGAATTGCTTGATAACATAGGCGGTGGTAGCATTGGCCATATAGGGAGTAACAACCGCAATTCTCTTGACCGCCTTCTCTGCCTGGCCTCCTGCAAACAGAAAAGCCTGTGTTCCGAAGAGAACCAGAGTCAATCCCACCAGCACACAAAAAATCTTTTTTTTCATGTTTTTCTCCTCTCCTTTGAATATTTATTACTGGTTCCAATCCCAGTGATGATACAGAACCAGTTAATAGGCTCATAAACCTACACCGTTTTTTGTATATTTCTTAATCTTTTGAAAGCGGGCTTCAAAGATGGATACAAATCCCTAAAAACAGAATACAGAGCCCTGTAAGTTTTACTTTTCTCATCCTCAGGAAAATACCTGTCCTTGATCCTTAGAAATCCAGGTGGAAGTGAGTAGTCGGAATACCATCCAAGCTCTTTTCCCAGTATAACGACCAGACCCAGTAAACCGGCTGTTTCAGCGTTTTCCTGTATCTGTACTGTACATTCAAATACATCGGAGAGTATCTGGCACCAGACAGGTAATCTTGCGCCTCCTCCCGAGACAGTAAGAATCCCAGGAACATCACCGGTACTTTTACTTATCACCTCGATTATGGATCTCATTCCGAATGCTACACCTTCCAGAACTGCACGGAAAAGATCGCTTCTCCTCGTTGAAGTATCGAGACCAACAAAGCAGCCCAGGGCTTCCGGGTCCTTAAAGGGGGATCGTTCCCCGGCCAGGTAAGGAAGATAAACAAGGCCTCTACAACCGGGAGAGGCTTTCGAAGCTTCCGTGTTGAACTCCTTGTACACATCTCTGATTGACCTGTTTTCGAAACATACATTTATCGCCCAGTCCACGTTTCCTCCTGCTGTAAGCATCGGGCCCACCTGGATTATTTTCGAGGGATCTGGATGGCGCAGGTTGAAAATACCGGTTCTTGGATTGACCATAACGGAACCTGTTGTTGCAGCTATCCACCCGCTTGTGCCGAGGTAACAGGAAAAGGAGCCGGATTCTCCTGCATTCGCGCCTACAGTATTGCTCCCCACATCCCCACAACCATGGAAGACAGGGGTCCCGGCAGGAAGGTTCAGAAGTTCCGCCATATCAGGTGCCAGATTTCCGTCGCACTGTTGGGAAGGTACAAGTTCAGGTAATAAATCTGTTTTGAGCCCCAGGGCGGAAAGGATCTCCTCGGCCCAGGTATTGTTTTGAATGCTCAGAAGGCTGGTGGTGGATGCATTGGTATAATCACATCGGGGCTTGCCGGTTAATTTCCAGGATATATAGTCGTGCGCGCCTAATAGAATATACTGTGCACTTGAGTAGACTTCCTTCTTGTTTTTCTTAAGCCACAGCAACTTGGCCGGTATGCTGGTCTCGTCAATTATATTACCGGTCAACTCTGCAAGCTTTTCTTCTCCCAGAAGTCTGCGTATTTCAACTGTTTCTTCGGTTGCTCTAGTGTCGGAGTAAAGAATGGCGTTGGAAATATGTTCTCTCTGGTTTGTTTTTGCATCGTAAGAAACAGGTATAAGATCCTGCATTTGTCCTGTTAGGATTATGCCTGCAAGACGATTCCGCGCAACCTTTTCGGATAAACTTTGAAAACTCTGCACACAGGCTTTCCACCAATCATCCGGGTCCTGCTCAATCTGTTTCTCTTTGTGGTAAGTCGGATATTTCACATGATTACGGGCAAGAATATTTCCATTCCTGTCGATCAAAGCAGTTTTTACCCCGGTTGTACCTATGTCAATGGCAATTACCTGTTCCGTGTTACCAGTGACGGTTACCAAGTTATTCTCCCTTGTCTGATAGAAGTCCGGTTAAAAACCGGACAAACATTTCCATTCCTTTACCTGCAGCTTCCACCATAGCCGAACCTACTATTGCCCCATCCACACCTGCATAATGAAGTGCCTTTAAATCATTATTGGTATGGATGCCGAATCCCACAGCCACGGGAAGTTTTCCGGAAGATGCGAGCATTTTTATTTTTTCAAGCCGTCGGATAAGTTCCTCATTTGCTCTGAATTGTTCTCCGGTAGTTCCCTGGTAGGATTGTACATATATAAAACCGGTTGTCCCTGCAACAATTACTTCTATCTCCTCATCTTTTGCTCTTGCTGGGATAAATCCCACGGTTTGAAGACCAGAATCCGATGCGCTTCGGCTGAATGCTCCTATTTCCTTTAAGGGCGCGTCAGGTACCAGTATCCCACAGAATCCGTTTTTCTTCAAAGCAGAGAGAATTCTTCCTCTGCCGTTCTCTTCAAGAGTAGAGTAGTAAAGCATGGCAACCCCCGCTATCCTGCTGTTTTCGATTGCATCCCCCCCCAGAGAAATCGCCTCATCCACTGTAACACCTTGTTTCAGGGTCTCTTGAACAGCATCAGCTATTACCTGGCCGTCCATATTAGGGCTTAAGTCAGGAATACCTATCTCTATAATGTGTATACCGGATTGTGAAAGCAGGGATACACATCCACGGAAACTATCCCGGTCAGGAAAACCTGCTGGCAAATATCCAATCACAGTAATTTCCCTTGCCTTTGAGGATTCTGTAAATATGGACTTCAATGTGCCTGGTTTATTCAATCATATATTCCTTTTAATGTTTTTTGGATAGGCTCGACATGAGAACAGCCAGAACAATGATAACTCCTGTAAGTATGGACTGGACGTATGTATTTACACCCATGATATTAAGTCCATTACCCAGAACGCCCATTATAAGCACTCCCAGAAGTGTACCTGAAATGTGGGCTTCCCCTTCTCTGTACACAGTCATACCCAGAAAAACCGCAGCTGCAGCATTAAGCATAAAGGGGTTGCCTGCCTGTGGGTGTGCAGAGAAAAGCCTGCTGGTAAGTACTATGCCTCCTGCTGCTGCTGTAAACCCGGATATACCAAATGCAGCAAACCTGCATAATCTGGTGTTTATCCCTGAAAGAAACGCTGCCTCCGGGTTCCCTCCTATAGCGTACAATCTTCTTCCATAAGTAATCTGCTCGAGTGTTACCCATACTGAAAAAATGACAAAAATCATTAAAAAAACGGGAGTGGGAATAGGTCCCAAGGAGGACTGTCCTATCCACTGGAATGATTCGGGAAGGTCGAAAATGGTGACACCATTGGAGACAAGGAGAGAAAGACCACCGAAAGCAGTCATGGTGGCAAGTGTGGCTACAAAAGCTGATATTCCTCCGTAAGCGACCAGAATTCCGTTCAGAAGGCCGCATGATGTGCCCATTGCGAGTCCCAGCAAAATGCTTATGAAAACACCGTTCCCACCTTTCATGAGAAGAGCAGTGACAATCCCCACAAGACTGGCAAGGGAACCCACCGAGAGGTCAAAATCGCCTGTTACCATTACGCAGGTTACTCCAGCAGAAACTATGGCCAAAGTGGCTATCTGCTCCACCACATTCCTCAAGTTTTTCCATCCTGGAAATACATCGGGCCGCATTATGCTGAAAAAAAGAAAAAGAAGCATAAACCCCAGGATTGTCCCCCAGCGTTTGAAAAAGGTTATGCTTGAAAACGCAGATTCTGCCATTTTTAATTCCTTCCATAACAATAAATAAGAAGATTTTCTTCGCTTAAACCGCGGTTTTCTATCAATGCAATCTGATTGCCTTCGAAAAGAACAAGTAACTTGTCAGAAAGCCCTATAAGTTCTGTAAAATCGGAAGAAACCAGAAGAATGCCTGTACCCTGTTGTGCGAAGTCCTGAATAACATTGTAAATCTCGAACCTGGCGCCCACATCCACACCCCTTGTAGGTTCGTCGAGAAGCAACACCTCAGGCTTGCGAAGCAGGTACTTTGCAAAGAGTACTTTTTGCTGATTCCCTCCGGAAAGAGTGTTAACAGGGTTGTTGTAGTCTGATGTTTTAAGTCTTACACTTTCCCCGATTTTCTCCGATTCGATTTTATTTCGTTCGTGGTGGAGAAAAGGTCCAGAGGAAAGCTCGTGCAAGTATACAAGGGTTATATTTTCATATATCGACCGGTTAAGAATCAAACCCTGGGTTCTCCTCTCCTCCGGAAGATAAACAATACGGTTGCGAATAGAGTGTTTGGGAGACACTGGCCTGAATGGGCAATCGCGGAATATGAGATTTCCTCCTGTAATTCTTTCAATTCCAAAAATTAATTTTAAAAGCTCGGTTCTGCCAGAACCCACCAATCCTGCTATTCCAATAATTTCGCCCCTTCTCAACTTAAAGGATACGTTGTTAATTCCTGCCCCTGATAAAGCCTCTGCTTGCAGTACTATCTCTCCGGCCACTGCATTCTTGGCAGGATATACTGATGAAAGGTCTTTCCCTGTCATCAAGTATATAAGCTTTTCCTTGGTGGTATTCTCCGTATCGACTGTCTCGATTATAGAGCCGTCACGCATTACAGTGACTCTTTCCGCAAGGTCAAGCACATCATCAAGCTGGTGAGAAATATATACGATAGTACAGCCCATGGATTTAAGGTTTTGTATTACAGAGAAGAGTCTTTTCTTCTCGTTTTCAGTAAGCGAGGTGGTGGGCTCATCCATAAAATATATTGAGGCTTCTTCTGCAAAGGCCCTTGCTATTTCAACCATGGATTTGTTGACTGCACTCAACTTAAGCACAGGAACATTGAGAGGAATCTTTGCTCCGAGTTTCTCCAGGATCGATAGAGCTTTCTGTTTAAGTTTTTTCCAGGATATAGTCCCCCAGGGGGTTCTGGGGTAGGGATGGCCCAGGAAAATGTTCTCACATGCATTCAGAAAGTCCACTAAATTAAGTTCCTGATGTATGAAGGAAAGACCGAGGTTTCGGGCATCCCTGCTTGATTTGATTTCTGCTGTATTTCCATTTATAAAAATAGAGCCGGCATCCGCCTTTACTACACCGGCAAGAATCTTCACAAGGGTGGATTTCCCTGCACCGTTTTCCCCTATCAGCCCGTGGATTTCACCTTTCCTGAAGGATAAACTTACATTTTTAAGGGCATGTACTCCGGGATAGGTTTTGTCCAGACCTCTGATTTCAAGAGCAATATCTTTTTCTTTGCTCATACCTCCTCCCAGAAATCCGGTCTTGTAAGAAGAGAAGGCAATCCCTGCTTTTCATCCATGATAACAGCGTAGTGAAAAAGATGCTGCCTTCCTGTTTGTTTTACTGCTACTGATACCCTTCTGCCGGTGATATATGCTTCGTCAAAAAGAATTATCTGGTTCAAGATGTTATAACTTATTCTGTATGATAGAAAAGCAGGAGTACCTGTTTGGACCCGGAGTAGTTCTGCTTCTTGCGAGGGGAGAGACACAGGAATAATTATCTCCCTTCCGGTGGTCAAGGTGCCTGCTGCCTCACTTAAACAGGCATACAGGGATTGGTTTCCCTTGAAATTTTTTATTACCTCTTTGAACTGTAAAGGCAGGTACGATCTCTGAAGAATAATTGGGTTATCTTTAACCAGGCGGATGCGTGAAAGGCAGCAGACACCTTTTGAGTGTTTTCCCAGGATTTCTTTTATATGTGAATTTTTAACCGAATAATCCATGCCAAGTACCTTTGTAGTTATTTTTACTTTGTACTTCTCCATCTCATCGGTAAAACCCTGGAGTCTGATATTTCTCCCCCTGGCTTCTCCAGAGGCTACAAAAGTTCCTACGCCATGAGAAGAGGATATTAGACCTTCTTCTTCCAGGATTGCGAGAGCCTGCCTGACTGTCATAACAGAGGTGTTAAAGATTGATGCAAGCTCCTTCTGGCTGGGAAGTGCTTTTCCTGGTAGAAGATCACCCTTATTTATTTTATCTCTTAGAATGTCTGCAATGGTCCGATATCGCAATTTTTTATAAACAGGCATTTCTTTTACATCCTCTAAGCCTGCTACTACTGTATGCTCGTACCGGATATCTGTTTTAGCAGGCTGGAATCGCTTGGATTATTTCTATATTTCAGTTTTATCTTATAGTCTTCTATAAGACTTATTATATCCGGAACCAAGTTTACTGTCAAGCTTTGTTCCCTGGAAGATTTTACGCTGCAACCACGTTTTAAAGTTTCCTGGTTTAAACGCAGCGCAAAATCTTCCTTGAAAGAAAAATTTGCTTGACTGCAGCGAATATCTTAGTAAATTTTCATCGTCCGAAAAAAAGAGAATCAAAACCAGAGAGGGAATCGGTCATGAAAAAGAAACATTATTATCTGACAATTCCCCCTTACCTTTAAAACCAGGAAAGTACCAGATACAATACATAATCCTGTTTTCTCATCGTCCCCGTAGGGGATGACAGGAACCAAGTATACATCAGGTAAAGGAGAAAAGAGCTATGGCAAAGCAGTTGATATTCCACGAAGAAGCACGTACCAGGCTTTTTAGCGGGGTACAGAAGCTTTCCAATTCAGTCAAGGTCACTCTGGGGCCGAAGGGGAGGTATGTGGTATTGGAGAAGAAGTGGGGTTCTCCTACCGTAACCAATGATGGGGTTACCATTGCAAAAGAAATCGAGCTTGAACAACCCTATGAGAACATGGGAGCCAGAGTGTTGAGAGAGGCTGCCACAAAAACCAACGATGTGGCCGGAGACGGAACAACAACCGCCACTGTGCTTGCTTACTCCATGATAAAGGAGGGGCTTAAGAGTGTTGCTGCGGGGTTAAACCCCATGGAACTTAAAAGGGGTATAGACAAGGCTGCATCTATGGGTGTTGAAGAGATTAAAAACATGTCTAAAGAGCTCAAGGGCAAGGAGGACATTGCTCATGTAGCAGCCATATCGGCAAATAATGACGAGAAGATTGGCGAGATTATTGCCGATGCCATGGAGAAGGTGGGTAAGGACGGTGTCATCACGGTGGAAGAGTCCAAATCCCTGGAAACCACCGTAGAGGTAGTTGAAGGGATGCAGTTCGATCGTGGATACATATCTCCATATTTTGTAACCAACCGTGAGACCATGACCGTTCAGCTCGAAGAGCCCTACATACTGATACACGACAAGAAACTCTCCAGTATGTCCGACCTCCTGCCTCTGCTGGAGAAGGTGGCACAGAGTGGAAAGCCGCTGCTTATAATTGCCGAGGATGTAGAGGGAGAGGCACTTGCAACACTGGTGGTTAACAACCTGAGGGGGACTCTTAAGGCCTGTGCGGTGAAGGCTCCGGGCTTTGGAGACAGAAGAAAGGCGATGCTTGAGGATATCGCAATTTTAACCGGCGGTCAGGTAATCTCTGAGGAACTCGGATTCAAACTCGAAAATGTGGACATCTCTCAACTCGGAAGGGCCAAGACCGTTAAAGTTGATAAGGAAGATACCACAATCATAGAAGGAGCGGGAAAAGAGAAGGACATCAAGGCTCGGATCAGTCAGATAAAGACCCAGATAGAAGAGACCACCTCGGACTACGACAGGGAAAAACTTCAGGAGCGGCTGGCTAAGTTGGCAGGAGGCGTTGCAGTAATCAATATCGGGGCCGCCACCGAGGTGGAAATGAAAGAAAAAAAACACAGGGTAGAGGATGCACTCTCGGCAACCCGTGCAGCAGTAGAAGAGGGGATTATCCCGGGTGGAGGCATTAGCCTGGTACATGCGGTTAAAACACTGGAGGAGAAGATGCCCGCCGATCTCCCCCCGGATGAGAAAGTAGGGTTTAATATCGTTAAGCGTGCCCTGGAAGAGCCGATCAGGCAGATAGCCATCAATGCCGGGCTTGATGGATCCATCGTTGCAGAAAGGGCTAAAATAGAGAAGGGGAACATCGGTTTTGACGCTGCAAAAATGGAATGGGCGGATATGGTAAAAGCCGGAATTATCGATCCTGCAAAGGTAACACGTTCCGCCCTTCAAAATGCAGCTTCTGTAGCCGGCATACTCCTTACCAGTGAATGTGCAGTAACCGATATTCCCGAAAAGAAAAAAGAAACTCCTCCCACACCCTCACCGGAGGATATGGAGTATTAAAAGAGAAAATCTTCAGGGTTGCCCATAATAGAAGGGCAACCCTTAATTTTTCCTGCTTAAAAGAGTCGGAAGCAAAGTCAAACTCAACAAGGCACTAAAAACCATACTCACCCACATCAATATTGAGAGGTAGAGGTGAATTTTTAGAGGAGAGAGCATCATAACAGAAAAACCGATGGCAAGTCCCATTGCGTTTGCAAGTATAGGTGAAGATACATATTTGAGTGCCTCCTCAACAGGATTGTCTTTCCCCTTGATACGGAAATAGCGGTACAGAAATGAGAAATGAATAGCATAATCTATTCCCACACCTATGGTCAGTCCTGACATAATTCCGGTTATAACACTGAGGTCGATATGGGCATATCCCATGGCAGCGAAAACAACTCCCAGGGTAATTAGGATGGGAAGCGTGGAAAATGCACCTAACCTGAAACTCCTTTGTGTCAGGGAGATCATGAGAAAAACCAGAACCAGGGCAAAGATGAGGGATCTTACTTGCTGAGGTATAATCTGCTCGTTCATCTCTTTCATTACAAAGGGTATTCCTGCTATTCGAAGGTTAAGATGGTCATCATATTTTGAAATAATCTTTTCGAATTGAGTTAGTGTGCCGTTATCAAGATCTCTTAAAAAAAACATGATTCTACCCGTATTTTCATCGACATTGACAAAGTTTTTTATCATTTCAGGATTCTGCTTATTAATCACAGTTGCCATCAATCTTGCAACTACTGAAGATTGGGGGTATTGGGCCTGCTTCTCTCCCCCCATCATAGTTTGAACCTGTAAGAGTATTCGATAGAGAGAGATAGATTTAGCTGCAGCACCGTTAGTTACTATTTCGTCTTCCAATTTCATAACACTGTTGGCCGTTGCAGGATCAAAGAGGTCTTCTTCGGTAGAATAAAGTACAGAAAGGGGTAGAGAGCCTCCAAAAACCTCATTTATTCGGTTTATATTTCTCTGTACTTCGGTTCCGGGTTTAAAAAGTGAAAGCATATTGAAGTTTGCCCTTAGAAATGAAAGCCCGGGAAGAAAGGCTATTAGAAGCAAGGTAGTAAACATATAAACCTTTCTGCCTCTTAAGTTTGAAATCCCGAGGTATATGTGATCGGACCCTGCTTTTTTACTTCTCTTAATATCCGGTATTTGAATCAATACAACCGGAAGAAATACCCAGGTTACAAGACCGGCCAGAAAAATACCCGCACTTGCGATAACTCCCATTGTTTTTATCGCCAGTGAGTTGATGAGCATCATGGATAAGAAGCCTACCATCGTGGTTAAGGTAGTCATGACCATGGGAACACCCACCGCTCTTAAGGTTTCCTCAATTGCGAAACGTCTGTCAAATCCTGATTCAAGGCTGTCCATGAAATGGCTTGTAAAGTGAAGCCCGTCGGCACTTCCCATAACGATGATGAATACAGGTACTATTACAGTTACCATGGAGATGGATTTAATAAACCATCCGATAGCGCCCAGGGTAATTGCAGCCCCCGCAACAGCGGGAAAAAGAGAGAGAAAAGTGGCTTTTAGACTCCGAATACGCCATCGAAATACTGTAAGCATCAGGATTATAGCTGCAGGAGGAAGAGTAAGAATTATTTTCAGAATGTAGTCGAAAATCTTTGTTTCGAGATAGGGCTCACCTGAACAGACGTAGGAATAACCCCTTTCTTCAAACAGTGTGTTGATTTCTCTTACCAGTTTACGGTTTGCTACCTCTCCTGACATAAGGATTTGAAATGTACCGTAAAAATGACCTTCATGAGTAGCCAATCCGCCAAGTTGTTGGAAGTTATCCATGAAAGATAAAAATTGCTCCAGATTGTCTTCTGTAAGGTCTGCTGTCTTGAATGTTTTTCTGCTGGACATATACTGCTCAGGAACAGGTCCCTGCACATGTTCAATACCATCAAGGCTCTTAAGTTCTTCACTCAGGCTAAGAAGATTTTTTACTTTTTCTGTAGAATCGATACCTCCATCGAGCTCGACCAGATACAGTATTTGCTCCGTATCTCCGAAAATGCCGCGCATCTCCTTCAGATTTTTCATATATTGGGAGTCCTGGGGCATAAATACGGTAAAATCCGTGTCAATCGTTATTTGGAAAACCCCGATTATAGAAAAAATCATGATAAGAACGAGCAGAATAGGTAAAAGTTTCTTATATTTTTCAAGAAAAGTTGTGTAGAAAGAAAAAAAGTCTCGGTTCATCCAAGTTATATTATCATCATAAATCGCCGTATGACAATAATCTATGGTTTTATTAATATGTTTATTGAAAAAATCCGAAGCAGAGGTATAATATTAAACAATAATGAATAAGAAAATATTGCCTGCATTTCTTCTTTTTCTGCTGTTCCTCTCCTGCGCAACCGACTCATACCTATACAATGGATTCCAAGAAAATAATAGAAATGGGAAACACAGATATCAGAATATAACAAATGTAACACTCCGAGGTTACAACTCTTCCATATCTGTCAGCGGAATAGATGAAAAATATGTAGTCCTGAACTCCGGTTATGATGAGCTTGACATAATCTCCGGAAAAATGGTCATTACTTTACGAAACAGAAGAGAGTTCAATATAGGAGTGCCCTACGGTATCCCCCTCTATGTGAGGAACTCCGACGGGGAGGTGGCCTTTCTCAATACCCGAGGGGCTATATGGGCACAGTTAAGGAACTGCAGAGTTATAATATTAAATGCGGGAACCGATGTGGATGTTCAGACTACCAACGGAAAGATCTATGTTATAAAACGTTTTGGAAGGATAGAGAAGTATAATTTAAAAACTACAAACGCCCCGGTGGAAATCGGACTGGCGGATGCGGATGTTTGGGTTGATATGGAGACTACAAGCGGTCGGTTCGAAATCAGTAATTTCTCCTACTATATTACATACAGGGACAGGGGAAAGCTCTCGGGATACATCGGATCAAACCCCGAAGGTCATATTTCTTTGGAAACCACCAACGGCTCTATATCGATAAAACATGCAGGTCTTTTAAGCATGGGCTATTTGAGAAGTCTTCCTGCTGCTTTTTCCCCCTCTCTTAGAGTTTACCTGATGAATAAACTTGTATCACTGGAGAGATATCTCAGGTGGATGTTTACAGATGTCGATTTTATTAAGGAGCGGTTGCGGGGTGAGGAGAATAAGACTGTATACGAAGTTGATGAGTCAGAGGAATCGGAAATAGAAATTGAACCCAGATACACGGTAGTATTCCCATTCAGGGAGACAACAGAGAATATAAGAGGGAGCGGTCTCGGAGAGGCCGTTGCAGAGATGTTTGTCACAGCCCTGGGGAACGGGAACTCTTTTATTGTTGTCGAGCGCAGCCAGATTGATGCCGTTCTTAAAGAGACCTCCTTTCAACTTTCCGGTTTAACCGGTGAAGAGGAGTCTCTGAAAATTGGTAATATCCTTAACGGAGAGTTGCTGGTGCTCGGGACGGTAGCCAGGTTCAAAGAACGCATCGAGCTCGACGTACGGTTGATTAAGGTTGAAACGGGAGAGATCATTTTTACCACATACGGCAGCACCGGAGAGGAAAGCTTAAGAGAGATGATAAATGAATTGAGTAAAGAAATTGAAAACGCAGCTATCGCCTATTTTAAACAAGCCTGATTAGTTTTGTGGCTTTAAAAGGAAAAGGAAGATAAATGAGAAAGATAATTATCGATACGGACTGTGGAGTCGACGATGCAGTAGCCATCATGATGGCCCTAAGCGATAAAAGAGTTAAGGTAGAGGGTATTACAACGGTCTCTGGGAATGTAGCTTTAGAAAATGTTGTGGATAATGTACTGCGCATTCTCTCTTACTTTGATCGAAAGGAAATACCTGTTTTCAGGGGGGCATCGAGGCCTCTGGTGGAGAAGGTAAGAAGGGCAGAGGGAGTTCACGGAGAAAACGGTTTAGGTGATGTAATACTTCCCGCACCCTCAATAGAGGAGAGAGATTTAATAGCACCGGAAGGCCTTTATAGAATTGCCTGTGAGAATCCTGGAATAACACTTGTAACACTGGGTCCTCTTACAAATATAGCAATCGCTTTTAATCTTTTCCCGGAGCTTGCGAGCCTCATAGGTGATATTGTGATAATGGGCGGGGCAGTGGAGAGGGGTAACATCACCAGGTTTGCAGAGTTTAATTTTTTTGCAGATCCCGAGTCGGCACAGTTTGTGTTTAATACCTCCGTACCAATCACGGTAATTCCCTGGGACCCATGTTTTGCCGTTATGTATACAGAAGAAGATCTTATAAACCTTGGAATGGAAGGCGGGAAGGCGGGGGAGTTTTTTCTTAAGCTTCAGAGAAAGCCTATCGATTATATCGAGAAATATTATGGGGTCCGGGCAGTGGCTCTACCCGATCCTGCAGCCATGGCCTGTGTCCTTGATAGCAGGACCGCTTTGAGAAGAGTCTGCGGGAATATGACCTTGGAGCTTAATTATACAACAATGAGAGGGGCGAGCGTTCTCTCCGAAGGTCACCGCATGGATATTATCCTAGAAATCGATAAAAACAGGTTTACAGAATTACTCAGGCAGATAAAAGCTCTTGATTAGTCTTTAACCTTGGTATTTTTCGTAGTGCAGTTTTTCAAAGTCAAGCTCATCCTCTGTATGTGCGGGATGCTCTCTCTCAGGATACCCTATGGCAATAATTGATTCAATCTCGTAGCCTTCGGGGATTCCCAGTACAGATCGAATATAGGAGGAAGAGCTTTCCCCTTCGGAGTTTTTCCTTTTTCTGATCTGTATCCAGCATGAACCTAAATCGAGGGATTGTGCAAAGAGCATGATGTATGTAGAGGCAATAGAGGCGTCCTCGACCCACACATCACTTTTTCTGGTATCTGCGCATACCACAATGCCCAGGGGCGCGTTCTTCAAGAAAGAGCTTCCATGCGCTTTTGCTCTTGAAAGAGCCTCGAGAGTCTTTTTATCCCGGACTATTACATACTCACATGGAAAAATCCCCCTGGAAGAAGGGGCAAGAAGAACGGCTTTTGCAAGTACTGCAAGCTTCTCGTTTTCTACAGGCTTTTCTGCATAAGATCGGATACTTCTTCTTTTAAACATTAGATCCAGCAGCATGTCAACCTCCCATTAATTATTATTTTGATCTTTTTGAGATTTTATCAGCAGCTAATTTTACTGCTTTGAATATAGATTCGTACCCTGTGCACCGACAGAGATGCCCTCCAAGAGCCTCTTTTATCTCACTCATAACCGGATTGGGATTTCTGTCGAGAAGTGCCTTGACTGCAAGAATGAATCCGGGAGAACAAAAACCACACTGCACCGCGTCGGCTTCTATAAAGGCTTCCTGAATGGGATGCAGTTTTCCCCGATCCCTTAAGCCTTCGATTGTTATTATCTCTTTTTTGTCTGCTTCCACTCCAAGCACCAGACAGCTTCGAACGGGTGTTCCGTCCAATATTACAGTACAGGCACCACATTCTCCGCTTCCACATCCTTCCTTTGTACCGGTAAGATGGAGCTCTTCCCGGATAACCTCCAGCAAACTCATGTAAGGAGGAATTGTTAAATGGTAATGTTTTCCGTTTACTTTAATCGAGATACTGTGCATGGATTGAGGATTTATCATCTGTAAACCCCCATCTCTTTGAGCAGTCTTTCCAGAAGGTTACCTACCATGGCTCGCTTGTATTCGGGCCTGGCTCTAAGACTGGTCTCCCGGGGATGGATGCTTGCAATAAGTCTTTCTTTTGCAAAGGCGATAATACTGTCGTCGAGCTCTCTGTGACTTAATATGGCTTCAGCTTCTGAGTTCCTGTAGGGAGTTCTCTCTACAGCAGAAAGGGCAACACGTATTTCCCTGGTATCCGGGCTGCCGGGATCGATTACAACCACTGTAATTCCTAAAGCAGCGAGATCCATGCCCTTTACTCTGCTCACCCTTGCATATCTGCTGTCAACTTCCCTCTCGTGTTTCGGAAGGAGTATTCTGCTGACGATCTCTCCACTTCCAAGATCTACCTTTCCTGCATCCAGCCAGAACTCCCGAATGGGGACAACCCGTCTCTCCTGTAACCCTGTAATTTCTACTTCTGCTTCAAAGGCGAAAAGGGGAGTACCACTTTCAGCGCCGGGTGAGGCGTGTACTATGTTGCCTCCGACTGTCGCCCTGTTTCTTATCTCCAGGCATCCGAATACATTGGCTGCATCCCATAGAGCTCTATACTTTTCTTTTATCAATTGATTCTGCTGTATTTCACGAATGGTGGTAAGTGCTCCGATGGAAAGGTGATCCTGCTCTTCTTTAATACCCTTTAATTCGGGGCATCTTTTTATATCAACGAGTAACTTTTTGGAGCCGGATTTTAACCGTAACCCGGGAAGAAGGTCGGTCCCGCCTGCAAAAACAACCGCCTGTTCATGCTTTGTCAGAGTTTGAATTGCCTCCTGCAGGTTTAAAGGAGACACGTATTCAAATCGCCTGAACATCTTACTTCCTCTTCTGCTGCATATATTTGTTGATCGTCTCTGCACTGAGAGGTAATTCTTTTATCTCTACTCCGAGGGCATCGCTTAATGCGTTACCTATCACGGCACAGATACCCACGGTGCCGTGTTCGGCGATACCCCTGGCTCCGAAGGGGCCGATCGGTTCGGGTGTTTCGAAAAAGATTACCTCCATCTGTGTATCGGCAACATCCTCAGGGGTGGGGATTTTGTAATCGGTAAAATTGTTATTTCTCATCGTTCCCTCTCCGCTGTAGATAATCCTTTCGCTTAAAGCCCCCCCCAGTTCCTGAACCATACCACCTATGATCTGGTTTCTAGCAAGAACCGGATTTATCACCTTACCAGCATCGATCGCTGTAAGAAGCTTAAGTACGGTTACCTCCCAGGTAACAGGGTCAATGGAGATGAGGGCGCCTTGTGCACCGAAAGTCCATTCTGCGGCACAGTTTCCCTGCCCCGTTTCGGGATCGGGGTGTGTCAGCCCTTCGGGTATGTATGTACCATAGGTTTGGACAGGTATCCCCACGACTCTTCCGTCGGGATACATATAGCCGAAGATGAGATCCTTTACAGGCAGGGATTTCTTTTTCTGCCCCCTTAAAAAAACTCTTTCACCGTCGTATTCAAGGTCATCAGGAGGTGCACCGAGAACGAGAGAGGCATTCTCTTTGATAACGGCTATCGCTTTCCGGGCTGCATCCAGTATTGCCATGCCGGCCTTCCACGTGGTTGTACTCCCGATGGTCTGCCAGCCGTAGGGAGATATGTCTGTATCGATATTGATTTTTATCCTGACTTCAGAGAGTGGAAAACCAAGAGCATCTGCTGCGATTTGCCTTAAGGCGGTCTTTGTTCCCTGACCCATCTCTACACCGCTGCATGCAACATCCACACTCCCGTCCTGGTTAAACCTTAAAATAGCCGATGATGCCGAATTGGTAGCCATAACGGGGGACTTCATTATCGCAGCTATGCCTTTACCAAAGTACCTGTCGGGTTGCTTTCTTTTTAGCTCTTCTTTATCGATTTTATTGAGTCTTTCTGCAACTGCTTTAAGACACCCCTCCAGGTTGCCGTGATGTTTTTCTATTTTCTGTCCCAAGGTATTGAAAGAGCCTGGTTTAAGAATATTTTTAAGCCTGAAATCCACCGGATCGATGCCAAGCTTGCGGGCAATTATGTGTCGCTGCCTTTCAACCGCCCAGTTGCTCTCCGGATGACTGTATCCCCTGAAGGCTCCCACAGGAGGCTGGTTGGTGTATACTCCGTAGGAATCGGCGAAAACATTTTTTATCTCATAGGGGCCTGAACCGTTGTGTCCTCCTGCAGTTACTATGTGAAGCGAATAACTTCCGTATGCACCGGAAGCTATTGAGAAAGTTAGCTTCTCTGCGGTTATTTCTCCCGACCGTTTGACTCCTGTTTTTACCTGTATTTCCGCACCCCTTCCGACTACGGTACCAGTAAAAGCTTCTTCCCTCTGCAGAGTTAATTTTACATATCTTGTGGGTACATAACGGGCAATAAAGGCAACCAGGGCTTCTATTGTTACGTCCGATTTTCCTCCGAATCCGCCGCCAATATATTTTACTCTAACGGTTATATCGGAACTCTTGATATTAAAGACTTCGGCAAGGCAATTTCTTACAAAAAAGGGAGATTGGGTGCTTGAATACAGTTCCAGTTTTCCCTCACTGGTCCACCGTGCGATAGCTCCGTGGGGTTCTATCTGACAATGTGCCCTGTGTGGCATGACAAAGGTGTTTTCAATCACCAAATCCGCATCTGCAAACCCCCTTTCAATGTCACCCTTTCTTAGTTTATAATGGTGGAAAATATTGCTGTTTTTTTTATACTCTCCACCCTCCTTTCGCCTGTAATTTCCCTGCTTCTCATGAACCAGAGGAGCTCCATCCTTAAGCGCATCTTTGATGGTCAGAACCGGTTCCAGGATCTCGTAGGTTATTTCTATGAGATCTAGAGCTTCCACCGCAACCCATCTATTGTCTGCAATAACAGCAGCCACCGGTTCTCCCATATACCTGACTTTATCCACTGCCATGGGATGTTGGTCCCCAATCCCCAGATTTATTACATATTCTTTGCTTTCAGATCCCGGAATTACGGCGTGAACACCGTCCAGCTTGCGGGCATTGTCGATGTTTATTGATTTTATACGTGCATGGGCGTAAGGAGAACGTAAGATTGCCGCAAAGAGCATCCCGGGAAACTGCAAATCGTCGATAAACTCCGCCTCTCCGGTTACCTTCTCCAGAGCATCTACTCTCCTGTAATCTTCATTGCTGGTTGTAATCAAAAGACTAAAGCCTCCTTTAAAAACCTTACTGCCCCATCTTTACAGGCGGTTTTTTAGCCATCATGGTTTTCTGTGTGATACTCTGCAACATTCAGTACAGAGAGTAATTCTATAATATAACAAAATTTTTAATTGCTGTGTAGGATGTTAAATTCTATTAGCCGGATCTTCTGTTCCATAGGTGTATGGCAATGAGCAAGATAAGGTTTATTCCGCCTATAAAGAAGTAAGATTTTTCGATACTAGTTGTTTCTGCCAGGGTGCCGAGCAGAAAGGGGAAAACCATGCCTCCAAGGGAGAGCATGCTGAAAAGAATCCCTGTAACCGAGCCGGGTTGAGCCGGGAATGCGGCCACCCCTCTGCTCATGAGCAGTGGGAACAGGGGGCCAATTCCCAGCCCGTAGAAAAAGCTGAATACTATCTTTACTGAGACTATTGGTTGCGAAAGGAAAATAGTCAAACTTACCAGTGCAAGGATCAGACTTCCTTTCATAATTGTTGCGGGTCGGACATGCCTTACCAACCTGCTTGTGATAAATCTTCCTGAGATAACACCTGTCAGGTAAACTCCTGCAACCGCGCTGGCGAACCTCAAGGGGACGTTAAGTTCGGTATTGAAGTATTCGGCAATCCAGTAGGAGAAACCTATGTCCACTCCTACGGAAAGGAATATGAGCAACCCGCTTATTATAACCTGCGGGTGGACGATTATTTTTAAAGGATTTACTCCTTCTCCCTGATATATTGTCTTTGGAGGCAGAGGTATTATCATTATTGCTGTAAAAAGTAAAAAAGCCATAAGAGCTGTTTCATAAAAAGAATGACGCCAGTTTAAGCCGATTGTGTAATTTAGAGAAACCAGGATAGGCGCGCATAGATTGCCTGCTGCAGCAAAGGATGTCATAAGAGAGAGATTACGTTCTCTCTTTTGGGGGTACATATCGATCATTATGCTCTGCCCTACCGCACCTATAGGACTTCCAAGCACACTCATGAAAAAAATTACAATAAGAATTACCCCGTAAGCGGGAGCCACCCCCACACCCAGCAAACCAACACAGAGAGAAAAGGAAAACACGCCGTATATCACTTTTCTATCAAGGTAGTCGGTGGACATGGATCCGAAGAGAGTTCCGAAGAGGGAACCAAGAGAGAGAAGGGTAAAAAAGAGACCGGCTTGTGTGTAGTTTATTTTAAGTTCCGATACTAGTCCGGGAATGGAAGGACCCAGAAGACCGATGACCATAACCCAGAGAAAATTGGAGGCAAAAGAAAGATAGGGCATTGGTTTTACAGTCCTGTATGCTTCATGGCTTCGCTTACTGTCCAGCCTTTATGGACAATACCAACCATGGCTTCCACCATTGCCCTGGTATCTCTTTGCTGCCAGATGTTTCTACCCATGGCTATACCCCGGCTGCCTGCTTTGATGGCATCGTGTACGTCTCTGAATACATTCTCCAGATTATCGGTTTTCTCCCCGCCCAGGATGAGGACCGGAACTGGGCAGCCTTCCACCACCTCACTGAAGGTTTGAGGGTCTCCGGTATAGTAGGTTTTTATAATATCTGCTCCTATTTCCTGTGCAGCCCTTGCTGCAAGTTTTACTCCTGCTGGATCGGCAGGTCTCATATCTTTATTTTTAGCAATGGCTTCAACCATAAGAGGTAATCCCCACTTTTCGCATTCATCTGCAACCAGGGAAGCCTGTTTGATGGATTCACCCTCCCGTGAAGTCCCTATTTTTACGGTTACAACAACTGCACTTGCACCAAGGCGAAGGGCGGCCTGTGGTGAAGAGATGAGCTCCTCTTCGAATAATCCGCCCAGTACTGTAAACCCTCCTGTTATTCTCATTATTATGGATGTTTCTCTGCGCCACTCACCTTCTGTAGCGGTTATAACACCTCGAGTGGTAAGGATAGCATCCGCTCCTCCCTCTATACACTGCTTCACTACTAAGGCAGGATGTTCGATACCCTTTACAGGACCTGCAATGCCACCGTGGTCAAGGGCAACAACCACGGAATTACCGGTTTGCCTGCGGAAAATATTTTCGAGTCTTATTCTTTTGCCTGTTGTCATGGTCTCTCCTCATCCGGTATGTGAGATAACCCTTCGAATACCCCTTTCAATCCCCTGTACGATTCTCTGTAAAGGCTAAAAAGCTCGTCGTAGATTTTCTTTGTTTCCGTCTGGGGCAGATAGGTTTTTCTTATGGTAACCATTTTTTCCGATGCTTCTGAGAGCGAGTTATGGTATCTCAAGCCGTACAGCGCGATACACAATCCTCCAAAGAGCTCGGAATCGAGATGTTCGGGTACGAGTATTTTCTTGCCGGTAATATCTGCCTTTATCTGATTCCAGAGGGGGCTTTTCGCCTGGCTTCCAGTTACTCTCAACTCTTCTACTTTAAGTCCATCTTCTTCCATTACAGTAATAACATCCCGCATTGCGTACCCCACAGATTCTACCACCGCCCTGGTCATCTCTCTTCTTCCGTGATTAAGGGTAAGCCCAATAAAGGCTCCCCTGGCGTTGGGATCCCAGATAGGTGCCCTTTCTCCAACAAGGTAAGGAAGAAAGAGGAGTTTTTTTGATCCTGCCTGAATATCGCAGATATCTTCAAATAGAGTTTCATAATCGAGCTCTTTTTTACCGGAAATTGTCTTGAACCACTCGAGAGCTTTTCCGGATGCGGTAATAATTCCCGATATATTATGGTATCCTTCTATGACATGGGGAAGGGTCATGAGTCTTGAGTCTCTTACTGGTTTGTGGGAACACAGATTTATCCCTTCCGAGGTGCCAGATCTGTCGCAGGCTCTTCCGGGACATATAGTAGCCGTGCCAAGCAGGGACATAATGAAGTCCGGGCCACCCGCTATAACCGGTATTCCCTCCCTTATGCCGATGGTTTGCTCTATCTCTTTTTTTACTTTCCCTACAATCTCTCCAGGTTTCACGAATGGAGGGAACTTTTCTGTATCCATATCAAGGTCTTTAATAATTTGTTCCGACCAGATATATCTGGTGAAATCCTTCGCAGGTAAATTTGTTCTGGCTACCCCTGTAAGGTGGAAGTTCATAAAATCAGGGCAGGATAAAAAATATCTCGTCTTTTTATATAAATTGGGTTTATTCCGGTAAATCCAGTATGCTTTGGGAAGGTAGAAAGAAGGATCTACATAGTAGCCGCAGATCCGGGAGATTTCCTTTGCCTCTTCGATTCCGCGTCTGTCCATCCATGTCATTGCAGAATCAAGGGCAGAGCCGTCAATTCCCACAGGTACGAGAGTGGGTCCGTTACCGCTAACCACAATAGATTCTAATTTTTTCAACTTGGTTAAACCGAGCTGGACCGAGATGAGGGACAGGGTGGAGATCCAGTTATCGGGATCGACTTCATGGTAAAGGGGATTCTCAGAGCTTATCAGCTTGATAGGAGCTTCTGCTTTTGCTATCAGATGTGCTTCTGTGTTGAAGACCCCCCCCTTAAGAAGGGATGTTCCCACATCCAGTACCAGGATCATCATTCAGCCTCAAGATCCAGCAGAACCCTGTAGGTATCCTCCGATAAGGCAGAGTTCATACCTGAGTCTATGGTGGAGAAGCTGGTGAGTTTACTTATAAGTGGCTTTACATTTATCTTTCCGAAAGATAGAAGTCTTACTGCCTGCTGGAAATCGAGCTCGGTTCTGCCTTCACTTCCGCTTATAATAAGTTCATCATGGTGAAGCTTGTTTGCATCAACAGGGATTGAGGGCTTGTTGTTGTATGAGGTGTAGATATTGATCCTTCCGCCCTTCCCGATGGACCTTATTCCCATATCCAGTACGCCGGGTGCCGGGCTGGTAATGATGCATGCATCGGCACCCCTGCCTTCTGTATGCTTTTTTAGAACTTCGCTTACATTCTCTCTGTCAGGGTCTATGGTTAAAAAGGCCCCCATTTTCTCGGCCATTTTTCTTCTTCTTTCATCTGGTTCTGAAATGAATACCCTTCCGCCCATACAAAGAGCTACCTGTAGATGCAGTAACCCCATTGGACCTGCACCTATAATTAGCAGATCCTCGGCCATGGTAAAGTTTATCTTTTTTAGAGAATGTATACAGCAGGCAACCGGTTCGGCAAAGGCGGCTTCCTCGTAAGAGAGAGAATCGGGAATGGGAAAAGCCTGTGCATAATGTATGGCTATATACTCACCAAAGCCACCCAGGACCTTGTTGGATAAAGATCTGTTAAGACATCTGTTGGACATTCCAACCCTGCAATAGTAGCAGGCATGACACCTGATTATCAAATCCAGGGCAACCCTTGTACCCGGGGTGATGTCGGAAAGTACATCTTTCCCAACCTCTACCACTTCGCCTGCAGCCTCATGCCCCATAATAAGGGGATAGAACATCTTTCTGCTGCCGCTGTAGAGACGTTGTTCCAGAGTGCAGATACCACAGAACTTAAGCTTTACCAGGAGCTCGTTACCCTTTATCTCTGGTTTCTTAACATCCTGTATTTCTATCTTACCCGGAGCAGTTAAAACTGCAGCTTTCATAGATACTCCTTTCTTTCGTTTCATTTTATTTGTCTATTTGTGCAAATCTGCAAATCTCCACATATTTGCATTTTTTACACTCTTCCCCGGGGCAAGCAAGGAAGTTCTCCACGTTTTCCAATTGATCTATGTGCCATTCAAGCTCGTGAATATATGCATCTAACCTTGCTCTCCTCTCCTTTGCTTCGGAAAGCTTCTCTCTGTACCTTTCCAGAAGCTTCTGCCTGCGCTTCTCCCCTGTGGGGTCTTCTCTTGAGAGCTCGATTATCTCGCTTATCTCGCTTAAGCTAAGGCCGTAGCTCTTGAGCTGTATTATTCTTTTTAAGTGGAGAAGATCATGTTCCGTGTACCTGCGGTGCCCCGATTCCCGACGTTCGAGGGAGTCGAGAAGGCCTAATTCTTCGTAGTACCTGATGGTTCTTACTGTAACACCCGCGAGATTGGAGAGCTCCCCTATGCGATAAACCTGCTCTTCTTTTTGTTTTTTATACATGAAAGCTAACCTTAAAAAAACTTACGTCTTACGTTAATTAATTTTACGTTAGTTTTTGCAGGATGTCAATAGTCTAGATTTAAATAAATTTTTTCGTAAAAAATGCTTGATTTATCGAATTATAAAAAAACTACACACTACGGCAAATACAGCTCTATATCTTTAAAAGCCAATGGAATTGCCATGGGAAGCGATCTGTAATCTATGGATATAAACAGAGAGCGGGAGGTTGAATACGATAGTTTCCTGCTTAAAAGTAATACTACGTTGTTTTATGTTTAGGAAATAGAGGGTTTTTTTCTCAGGTTCCGATATTGTAACCGGTTTTCCTGCGATAGATGGTTCGACTTCTTTTTCAGAGAGTCCGTTCGCTTTATCTCGGGCTTCCTTTAATAGCCGGATCTTGTGAACGCCTTCGGGCTTGAGTTTTCACTGGATTGGCCGAAGTCAGGCCGCCTTAGCAGCTCGAACTTCTCCTGGAGATCCTCACATGCGTGATGCTGCTCGACAAGCATCGTCTTCAGCAGCGGGAGGGAAAAGAGCATGAACAGGCGTGCCAGAGCTTCACTGGTGTATTCCGGCTCCCTCATCGGCCGTTTGTCCAGACTTTTCCGGAATTTTTTAAGACCCTTCTTTCGTCATGATCGCAGACTGTTTTCCGAAATCAGCCGGCTTTTATTCAAGATGCTATCTGATTTCTACAACGAGGCGGCCGGCAAAGCGATCGAAAGTGCTGCCGTCATAGTATTTCAGACGGCAGAAGATTTTGTTCGATTCAATCCACATTTTAACGGCATGGTTTTAGAAGGCGGGTTTGATGAGCAAGGAAGGTTCGTGTATGTCCCTCTGGGCGATCTTTCACGCATGTCGGAGTACTTTCGCAGGATGATTATCAAGTTTTTCCTCGGGAAGCAGTTGATATCCGAGAAACTGGCGTAAAATCTTCTATCCTGGCGGCATTCCGTGTTCTCGATTG
>QNBH01000017.1 GCA_003645645.1 Spirochaetota bacterium | reverse complement strand
GATAATTATAGTAATAAATATTTTTGAATCATAATCATTTAACCGGGATAGTAAATATGAAGCTAAAGGTGGGAATAGATATAGGATCTATTTCAATAAACACGGTTCTGATGAACTCACAGAACAAGATAACAGAAAACCACTATGCCTACTGTCACGGAAGACCATTTTATATACTTAAAAATATTCTCGAAGAAATTGAGGGAAGATACGGAGCAGATTCTGTAGATGTTATTGCTTTTACCGGAACAGGCGGTAAAAAAGCTTCTGAACTCGTTGGAGGTTTCTTTATAAACGAAATAGTTGCACAATCCACATCGGTTATCCACCTCTATCCCCAGGCCAGAACAATAATCGAAATGGGTGGTGAAGATTCCAAGCTAATATTTATCGAGAACGGAGGTGTTAAGGATAAGGCACAACTCTCCGATTTTGCCATGAACACTATTTGTGCTGCAGGAACCGGTTCCTTTCTGGATCAGCAGGCAAAGCGTATCGGCGTCTCCATTGAAAAAGAGTTCGGAGAAATGGCTCTTAAATCAAAAGATCCGCCCAGAATTGCCGGTAGGTGCAGTGTGTTTGCCAAGAGCGATATGATTCATCTTCAGCAGATTGCAACTCCTGTGTATGACATTGTAGCCGGTCTATGCTTTGCGGTAGCTAGAAACTTTAAAAGCACCCTGGCGGGAGGAAAAGAGCTGGATAAGCCCGTAGTTTTCCAGGGAGGCGTTGCGGCCAATGCAGGAGTTGTGAGGGCGTTTAAGGAGATTCTTAACCTGAGAGACGGAGAGCTCATAATACCGGAATATCATGCTTCCATGGGCGCAATAGGGGCACTGTACTATCTATTCGATCATCCCCCAGTAGAATCGAAACCATACCTGGGTACTGATGTACTTGAAACCTACTTAATAAATAGAAACGCCGAAGATGGGTGCATGGAATCCCTAAAGGAGACAAAAAAAGAATATATAAAAAATACTGTTTTTAAAAACAACGGCAAGAAAAAGCTAGATGTATATCTTGGTCTTGATATCGGGTCTCTCAGTACAAATGTTGTTTTAATAGACGATGAGAACAATGTAGTGGCAAGGAGGTATCTGCCTACCGCAGGCAGACCTCTGGAAGCGCTTCGCAGGGGGTTGCGTGAAATCTATGGGGAAGTTGAGAACAGGGTGATTGTCAGGGGAGCAGGAACCACAGGTTCGGGGCGATATTTAACCGGTGATTTCGTCGGTGCCGATACGATCCAGAATGAGATAACCGCCCAGGCAACTGCCGCAATCGCCATAGATCCTTCTGTGGATACGATTTTCGAGATCGGCGGACAGGATTCTAAATATATAAGCATAGACAACGGGGTTATTGTGGATTTCGAAATGAACAAGGTCTGTGCTGCAGGAACGGGTTCCTTTCTTGAAGAACAGGCGGAAAAACTCAGTATTAATATTCAGGAAGAGTTCGGAGAGCTGGCTCTAAGTGCAGAAAAACCCTCCAGATTGGGCGACAGGTGTACAGTTTTTATGGAATCCGATCTCAATTCCCATCAACAGAAAGGTACATCACGGGAAAACCTGGTAGCGGGGCTGGCATATTCTATAGTCTACAATTACATTCAAAAAGTGGTGGGCTCAAAGAGGATAGGCGAGAGAATATTCTTTCAGGGAGGAGTAGCTAACAACAGGGCGGTTGTAGCGGCCTTCGAGAAGGTAACCGGGAAAACTATTACAGTCCCCCCCCACTTCGATGTAACGGGAGCAATCGGTGCTGCCATGCTTGCAAGAGATGCCGTTGCGAAGAGGGGTAGAACGCGGTTTAAGGGGTTCGATATAAGCAGCATCCCCTATTTTCTGGATAAGTTTACCTGTAAAGCCTGCTCCAACCAGTGTGAGATAAGAAGGGTTAGAATCGAAGGAGAAAAGAAGCCCCTCTTCTACGGGGGAAGATGTGAAAGATACGAGGTGGAGGAAAGAAAGGGGAAGGGAAAGGATATTCCCGATCTCTTCAAAGAGAGATTGCATCTGCTGATGGGTGATTTTAAAGAAGACGATTCGGTGGAAGAAGATAAAACTACAATCGGTATTCCCAGGGCACTCATGCTCTTCTATCAGCAGTTTCCTTTCTGGAGAACCTTTTTTAAGGAACTGGGATTCAAGGTGGTACTCTCAAAAGAGACTGACCGTAAACTCGTATCCCGATCCCTGGAAATGCTCACAGCAGAGACCTGTTTTCCCGTCGAAGTTATTCACGGCCATGTCTACGATTTACTGGAAAAGGGAGTTGATTACATATTTTTACCCTTTGTGGTTGACAACAGGGCTGAGGAGGAAAATCCCACCATAAACTACAACTGCCCCTGGATACAAACCTATCCATTTATGATTAAAGGTGCATTAAAGGGAGACCCCAGGGAGAAAAAACTTCTTATACCAACCCTTCATTTCAGATATCCCGGAAGAGTCCTAAACCAGGCTCTTTGCTCCTTTATAAAGGATACCTTCGGTATTCCCCGGGGTAAAACGCTTAAGGCTATAGCCAGGGCACATGCGGCTCAGGATAACTTTGAAGAGGCACTTGAGAACAGGGGGAAGCAGATACTTAATTCTCTTCCGGCAGATAAAAAGGCTGTGGTAATTCTGGGAAGACCCTACAATACCGGAGACCCAGAGCTTAATTTGCATCTTGCAGAAAAATTGAAAGCTCTGGATGTGATACCCATACCCATGGATTATCTCCCACTGCGGGAGGAGAACATCTTCGATGATTATCCCTACATGTATTGGCCCAACGGTCAGAAGCTCCTGAAAGCATCAAGAATAATAGCCAGAGACGACCGGCTTAATGCGGTTTATATGAGCAACTTCAGATGCGGTCCCGACTCTTTTCTCTTTCATTTTGTCCGGGAAGAGATACAGGGTAAACCCTACCTGCAGTTAGAGATAGACGAACACTCTGCAGATGCCGGAATGATCACCCGGCTGGAAGCTTTTCTGGACAGTCTTAAAGGAACCAGGAAAAAGGCGATGAACTGGAGACATATCCTCTCGAAGGCAGGTATGCAGTCTCATGCCTCGGAGGACAGGTTGGTATATTTCCCCTATATGCGTGACGGAGCATACGCACTCGCTGCTGCCGCCAGAAGCTGTGGCATAAACGCAGAGGTGCTTCCCGAGCAGGATGAAAAAGATATCGAGCTGGGCAGAAAATACACCTCTTCTAGGGAATGCTTTCCCATGATATGTACTACAGGCAGCTTTCTTAAAAAAATCTTCGAACCGGACTTTGAGCCTAAAAAGGTGAGCTTCTTCATGCCGAATCATAACGGACCTTGCAGGTTCGGACAGTACAACCGTTTTCAGAGGATGCTGTTCAACAAACTCGGTTATCAGGACGTTTCCATAATTTCTCCCAGTAACGAGAACTCCTATGCCGACCTCTCGGGCGGCCATGGAAACAAGTTTCGACTGGCTGCACTTAAGGGTATAGTTGCGGTGGATTTGCTGAGAAAGCTTCAGCAGGAAAGGCGTCCCTATGAGAAGGGAAAGGGAGAAACCGATCGTGTGTACTCTAAATATCTCCATGAAATCGTAAAATCTGTTGAGCGGGGCGCGAAAGATACCGTAGATGTAATGAGAGAAGCTGCCAGGGCTTTTGCCTCTATCAGTATTGATGATAAAGAGAGAAAACCGGTTATCGCCGTTGTGGGAGAGATCTTTATGAGGGATAATCCCTTCTGCAGTGGTTATCTGGTTAAGAGGCTTGAAGAGCTGGGAGGGGAGACCCTTATGGCTCCATTTAGAGAGTGGATTACCTATTCCACCTATCGTTACTGGCGTGATAGTAAGTGGAAAGGCGATTTTAAGGGGTTATTCAGATCCAAACTTCAGAACATTTTTACAACCATCGTTCTAAAGCCTCTTGATAAGGCCGTTGAGGAAGTGGCCGAAATGGAGACCGAGGTGGAGTTAAAGGAGATGCTTACTCTTTGTGATCCATACATTCACCATGATTATGACGGAGATCCAGCATTGAATCTTGGCACATGCAGCAAACTATTTGAATCGGGTATTTCGGGTGTTGCAAACATACTCCCCTTTACCTGTATGCCGGGGACTCTTGTTGCTTCTCTCTCTTCATCTTTTCGCAAGGACCATGACAATATCCCATGGGTCAATGTTGCCTACGATGGGCAGGAGGATACCGGAATAGATACAAGATTGCAGGCGTTCATGCACCAGGCAAAGGAGTTTGCTCACAAGCACGGATATGATAAACCGAGAAATTGGCCCGGATAGGAAATGAAAAAAGACAAATTAAAAGCGCGAAATGACCGGGAAAAAAATACTTTCTATGCCATGATGAGTATCTACTGTTCTTCCCATCATGGGAGAGGAAAAGGATTGTGTTCGGAATGTAAATCCCTGCTTTCATACATTTATATCAAGATCGATCTATGTGTTTTTAAGAATAAAAAACCAAAATGCATAAAATGTGCACTTAATTGCTTCAACAGAGAGATGCGTAGCAAAATGGAAGAAGTTATAAAGTTCTCTCAGTATAGGTTGATATTTAAGCATCCCCTGCTTGCAGCTTCTTATTTTCTGGAGATAGCAATGCAGCCTGTAAGGAAAATAAACTTTTAAAGCAATGAGTTAAACCAATGAGTGAAAAAATAATTCGATTACTGGGAGATGAAGCTGAAGAACTTCTCGATTTTAAGGCTAAAGTGTCAAAAGAAGGGTTACACCTCCCCGGCCCCGATTTTGTAGACAGAGTGGTGTCCGGTACGGACAGGACACCTTCGACAATGTGGAATATGCAGCTCATGTTTAATATGGAAAGACTGGCGGGAACGGGATATCTCTCTGTTTTACCGGTCGATCAGGATATAGAACACAGCGCAGGAGCTTCTTTTACACCTAATCCCGCCTATTTAGATCCTGGGAACATAGTAAAGCAGGGGATCTTGAACAGGCTGTAAGAACTGCGGTAATAAATAAACGTGCCGGAGGAATGGGTCTTATTTCAGGAAGAAAGGCATTCCAGAAGCCCATGAAAGAAGGATTAGAACTTCTCAAAAGTATTCAGGATGTTTATCTCGATAAAGAGATTACTGTAGCTTGAAAGGTATGAAAACTCTCAAACACATAATACTTCTCCTCCTTTTTACAGTCACTGTTGTTATTACAGCCAATCCTCTGGATAGTTATCCTGGTGTTGCTCCCCCACCTGTAATTGAAGCTAAATCCGCCGTTCTGATGGATTACATTACAGGGGAGGTTCTCTATCAACAAAATGCCCACTTACCTCACCCGCCTGCTTCTCTTACCAAAATCATGACTCTTCATCTGGTGTATAAAGAAATTGAAAGGGGTAATCTTAAGCTTAATGATACAGTTAAGATACCTCCTTCGGCATGGGCAGTGAATATGCCTGAAGGCTCTTCTCTAATGTTTCTGGGTCCTAATCAGGAAACGACCATTCTCGAGCTGATGCAGGGTGTTGGGGTTGTTTCCGGCAATGATGCAGCAGTGGCTCTGGCACAAATAGTTGCAGGTGATGTGGATCGTTTTGTGGCAATGATGAACAGGGAAGCACAATCCATGGGATACACGAACATGTATTTTGCCGATCCTTCGGGTTTAAACGCGAATAGTCGTATCACCGCCTTCGAGTTTGCCCGTTTTTGTCGTAATTATATCAAAATGCACCAGGATTCTTTAAAAGATATTCATTCTTTGAGAACCTTTTCCTATCCGGAGCAGAAAAACCTCATAAACGGAGCTAAGGATGTACCTATTACCCAATACAACAGGAACAGGCTTTTGTGGAGACTGGATTATGTGGATGGTCTTAAAACAGGATATATAGATAAGTCCGGTTACAACATTGCATTGACAGCCGTAAACAACGGGATGCGTCTCATTGCCGTTATTCTGGGAGTAGAGGGAAGTAACCATTCAGATGGGTATGAAAAGCTTGCGAAAAATGGAGAAGAACTTCTCTCCTGGGGTTTTGATAATTTTGAAACCCTCTATCCTGAAAACATTGTCTTAAAGAAAGTCCCTGTCTGGAAAGGCGAGAAAGACTTCATCGCTATTAAGCCAGAGAGAGAAGTGGTAGTAACGGTGGCAAAATCTGAAGTTTCGTCCCTTTCTACAACTATAGTTACTGAGGAGGTTATAGCTCCGGTAGAGAGAGGTGAGGTTCTTGGCCGATTGACGGTAAAATCAGAGGACAGAATAATCGAAACCTTCGACCTTGTTGCAGAAGAAGATGTCAGTAAGGCAGGTCTTCTTAAGAGTATCTGGCATACTCTGGTGCTCTTTACCTCTGGTATTCTTCAGAGGTAGTTTTTATAGTCGTTTACCAGAAGATGTAGGGGAGCTTCATCTTCGTCGATGTCGGGAAATCTACCTAACTTTTCGTAAAAACGATTATCGGTTTTATCATCGTTTACAGCACTCACTTCCCCCACCAGTACATCTCCATTCCCCCGTTGGCCGTAGAAACGGTGATATACCCTTTGTTTAAGACAGATACTCTCACCCGGAGAAAGAACAACCTTTCCGCCGGGCTTCACGACCCTCGTTATACCATCTATGTTGACACTTAAAGGTTTATCGGACAGTTCTTCGTCTTCTGTGGAACAGTAGAGCTCTATAACCAGGTTTCCCCCGCCTCTATTTATAATATCTTCAATCTTATTCCAGTGAAAATGCATAGGGGTCTCCTGATCTTCCCCCACGATCATTATTTTCTCTGCGTAAGGTTTATCACTCCCATCGGGCTTCCCATTACGTATCGTAAAAAGGAGAAGCCCTCTTTTTTCAAAATTACCACCTCCGAAATCGGTTATATCCCATCCAAGCATGTTATCTACGATTTCTCTGCATAACTCGTATTTACCATTCCAGTCTTCGGGGGACCAGTATGCCCACCCCGGAAGATGAAAGTTCGTATTTTTAAAAAAATCCTTGGCATTTTTTATTATTCGGTTTATTTTGCTTCTTTTCAAAAGCTTCTGCCTCCTCTCTACAAGTATAAAAAACTCTTACGCAGGAATCAACAAATTTGAACTAAACAAAAGTCTTGAAAATAAAGATTAAATATGCTATTACGACGCAAAATTGCGTTATTTTAATAAAATTTTTTATTTGGTTTAAGGCTGTGCCGCGCTTGGATTTATATCAGAAGATATTAAATTTTACCCCTTTGCAGAATATTGGAGGTTGGTTTGAAAAACTACGATGTCATTATTATAGGCGGTGGCCCTGGAGGTTATGTTGCAGCTATTAGAGCCAGTCAGCTCGGATTAAATACGGCTCTGGTTGAGAGAGAAAGGTTGGGAGGGGTTTGTCTGAATTGGGGATGCATCCCTACCAAAGCCCTGCTAAGAAATGCGGAGGTGGTAGGACTTCTCGGTCAGGGGAGAACATACGGATTTGATTTTGATATGGGAACTCTCAAAATAGATTACTCTCAGGCACAGAAGAGAAGCCGGGTGGTGAGCGCCCGTCTCTCGAAGGGCGTGGAATACCTTATGAAAAAAAATAAGGTAGAGGTTTATTCGGGAAATGCTTCGATAAAAGACCAGAATCATGTGATCGTACAACCGGGAGAGGAGGCTCTTGAATGTAAGAATATTATTATCGCAACAGGATCGAGACCAGTGGTTTTCCCGGACATGGAAGCAGACGGAGAGAGAATACTCACCTCCCGTGAAGCATTGGAGCTGAAACAGCTTCCGTCAAAAATACTGATAGTCGGGGCGGGCGCCATTGGAATGGAGTTTGCATACCTGTGGCGTGTTTATGGAGCAGAGATAACGGTTCTGGAGATGAAAGAGCGGGTTCTTCCCCTGGAAGACGAGGAGATAAGCATGGAGGTGGAGAAACAGTTTAAGAAGGCGGGCATAAATATTCACACAGAAGCCAAACTCGAGGTTATCGATAAAACACCGGAAGGTGTGGTTTTACACCTATTTAAACCCGATTGTAAAGAGAGTCTTTCCGGCGATAAGGTTCTTCTTGCAGCAGGGGTCAGGCCAAACACGGAAAACATCGGTCTTGAGGCGCTTGGAGTAGAGACGGAGAGAGGATTTATACTAATTGATGATCAAATGAAAACGAATATACCGGGAGTCTATGCAATAGGCGACGTTACCGGAAAACTTCCCCTAGC
This sequence comes from Spirochaetota bacterium, assembly GCA_003645645.1. Classification (GTDB taxonomy): domain Bacteria; phylum Spirochaetota; class Spirochaetia; order SPDA01; family B32-G16; genus B32-G16. The sequence continues at coordinate 19,704 of QNBH01000017.1, read as the reverse complement.
CCATACTGCAAGTGCACAGGGGATTATCGCAGCAGAAACAATAGCAGGCAGGGAGCCTCAGCCACTTAAGTATGAATATATTCCGCGATGCACCTACTCCCATCCGGAAACTGCAAGTACTGGTTTAACAGAAAGTCAGGCAAAAGAGAAAGGATACGAAGTGAGGGTGGGAAAGTTTCCCTTTCGGGCAAACGGGAAAGCTATGGCTCTGGATGAGCCCGAGGGATTTGTAAAAATTGTAGCAGACAGGAGGAGCGGGAAGATCCTCGGTGTACACATGGTGGGTCCTCTTGTAACAGAACTGGTTGCAGGACCTGCAGGAGTAATTAATTTAGATGGCACCCTGTCCGACCTGTGCGAGACTGTACATCCCCATCCCACTTTAAGCGAAATCATAATGGAAGCGGCGCACGTGGCCGAAGGAGCGGGTATACATATATAACGATGCTTAATCCGGCTGGCCGGATAGCTGTTCCGAAGTTTCTCTGGCAAGCTCAACATAGCGAAGGACGTTTTCTCTAATTTTGTCGATTTCTTTATTCGTAAGGGTGCGAATGACCCTGGCGGGAGAACCAATTATTAAAGAGTTGGGGGGAAACTTCTTACCCTCGGTTACAAGTGATCCTGCTCCCACAATACAGTTTTCTCCTATTTCTGAGCCGTTTAAAAGAACAGCCCCCATGCCTATGAGGCAGTTATTTTTCACAGTACATCCGTGTAAAATCGCTCCGTGTCCTACAATAACGTAATCCCCTACAACCGAGGGTACACCCGAATCTACGTGAATAACAGCATTATCCTGAATATTGGAAAATTTCCCAACTTTAATAGGTGCCAAATCTCCCCTAAGAGTGGCGTTAAACCATACCGATGATTCTTCCCAAAGCAATACATCTCCGACTATTTGTGCACTGGGAGCTATAAAGGCGGCTTCGGATATATTTGGATTTTGATTTTTCCATTTGTAGATCATAGGGCTATATTTAAATAACTATTTAAAAGAAATCAATAGCCTTATAACTGACCTGTGAAGAATTCCCTATCCATTATCTTAACCAATCGGACAAATTATGTTACAGTTTGTCTCTATGGATACACAGAAGTTGATCGCCTTTTTTCTGGGAGTTCTGGTCCTTTTCGCCATAGGTGCTGTGTTTCAGTTGACACAGGGAGTGGTTCTTCCCCTCATTATCGCTATGCTACTCTCCTTTACGCTTCACCCCCTTGTTAAACTCTTTATGAAAATCGGTATTCCCCGGATTATAGCAATCACCATTGTAGTCCTTCTGATTATAGGATTATTCTACCTTGTTAGTCTTTTCCTTTATTCCAGCATAAAGAACTTTATACAGGAATACCCAAGGTACGAAAAAAAGTTACAACTTCTGATCAATGACCTAACCGGCGGTCTTTTGGTTCGACTTGATGTTTCAGAAAACTGGCTTACCGATCTAAACTGGTCTGCAGCGATAAGACCTCAGATTGTAACCTGGTCGAGTGGTTTTATGAGGTTTATGGGCAAAGTGGGAATCACCATCATTTTTCTTATTTTTCTTCTGCTTGAGAATCCCTACTTCAGGGCAAAGTTGAAAAAAGCCTTCCCCATACATACGGCCAGGGGAGTGGGAATAATGCTTGAGCACATAACAAGGCAGATTGGCCGTTATCTTATGGTAAGATTATTGATAAGTATAGCCACCGCAACAATCACTTTTGTTATTCTAATCTCAACCGGTCTGGATTTTCCTGTAATCTGGACAACTGTGGCATTCATATTTAATTTCATTCCAAGTATTGGATCTATTTTTGTGGTAATCGTAATAACTCTGGCTGCTGTGGTTCAGTTTTATCCTGATCTGGGCACCCCGATAATAATAGGCATTCTCATGGCTACACTGCAGATAGGCATGGGTAACTTTATAGAGCCCAAAATACAGGGGGACAGGCTCAATTTAAGCCCTTTTATTATTCTTGCCTCTCTTCTTTTCTGGGGCTGGCTGTGGGGTGTTGTGGGAATGCTGATTGCAGTGCCCCTTATGGTGGCCATCAAAATCATCTGCGAGAACATCTCTTTCCTTAAACCCGTAAGCGTTCTGATGGGTACAGGTCTTACGAGACGAAGAGGAAGACGAACAAAGAATAAATAGCATTTTAAAATACTATTGTAAATTTTCCCCGCTATCTATATAGTAGCTTTAAAAAATTTTCTTAGAATATCGGGAGTAGTGATGGAGAAGAAGAGGATACTGACAGGAGACAGACCTACAGGGAAATTGCATTTAGGACACTATGTGGGTTCTTTGATAAACAGAGTAAAATTACAGGAGGAATACCGGTGTTTCTTTATCATCGCCGATCTCCATACCTTAACCACCAGACCCTCGAAAGAAGATATTGAAGCGATTTCCACAAATATCCGGGAGATGACCCTGGATTATCTGGCATGTGGAATTGATCCGGGCAAATCGGTTATTTATCTTCAATCTGCGATACATGAAGTGTACGAGATGAATCTCTTTTTCGAAATGCTTATAACCGTTCCTCGTTTGCAGAGGCTACCAAGTTTGAAAGAGATGGCCCAGTCTGAAAACTTGAAGGAAATGCCCTTTGGTTTACTTGGATATCCAGTCCTCCAGGCCGCAGACATTCTTATGCCCAGGGCTCACCTGGTGCCTGTAGGAAAGGACAACGAGGCACATGTTGAGTTAACAAGGGAAATTGCCAAGAGGTTCAACACCCTCTATGGCGAGGTATTTCCGATACCCAAGGTGATGGTAGGTGAGGTACCTACTCTCGTTGGTACGGATGGAAAGGCAAAAATGTCCAAATCTCTGGGCAACGCAATACTTCTGTCTGATGATGAAAAAACCGTACAGAAAAAAGTCTTTAATATGTATACAGATCCCAAACGCATACGGGCTGATATTCCCGGAACGGTGGAAGGTAACCCTGTGTTTATCTACCATGATGTCTTTAATCCCGATAAGGAAGAGGTGGAAGAGCTCAAGCAACGTTATAGAAATGGAAAGGTGGGAGATGTTGAGGTTAAGGAGAAACTGGCCATAGCTCTGAATGCCTTTCTTGATCCGTTTAGGGAGAAGAGATATATTTATGCACAGCAGAAGGGTTATGTGGATGAGGTGATATACGATGGTACCATGATCATGAGGGAAGAGGCAAAAAAAACATTGGCGGAGATGAAAAAGGCAATGGGAATCTCGGGTATCTGGAACAGAATAAGCAGGAAGGCAGAGGATAAAAAAAAGAGGCAGAAAGGGGTGATGGTGTAACGGGAGGGATCAGTCGGGCGGATATCTTTTTACGGTAAGAGAATCTTTCTGATTACGCAGGTAACGAATAGTTAAAGCCATCAATCCCAGGAGCAGAGCTCCGATAATGAGAATGGGAATACTCTTCAATCCTTCTCCTCCTATCAATACAAATCCGTAAAAAAGCGTGAGCACTCCCGTAATCACCAGAAAGATAACAGAGACCATTCCCCTGATTATCACTTTCTGAATCTTCTCAGAAGTGGCTCGATAGCATTTATTACATATAATCTTCTCCTTCGGGCCTAGGAGTAGCAGACATCCCATACAGAAAGCCTTTCCGCACTCCGAGCAAAAATCTTTGGCCTTTAAATGGGGATGATTGGTGCATTGGCTCATAGTTCGAGTTCCACCATGTCTCTCAACCCGAGTTTAAGAAGCTGTGAGGCATTACCGTTTCTAACTGCAATCTCAAGAAAACCGGAGCTTCCCCAGTAAGCCAGCGCCTCTCCAATTTTTACATCGGAGAAAGAGCGATGAATTTTTAATATTTGCCCTTTCTTTCGTCCATAGATAAAAACGCTTGCACGAGAGGCATAAGTATTTTTCTCTTTTATGTCCTCTATGTGTATCGACGTGATGGAGTTTCCGAATCTGTCTATGTGAATGACCCTTCCCGAAACCCTGCCTTCGGTAATCTTGCTTTCTATCTCGGTTAGAAGCACCGGTTCTACCCTCTCTCCAACTATGTTGCTTAGACCCGATTCGGCGGCAATAGCGGCGAGAGGTGCAAAGAGATCTCTTCCGTCGAAAGTATGGCTGTAGGCAGGTCTGGAAGCTTTAAGCTCTTCGAGTAGAGATTTTCCCGCCCTGTATGTGATAAGGTCCTTGTTCATTCTGTACAGAAGACTTACAGTACCGTTATCAGGTGTAATTACACTTTTACTCTGTGAAACTGCAACAAGCTCTCTTCTATTTGAGCCTACTCCAGGATCGATTACAGAAAGGAAAATAGTTCCCGTTGGAAAGTAATTCCAGGAAGAGTAGAGAACATAAGAGGCAGAAACAACTTCATAGGGTTCTATTTCGTGGGTAAGATCGATTATTTTTGCTTCCGGGCATATACCGGAAATTACCGCCTTCATTATTCCTGCATAGGGGTCTTTTGTTCCGAAATCCGTAAGGAGTGCTATAATCATTTTTTACTCTTTAATTTACCGCCCTTCCATTTTATGGGAACACCGGAAAGTGCAAGTAAATCAATATAAAAATAGAAAAACATTGAGAAAATTATGTATACGGGCAAAAAACACCTGTATTTAACCAGGGGCATTCCGGAAAGTAACGCTCCGCAAAAGGCTACCGAAAACATGCTTACGAAAGCAGAGAGGGAGATAAGAAAAAGCAGGGGATAGAAATATCCGGCGAAAAGGGAAAGAGTGCCGGAGATAAGATAGAACATTACAGTACTGTAACCGAAGACAGTTTTAATATCAGAAGAGAAAAATGCACCCTTGCTCCACCTGACTTCCTGTAATACGAGGCTCCTCCAGTCTTTCTGAGGAGCTGTTATAACTGTAATATCCGGTGAGGTCAGGGCATTGATTTTATAGTGCGATCTTTCCCGTACGGCGGCTAGAAGAGCGGCGTCCTCGGTTGGTGAGTATTCTAAAGTTTCATAACCACCTATCTCTATAAGTGCTTCTCTTCTTACTGCCATATTATTTCCATATACGCCTGTAGCCATATTTAATCCTGCACACGCCACATTGTAATAGAAACGGAACAGATGGTCGAATATCTGGTACCTCTCAAGATAGGAATCCCAGCCACCGGTGTAAATAGTACCGAATGCCAGCCCGGTAAGCTTGTTTTTAAAACAATTTCTATAGTACTCTACCCATCGAGGAGGAACCATACAATCTGCATCTGTAAACAAAATAATATCTCCCGTAGCTTCCTTTATCCCCTCGCCAAGAGCAAACTGTTTCGGATTTTCCAATCCGAGGTTTTCTTTTAGTGTTACTATTTTTGTTTTACCTGGATATTTTCTTCCAAAGTCTTTCATAATTGAAGGTGTAGAATCGCTCGAACGGTCATCGATGAGGATTAGCTCAAAATCTGAATAACTCTGCCTTTCAAGAGACTTAAGAAGTCTGGGAAGATTTTTCTCTTCATCTCTTGCAGGTATCACAACTGATACAGTCGGTGCCTCGTCTTCTACCCTTAAAACCATGCTTTTTAACACTTTCTCAAGTATTCTTGCTCTTAAGATTCCGATACAGAGGACAACATGGGTAAAAATAATTATGCTTGAAAGAAATATAACAAAAATGATCACTTCACTATCTTTTCTCCGGAAAGAGTCTGAGTATATCTTCTCTTTCGGGTCTGCAAATACCTCTTTCGGTTATAAGTCCTGTTACGAGCCTGGCAGGTGTTACATCAAAACCATAGTTAACCGCATCTGTTTCCTCCGGGCATATAAGGACTTCTTTTATTTTCCCATCAACAAGACCTTTCACATATTTTACTTCTCTCGCATCGCGCTCCTCAATAGGGATTTGACCGATTCCATCGCTTATCTTCCAGTCGAAACTGGATGAGGGGAGGGCTACGTAAAAGGGAATACCGTTGTCTTTTGCCGCCAGTGCCTTTAGATAGGTGCCTATTTTGTTTGCCACATCCCCGTTTGCGCCGGTGCGATCGCTCCCTACAATGACTATATCCACAAGGCTGTGTTGCATGAGGTGCCCCCCTGTATTGTCGGCTATTAAATGATGGGGTACTCCCTGTTTACCCAGCTCCCATGCGGTTAAACTTGCACCCTGGTTTCTCGGCCTGGTCTCATCTACCCAGACATGTACCTCGATCCCCCTTTTATGTGCTGCATAGATAGGGGCTGTTGCCGAACCATAATCCACAAAAGCAAGCCAGCCTGCATTGCAGTGTGTGAGGATATTTACGGGCTTAGCCCCTTTTTTTCTGCTCAATTCTTCGATTAAAGAAACACCATGTTCTCCAATCATTTTACAGGACTCGACATCCTCATCCGCTATTGAGGATGCAGTTAAAAGAGCTTTCTGAATCTTTTCTGTTCTCGAAGCCGAAGGTTCGCCGAAAATAGCCTTAAGCTGCCTGTTTACAGCCCATTCAAGATTCTTTGCAGTGGGTCTTGTGCGGATAAGCCTCTCTGCACATTCGTTAATATAACTGTCAAACTCTCGTTCGGGTGCATTTAATGCGGCTATATACATTCCGTAACCTGCCGCCGCTCCGATCAAACCAGCTCCGCGAATATTCATCTCTTTTATCACTTGTATAAAGTCATCAATCCTGTGAAGGTCGATTATTTCGAACAGGTGGGGTAGTTTACTCTGGTCTATGACCTGTACGGTGGTTTTGTCATCTTCTTTTACCCAGATTGTCCGGTAGTGTTTCCCGTCTACTTCCATATCTTATCCTGGATTTTTATAACACAATATTTGACTTTTTCTGTCAATGGACCTGTGCTATTATACGCTCAGGTGTTGTTATTATAACAAAATTTTTTATATTATAAAGCAGCCTTAAACCAGTGGGTGGGAAGATCCCTCTGCCTCAAGCTCTAGGTTCTTACGACTCACATGCCGCTTAAGGCAGAGGGACTCCCCTCTAAGCAAAACCATGACAAAACAACGAAATCTGAGGGTATAATAGCATTGACCTAAGGCTACGCTGCGATATGGGATTATCTAATTCTTTTATTCTTTTCGGCATAATTATGAGTCTGTCAAATTTTTCGATTATTTCGACTTCAGACCCATTCACTAATAGGAGATCTTTGGCCATGATACTCGGAATGTGAATTCCTGAACTGTTACCCTTAACGGCGGGTAACCCCGAAAAAATTAGCGCAGAAATTGGGTCTTGTAATAGTCAAACTTCCTACTGAACTACATAAGCCACTCCGGTGATCAGTGAGGGGTATGTTCTTGACACCCCAAGGTTAAATTAACTAGAATAGCAATTAAGTTAAAATTACAAGGGGTATTAAGCTCCATTTGAGGATCTATTAATCGGTAAAATATAATAACACCAAGAGAGAAATCAGGAGGTAGACTTGTATAAACCCGTGGATCCAAAAGTTGATTTTCCCAAAATGGAAGAAAGGATACTTGATTTCTGGGAAAAAAACGACACCTTTAAAAAATCTATTCGGAATAGGGAAGGATGCGAAGAGTTTGTATTCTACGATGGCCCCCCCTTTGCAACAGGACTTCCTCACTTCGGGCATTTTGTTCCTGGAACCATTAAGGATATAGTTCCCCGTTACCAGACCATGAAAGGCAAAAAGGTGGAGAGACGTTTCGGATGGGACTGTCATGGTTTACCGGTTGAATACGAAATGGAAAAAGAGCTGGGGATTTCGGGGAAAAAACAGATCGAAGAGTATGGAGTGGCGAGATTCAACGAGTCATGCAGATCTATAGTCCTTCGATACACAAAAGAGTGGCGTAGTATTGTAACCCGTCTGGGAAGATGGGTAGATTTTGATAACGATTACAAAACCATGGACGCCGATTATATGGAGTCCATCTGGTGGGTGGTGAAACAACTGTGGGATAAGAAGCTTTTATACCAGAGCCACTATATTTTACCATACTGTCATCGCTGCTCCACGGTTCTCTCCAACCACGAGCTCAATCTTGGAGGATACCAGGAGGTCAGAGACCCCGCAATCACCGTGAGATTTAAGTTAAAAGACAAGGAGAACACCTATATTCTCTCCTGGACGACTACACCCTGGACCCTTCCCTCAAACCTTGGGCTGGCATTCGGCCCGGAGATAACCTATGTAAAAGTAAAAGACGGAGATGATTATTATATTCTGGCTAAAGAACTCCTTACTACCTATTATAAAGATGAAACAGACTACCGGATTGTATCGGAGATGAAGGGCTCCGAGCTTGCTGGTTTGAAATATGAGCCACTGTTTCCCTACTTCGCCCATTTGAAGGATAAAGGAGCTTTTACCACCTTCGTTGCTGACTATGTAAGCACGGAAGAAGGCACGGGTATAGTACACCTGGCTTCCGGTTTCGGAGAAGAGGACTACGAAGTACTAAAAAATACCTCCATACCAATAGTATGCCCCATTGATGAGGAATGTAAGTTTACGGAGGAGGTATTCGATTTCAAGGGGCTTTTTGTAAAAGATGCCGATGAGAAAATCATCCGGAAACTCAAGGAAGAGGAGAAGCTCGTTAAGAAGGGAACCTATCTGCACAGCTATCCACACTGCTGGAGATGCAAATCACCCTTGATTTATCGAGCGGTTACCACCTGGTTTGTGAATATTGCAAAAATAAAGGAGAGGATGATTGCTGCAAATAAAAAAATCCACTGGGTACCCGAACACCTCAAAGAAGGTCGGTTTGGGAACTGGCTCGAAAATGCCAGGGAATGGGCTATATCCAGGAATCGTTATTGGGGAAACCCCATTCCCCTGTGGAGTTGTGATAACTGTGGGGAGAAGATATGTATAGGCTCAAGGCAGGAGCTCAAAGAACTTACCGGAGTGTGGCCCGAAGATCTTCACAAACACTTTGTCGATGATATCACCTTTCCATGTTCCTGCGGAGGTACCATGAAGCGCATTCCGGAAGTTCTGGACTGCTGGTTTGAATCGGGAGCTATGCCTTATGCACAAAACCACTACCCTTTTGAAAACAGAGAGTGGTTCGAAACCAACTTTCCTGCAGATTTTATAAGCGAGGGACTGGATCAAACCAGAGGCTGGTTTTATACGCTCCTGATTCTGGCCGTGGCGCTATTTGATTCTCCTGCCTTCAAGAACGTGGTTGTAAGTGGTCTTGTACTTTCTGAAGACGGGAAGAAGATGAGCAAATCGGAACGGAATTACACCGATCCGGTAGATGTTATAAACTCATTTGGTGCCGATGCTTTAAGGCTTTTCTTGATGTATTCCTCCGTGGTAAAGGCCGAAGACTTACGTTACTCCGATGAAGGAGTAAAAGAAGTACTTAAAAGTATTATCATACCTATATGGAATGCATACAGCTTTTTTGTAACATACGCAAATATAGACAACATCGCTCCTTCCGGACCTCCAAAAAATCCGGAAAACCCCCTCGACCGGTGGATTCTCTCGGAAACAGAACGGCTGGTATCGGAGGTAACCGGGCAGATGGATCTTTTCGATCTTCAGAAGGCTCTGGATCCTGTCGTAAATTTTATCGACTTACTTAACAACTGGTATATTCGAAGGTCGAGAAGGCGTTTCTGGAAAAGTGAAAATGACCTGGACAAAAAGCAGGCATACCAGACTCTTTACTCTGTAATTCTTAAGCTCATAACTGTTGCCGCCCCCTTTATTCCTTTCGTTACCGAGGAGATCTATCAAAATCTAAAGACCGACCAAATGTCGGAATCGGTTCATTTATGCGACTTTCCCGTTCCCGATCAGACTTTAAGAGATACAGAGCTTGAGCTCAAAATGTCGGTGGTAAGACAGGCCGTGTCTCTTGGAAGGGCACTCAGGAATATGCACTCTTTAAAGACCCGCCAGCCTCTCAAGGCCATCCACCTGGTTACAAAAAATCGGAATGAGAAGAAGATCCTGCGGGAGATGGAAGATATTATTCGTGAGGAGTTAAATGTAAAAGAAGTAATACACCGGGAAAACGAAGAGGATCTGATTGAGTACAGAGCAAAACCAAATTATAAGATTTTAGGGAAGCAGCTCGGGAAAGATATGAGACTTGCGGCTCAAAAGATAGAAGCTTTGAATACCAGGGAGATTCAATCATTACTGGAGGGAGCAGTACTTTCCATAGATTTGAACGGGAAAATACTTGATTTAACAAGGGACAACGTGGTAATTCAGAGGCTTGAGAAGAAAAACTTAAAGGTTATTAACGAAGGATCACTGACCGTGGCACTCGATTCCGAGATCACGGAAGACTTGAGACAGGAGGGTATTGTGCGGGATCTGATACGTTCCATTCAGAATCTTCGCAAGGACGCAGGGTTGGAGGTAACAGACAGAATCAATCTCTATATGGATGCACCCGAACCGGTAAAAAAAGCTGTAGAGGAGTTTAAAGACCATCTTCTCAACGAGACACTTGCTGTTAAACTCACCTGGGAGAGAAAGGGGGAGCCTCTGTTAGTGGAAAGTGATGAAGGCCAATGCATCGTAGCGTTAGAAAAAGTCTAAACGAGAAGGCTGAATGAAGGCTAATATAGCTTCTTTAATTATTATTTACATAACCACCTCTCTGTTTTTTCTTACGGGATGCGCCACTTTACGCCAAAAGAATCCTGCAAAAGTCCTCCCTGCTTCACAATGGATAGGTATGCTCCCCCCTGAGAGTTACATCATTGTAAAAGTGGATATGCAGTCTAACCGGAAAACACTTGAAAAGCTTTTTATTTCTCTGGACAACGAGAAGGAGGAGAAGATTTTAAGGAGGATAGTGGAGAAGACAGATTTTATATATGCATCTCTCTCTTCTCCTGAGAATAAAATATCCGGAGAAGAAAGACCCGAGCTCTCTTTGGTAGCAATTGGCTCATACCCCAAAGCCGCTATTAACTGCAATCTTTCTGGAGATAAAGAGTGGGGAAAAGGAGAGAAGGGGGAAATCTGGTGGCAACACAAAACAACGGGGTTTCAGGTTGCCGTTCCTCAAAAGCACTTACTCCTTCTTTCCACAGGGAAGGTTGAAGGCATGCTTGCCCGCACCGGGGGAGAAAGAAACTATAATATACCTGAAGAGGTTGAGAAAGAGTTAGAAGTTTCAGATATTGTTTTATACATGCCTGAACCCGGAGGCGTTAAAATGTCCGGAGTATCTGCAGATATCGGCAATCTACCCATTAAAGACTTCTGGATAACCTTGCTTCTGGTAAATGAAGAATATATCGGTTCTGGCGTTTTTCGCCTAAGAGATGAGAAGGATGCAAGAGCGGTATCTCTTCTTTCCAGATTGTTGCTGATCGCATGGATGAGGAAAGAAGGGGTGGGGGATATTTCTGATCTTATAGAAAAAGTAGAGGTAAAAACCGAGGGTAACTATGTACGGATCAAGGGGCTATCATTTTCCAGCGACGTGCTAGCCCACTTACTTCTAAGCAAAATTGAGACAGAGTTAGGTACAATGGTGCAATGACCATAGGTGTTGTAGACTACCGTGCAGGTAACCTAAAAAGTGTAGAAACCGCCCTTCGTTACCTCGATTTCCGATTTATTATTTCACAGGAACCCGAGAAAATATTAAAGACAGATCGTCTGATATTTCCAGGTGTAGGAGAGGCAGGATCCGCCATGAAGGTGCTAGAAAGAACGGGGCTGGGAGAAGCAATAGAGGATTTTGCCCGGTCGGGAAAGCTTATCTTAGGGATATGTCTGGGCTGTCAGATTATACTGGATAGATCCGAAGAGAGTAATACCAGATGCCTGGGCCTGATTGGGGGGATTGCGAAGATGTTCCCCCTCGATTCCGGCCTTAAGATACCTCACATGGGCTGGAATCGTGTTTTTGGCAGGCAAGAGCATTTTTTATTTAAGGATATACCCGCAGGAGCATCTTTTTATTTCGTTCATTCCTACTATCCTCTTCCCAATCTAAAGGAAACAGAAATAGCTTATACAGAATATGGCTTAAGATTCTCTTCTGCCTTAGCCCATGAAAACATAACGGCTGTTCAATTCCACCCGGAAAAATCGGGTCAGTACGGTCTTTTACTACTAAAGAACTTTTTAAACAGAAAAGAATAGAGATACTCCATGCTGTTGAAACGAATTGTTGTATGTCTGGATGTAATAGGAGAGAGAACAACCAAGGGGATACGCTTTAAAAACAATGTTGATGTGGGTGACCCTGTAGTAATGGCGAGAGACTATTACTTGCAGGGTGTCGACGAGCTCGTATTTTACGATATTACCGCATCGGCAGAGAAACGCGGTATTATTATTGAAGTGGTTCGCAGGGTAGCAGAGCAAATATTTATCCCCTTTACAGTAGGCGGCGGGATAGGCAGTGTGGATGATATGAAGGAGGTTCTTCTTGCCGGAGCGGAGAAGGTCAGCATCAACAGCAGGGCAGTAAGGAATCCAGGTCTAATAGAAGAAGGAGCATCCCTTTTCGGGAAACAGTGTATCGTACTTGGCCTTGATGCTGAAAGAGACGCCACCATGTCTTCAGGGTACAGGGTGGTAATAGACGGGGGCAGGACTCCCACTGGACTGGATGCCTTAAGCTGGGCAAGAGAGGCGGAAAATCTTGGGGCAGGAGAGATTGTGCTTAATTCAATAGATGCCGATGGAACCAGAGCTGGTTACGAGATCACCCTCACAAGAATGATTTCCGAACAGGTGGGTGTTCCGGTTGTAGCCTCAGGTGGAGCCGGTAAGATTGAGCATATTGCCGATATATTTGAGAAAGGCAAGGCGGATGCCGCCCTGATTGCCTCCATGGTACATTCCATGGGGTATACAATATGGGAGATTAAAAAATACCTTTCTGAACGAAACATTGCAGTAAGAACGGACTGTTACACAGATCTGTAAAGGAGGATGGAACTTTTAAAGAGGGCGGTAAAAAAATTTAATACTATACTTGCCCACAATATCCAGAATTGTATATATTTATGTTATCACTTAAGTTTAATATCACTATTACATTTTGATGGAGGAATACCCCATGCCGAGTTACGATTATGAGTGCATTAGCTGTGGTCACAGATTTGAGATGTTTCAAAAAATTACTGATGAGCCTGTAAAGGACTGTCCGGAGTGCGGTAACCAGGTTAGAAGGCTAATTGCGGGAGGAATGGGGGTAATTTTTAAAGGAAACGGATTTTATGTAACAGATAACAGAAAGGGTAGCTCAAATTTATCCGGAAACAACGGAAAGTCGAAACAGGAAAAGGATAAGAGTAACTCTGAAACGATGGGAGAAAAAGCGGCAGAGAAAAAAAGCTAACTCTCTCCCGGCCTACGGGCAGTGGATGATTTCGGTATTCTCGGCAGCCTCTTCTATCAATTTTTCCACTTCCAGTTCAGAATAAGATTCACTCATTTTTTTCAGGTTTGGTTTTATAATAGGGCGCCGCGGTGCGAAAAGGGTACAGCAATCATCGTAGGGAAGAACCGATATGTCAAATGTACCCAATTTTCTTGCAAGTTCAACGATTTCTTCTTTGTTAAAGCCTATAAGTGGTCTGAATACGGGAAGATTCGTACAGCTTTCTGTAAAGCGCATACTTTCCACGGTCTGACTTGCCACCTGACCCAGCGATTCACCTGTAACGAGACATTTTGCACCTCTCTTAAGACCAACGATCTCTGCGATTTTCATCATGCAGGCACGCATGAGAAGAGTCATCTCTTCCTCCTTGGCCCTCTCTTTAATACGGATCTGAATATCTGTGAAGGGTATTACCAGGAGATCGACTCCCGAAAGAAAGGGAGATAGTTTTTGAGCAAGTTTAACCACCTTGTCTCTGGCTTCATCAGAGGTATAAGGATAGGTGTGATAATATACAGCATCCAGCTTTAGACCCCTCTTTGCCATAAGGTAGCCTGCAACAGGGGAATCTATACCCCCGGATAGAAGAAGTATTCCCCTTCCTGCCGTTCCTACAGGCAGCCCACCAGGGCCGTGTTTTAAGGGTCCATATATCAGGCAAGTCTCTCGAATCTCTATATTTATGATCCAGTCAGGTGTTTTAACATCAACACTGAGCTGGGGAAATGTATCCCGCAAGTGCTGTCCTATAATAGAAGCTATTTGATAAGAATTATAGGTAAAGCTTTTATCTGATCTTCGAGCTTCTATTTTAAACTTCTTCCCTTCGGAACAGTACAGAATTTCCTCGCACATCTTTTCAGAAGCATCTTTAATGGCTTCTATGCTTTTAGGAACCTTTCTTACCTCACCAAATGCTACCACCCCGAAGGTGGTAGAAAGTGCATAATCAATTACTTTTTTATCGGCATCCGTGCAGGAGAGATAGTAACGCCCCTGTTTTCCCGTAATGGTACATCGATGGCTATTGAGTTTCCTCTTTATATTTTTGAAAAGAAGTCCTTCGAAAAAAGCCCTGTTTCTCCCTTTAAGAGCTATTTCGCCGATTTTTATAAGATAGGGATTTTCCATAATAGATGTTTTCAATTTATCTTTTAAAGTTTAACCGCCACCCTTTGCAGGGAGTTAACTTCCTTTTTCAAAATATCGAGAAACTCGTCGATTTCTTCTTTTTGTGTAGAAGGACCAAAGGAGATTCGTATGGCAGATTCGGCTATTTGCTTCGGCTGACCCATATTTTCAAGAATCCTTAAACGTTTCTTCTTGTGGGCAGAAGAACATGCTGAACCTGTTGAAATTGCAATTCCCCTGTCGCTTAACACTCTAACAAGGACTTCTCCGGGAAGAGGAACAAAGGAGACATTGATTATATAGGGAGAATAGCTATTGTGATCTCTTCCGGAGATGAATATGCATCCATTCAAAGAAGAAAGACTGTCCAGGATATATTCTTTAAGTTCACAGGCCCTTTTGAACTCTTCCTTTAAACGGCTATTTCTCCTCTCTGCTGCCAGAGTAAAACCGTAAATGCCCTGAATATTCTCTGTTCCCGGTCTTAATCCTCTCTCCTGTCCTCCACCGCAATAGAGAACTGCCAGAGGCTTTTTCAAGTAAAGAGCCCCCACGCCCCTCGGGCCTCCTATTTTGTGGGCGCTTATTGAGGCGGAGTCTACTCCTAAATCTTCAGGGATAAAGGGAATTTTACCAAAGGCCTGGACGGCATCCGTGTGAAAGTGGATATTTTTTTGTAGATGTTCTTCCCTGCGGCGAATGAGCTCCCCAATTTCTTTAACGGGTTGGATTGCTCCCGTCTCATTGTTTACGGTCATAACGGAAACAAGGTATGTGTCTTTATCTATCACCCTGGCAATTTTCTCAGGCGATACAATCCCATTCTGGTCTGCCGGCACAATGCGAACATGAATTCCCATCTCCTTTAAGGTCTTAGCTGGTTCAAATACAGAGGAGTGTTCGATTCCGGAAATTACGATTCCGTTTTGCCTTCCTTTTTTCAGAGTTGAGAATAAAATCGTATTGTTTGATTCTGTTCCACCGGATGTGAAGATTATGTTTTCGGGTTTGCAATTCAGAGTATCGGCAATCATCTTTCTGGAACGTTCCAGAAGCTCCTTTGCTTCTTTACCTGGTTTATGGATGGAGGATGGATTTGCAAAGGATTTGACGCTCGCTCTTACCGATTCATATATAAGATCTTCTTCAGGAACAGCGGTTGAAGCCCAGTCGAGGTAAATTAAGTTCTCCATAATCTTTTAAAAAATATACAATCACCATACCGATTATTCAAGGATTAAATCTTGAAGAAAGGGATTAAAAAGTGTAGGCTGAAGGCGTGAACAGCAAAAATGAATCATTATGTCCCGACGGGCTAGTTGAATCCTATGCGGAAAAGCTCAAAGTCTGTGGTCATCCCATAAGGTTGAAGATACTTTGCCTTATCGAAAGGGAAAACTCCTGTGTAACCGAATTGTGGAAGTACCTGAATCAACCCCAACCGGTAGTCTCCCAGCATCTTGCTGTGCTAAAAGAAAAGGGGATTGTTATATCAGAGATAAAAGGGAACAGGAGAATCTATTCGATCAACGATCCATTTATTAAAAAGATTATTCAATTCCTTGAGTTTACTTGATATTGCCAAGAAGATTGTGCTTTGATTAAGATGAGGGCTCGATGAAGGGGACGACCCCCTCTACCTCAAGCTTTAGAGTTCTTAAGATTCTTACGCAGCTTGAGGGAGAGGGGTCTCTCTCGATAAAGGCTTTTTCTAAGAAAGTCCAATTTTCTTGGCTATGTTAAGCAGTTTGATGCTATTGGGCAGGTGCGGTTTTCTCTTCCACAAAATCTATAATATTAAATATTAACTGCACCACCCCAAAAATGCTGGCTACCCAGCCTGTTGCAATAAGTGCATTCTGTACAAACTGGTCGGATTTAAAGAGAAACTTCTTTGATACATAGATGAGCTTACCCGGTTCGACCCTGTCCTGTACTTTAACTTTCTCTCTGTTGCCCAGCTCATCGACTAAAAATATTCCCCTGGGATTACCGGTATTCTCCGATATACCGCCTGCCATGAGGATATAATCGTTTACCGTAAGCTCGGGAGAGTGGGTGAAGGCTCCGGGGTTGTCAACCTCTCCGCCCACATATACCTGAAGTTTCTGTGAAACATAGATCTGGTCTCCTGCTTTTACATCGTCTTCGGGATCGAGCTTCTTTTTTGTTCCCACTCCTGTAATAAGATAGATGCCTTCGGGGTCACCTGTTGGTTCCCTTATTCCACCGGATAAAAGAATATAATCGGATACTTTGTAATCTTTTACATAGTTGTAAGCACCAGGGTTTGAAACCTGACCTGTTACAAATATCTGCATTTTTTTCATGGGTATGACAATCTTATCTCCCGGTAGAAGTTCAATATTTAGCTTCTGATTCCTGGTTTTCCACAGTCTTACTATATCGGGCGTTATCTTCTCTTCCTCTTCTCCTCGAAGAATATATCCCTTTTCTGCTTCTGCTAAGGGACTCGGTCCTCCTACAGTGTCCAGTGCAGATAGTAGGGTTATCCCTCTGTAGAAGGGTATATCGATTCTAAGAGGCGACTGTGGAACCTTTACCGGTTGGTCGGCAGATGTCTTTTCTCCGAATACGGCTCCTTCCACCGTGATTATTTCGGGATTCTCCAGAGTAGAGGGAATGTGAACAGTATCTCCCATCTGGAGGGAAACAGTTTTTGCTTCATCGAAGTTTACCATAAAGGTCTTTTTATCCCCATTATGGTCTACCCTTGAGATTTCAATTTTTGATTTTGCTGCCCTGGTTGTAAGCCCGCCTGCCATGTTTATCAAAGTACGCAAGGTTTCCTCAGGTAGAAGTTCGTACACTCCAGGATAGAAGATCTCGCCTGTTATTGTTACCACCACATCTGCTTTTGGAACAAACACCCTGTCTCCGGGTCTTAATGTGGGGTTGGAGGAAAACTCGGCATTTTCGTAGTACCGAGAGATATCCAGTACTATAGCACGGTTATCCCTGAAAAGCTTTATCTGTCTATAACTTCCCCCGGCTTTAAATCCCTCTGCAGCGGTTATGGCGGTTGTTACCCGGTCCATGGCGGTGGCAACAACATAACCGGGTTTCTGCACACCTCCGTAGACAAATACCTGGAATTGGGCAGGAGCCTCCAGAAGAAACTCCACATACTGTACTGGCATGAGCTTTCTTATCTGTCCTGTTATGTTAGCCTGAAGTTCGAAGAGGGTTTTATCCCTGGCATTAACACTGCCTATAAAGGGTATATTGAGAGTGTAATCCTCTTTTAACCGTATGGTATATTTTTGGGGAGGTGAGAGGGTACCATCTGCCCTTATTCCAGCAGCGGTTATGGTAAGCATAAAGAGATCTCCTGGAGTGGGAGTATAGTCTGTCATCATGAAAGTGCCGTCTTGTGTTTCAACTTTTTCTTCTTCTACTTTCCTGAATATCTCGGCTTGAAGGCCAAAGCCAGTACGTTCTTCTTCATTTTCTGCATATACAGAAAAAAGGCATGATATAAATAAAACCATTGCAAAGAGGTGCATCTTTCCCATAACGGCCATAGTATCAACAGGTTTGAGCTTAAGTCAAGATTAGCCCTCTTTTAAAAACCGGGATAAAAACGTATTATAGGATAGTATGAAATACCAGTTTGGCAACTTTTATACAACCATTAACTTTACCTCTTCTGAAGAACTTAAAAAGAACATTCTATCTAAAAAAGCCGGTAAAGAGCTGCTTGTTTTCGATAAAAATACAAAGGGTGTATTTACACGCCTTGTCGGGGGAAGAGAAGTTGCCCTGGAAGAGGTGATATTCCCTTCAGGAGAAAAAGAGAAAAACATGGAAAATGTTAAAAGACTCCTTGAAAAGGCACTCTGGCTCGAAATGGGAAGGGATGACACCATTACAGGAGTGGGAGGAGGGGTTATATGCGATATGTCGGCCTTCGCAGCCTCCCTCTATATGCGCGGTTGCAGACTTGTTCTTATACCCACAACACTACTGGCCATGATAGATGCTGCAATCGGTGGTAAAACAGGAGTAAACTTTGGTGGTTACAAGAATATAATAGGCACTTTCTACCCCGCAGAGGAGATTATGATCTGTGTGGAGTTCCTATCGACTTTACCGGAGTCGGAGTTTAAGAACGGCCTGGCAGAGCTTATAAAACACGCTCTTCTGGGAAATGGGGAGCTTCTCTCAATCATTGAAGAGAGGAGAGACGAAATACTAAAAAGAAATATGCTTTTACTAAAGGAAATTGTTTTTCAGGCTGTTCAGGTAAAATGCAAGATTGTAGAGAGAGATTTAAGAGAATCGGGGGAGAGGGTCTCTCTTAATCTTGGTCATACCTTTGCTCATGCACTGGAGGCAGTTTCAGGTCTAAATACCTGGCCTCACGGAGTTGCAGTAGCCTGGGGTATAGGCAAGGCACTTAAAGCAGGAGAGCAGATTGGGGTAACCGATTCCGAATATGCAAAAAGGGTTAAAGCATTGCTATCAGGTTATGGATTCGAGCTGGATTTGCCCGAACTACAGGAAGAGAAAATAATAGAAGCAATGAAATACGATAAGAAGAAGAGGGACGGAAATGTAAGGCTTGTCTTACAGCGACGCCTTGGAGAAACTTTTATTACAACTGTAGAGGAGAAAGTGTTGTTAAAAGTTTTAGAAGACTGATCTAGTATAATCAATCTTCTAAGTATTCGGATAGCTTTCTGTAAACAGCATTTACCCTTTCAAGATGAACAGGGTCGATATTATTCTCTACCTCGTCGGCCAGCATATCCAGACTTCCAAGACTGTGTGATATGGCGCTGTAAAATTCTTTAGAACATTTAAACCAGTATCTTCCCAGCCCATCTGTTTGGAGACTCAAAAAACCGAGTCTCTTTTTCTTTTTATCCGTCCTGGCAAGTTTTAACACTTTATCCAGTTCTTCGCACAGTTCTACCAACCGGTTGGGACTTTTAAAATTGACTCCCTTTGGCCATGAAGAGATAAGTTCCCGTTCGGGATCTATTCGAGAGATGATTTTCAATATACTGCTCAATTTTTCACCGGTTAAAATTTCGTACCCCTGGTATATTATCTGGCCTTTAAGGGCTCTGTATCTGGAGGGCATGGTGGAAGGATCTATAAATTTAACCTCACCGGAGATTTTCTCCCAGGGAAGAACGGCAATTTTCCTCTTACCCTTGTATGGTTTTAGATCAAACAAGGACTTGCCTATTCTGATCTGCCGTTCTTCCTCTTCTCTCTTCTCTTGTGCAGTCTTTCTT
>QNBH01000016.1 GCA_003645645.1 Spirochaetota bacterium | reverse complement strand
GGCAAAAACTGCTTCCTCTGCTCCCGAAGGAGCGGGGGGAACCAGTGTAACCGGGATCGGACTTTTAGCTGCTGCCGTTGCTTTCGGCTTCGGTGCAATAGGGGCGGGTATTGCTATCGGTAATGTTGGAGCTGCGGCGATGGGGGCAATCTCGGAAAAGCCGGAGATTGCAGGACAGGCGCTCATATTTATAGCACTTGCGGAAGGGTTGGTGGTATTCGGTTTTATCACAGCACTGATGATTCTGGGAAAAGTTTAAAGAGGTAACTTTGGACGGAAGTTGATGAAATACTACATAATCGGAGATGAAGATGCGGTACTTGGATTCGGGATGGTAGGAGTACAGGGTTCGGTAGCCAGGAACAGGGAAGAGGCGGAAGAGGCTTTCGGTGAAGTTCTTAAAAATCGAGAAATGGGGATAATTATAATAACAGAACGTGTTGCAGAGCTCATACGAGATAAGGTAGACAGGTATGTGTTTACCGAGAGATTTCCCCTGATAGTGGAGATACCCGACAGATTGGGTCCTGTGGAGGGCAGGCCGGGGCTTCGGAAACTTGTTAATCGGGCAATTGGTATAAAAATATGAAAAATAAAAAGAACAGAGCTGATGATAATTTCGTAGCAGATAAAACTATAGAAAAAGGTACAACCATAGACAGGCAAAAACTTATCAAGGGTATAGAGGAGGATGCTAAGCAGGAGGCAGAAAGAATAATTAAAGAGGCCAAAGTGTATGTAACCGAAAGACGTAAAGCCGCAGAAGGACAGGTTGAAAGAATAAAGGGAGAGGCGGGGAAAAAAGCGGAACAGCAAATACAAAAAATTGAGAAAAATAACGAATCTGCCATAGCGGTGGAAACTCATAGGATCACTCTCAAAGCACGTGAGCAGGTTATAAGCAGCGTTCTAAGAGAGGTGGAGAAGAGATTGCAGGAGATGATCGATGAGCCTGAATACAGAGAGATTCTTCTGGGATGGATCGTGGAGGCTGCAGTGGGTCTAAACGCCACGGAAGCGGAAGTCAATGTTTCGGTAAAGGAACAGAAGTATCTTACAGAAAGCTTGTTAAAAGAGGCGGAGTCCATAGTACATGAGCTATTTTTAAAAAATGTCAGACTTTTTATCTCCAAAGAAGATTTACTACTTTCCCAGGGGGTGGTCTTGACTGCAAAAGAAGGCAGGACCGCCTTTAACAATCAGTTAAAAAACCGCTTGCTTCGCTACGGGACCGAAATTCGCAAACTGATACAAAGGGAGCTGTTTGAATGAAAGAGAGGATCATCGGAGAAGTAAAAAGGGTAAACGGACCTGTAATAGAAGCAAAAGGGGTTACAGATGCCATGATGCTTGAACTGGTCCGGGTAGGCGAGGTACGTCTGGTTGGGGAGCTTATCAAACTGGAGGGTGACCGCGGTGTGATACAGGTATATGAGGACACCACAGGGATTGCTCCCGGAGACAACATATATGGTTCGGGAATGCCTTTAAGCGTGGAGCTTGGCCCCGGACTTATAGGAACCATCTACGACGGAATACAGCGTCCACTTGAGGAAATTTATAAATTACAGGATGCCTTTATCCAGAGGGGCATACAGGTTCCTCCCCTGGACAGAAAAAAGAAATGGCATTTTATACCAGAAAACCTGGAAGAAAGATTTTACGTAAAAAGTGGGACTATTTTAGGTACCATCCAGGAAACAGAGAGAATAGTTCACCGGGTTCTGATACCACCGGATGTGGAGGGTGAAATTGCCTGGTTAAGTCCGGAAGGGGAGTATACAATAGAAGATGAGATAGCCCGAGTACAGACAGAAGATGGAGAGAAACCTGTTTTTCTGGCTCACCGCTGGCCCATTCGCACACCCCGTCCGATAAAAAAAAGGCTGACCCTGTCTACTCCCCTGATAACCGGACAGAGAGTAATCGATACTCTTTTCCCGATAGCCAAGGGGGGGACTGTTGCCATCCCCGGTGGATTCGGTACAGGAAAAACAATGACCGAACATGCCATCGCCAAGTGGTGTGATGCCTCGGTTATCGTGTATATCGGATGCGGCGAGAGGGGAAATGAGATGACCGATGTGCTTACCGAGTTTCCCAAACTTGTTGATCCCAGGACGGGTCATCCTCTCATGGAAAGAACCATACTTATTGCCAACACCTCGAATATGCCGGTATCCGCCAGGGAGGCGAGCATATACACCGGGGTAACCCTGGCAGAGTACTACAGGGATCAGGGATACGATGTGGCCGTGATGGCAGATTCCACATCACGATGGGCAGAAGCCTTGAGAGAACTTTCAGGACGAATGGAAGAGATGCCTGCGGAGGAGGGCTTTCCCGCTTATCTTCCCACCAGGATAGCCGAGTTCTACGAAAGAGCCGGTAACATGGAGACCCTGTCAGGAAAGCAGGGCTCTGTTTCCATCGTAGGAGCGGTATCTCCTCCGGGAGGCGATTTCTCAGAACCTGTTACCCAGCACACCAAGAGATTTGTGCGGTGTTTCTGGGGACTGGACAGGCAACTGGCCAACGCAAGACACTATCCTGCAATATCCTGGTTGGAAAGTTACAGTGAGTACCTTGATGAGGTGTCAACCTGGTGGGAAGAGAATGTAGGTCCGAACTGGTCTGAAGACCGGGCGGAGATTATGGAACAGTTGCAGAAAGAGGTACGGCTTCAGCAAGTGGTAAAACTTGTGGGTCCGGATGCACTGCCGGACAGCCAGAGGTTTATAATCGAGGTGTGTACACTCTTTAAGAACGCCTTTCTCCAGCAGAACGCCTTTGACGATATAGATCGTTACACTACAGCCTTGAAACAACTTAAAATGCTTGAAATAATTCTCATGTACTGGCGAAGAGGTTCTGCGGCAATTCGCAAAGGAGTAACTCTGGTAAAGATACGTAGAATGAAGGTTTATCAGGACATCGTAAAGATGAAGTTCAATATAACCAATGAGGATCTTTCTGCACTCGATAAACTTAAGGCAAGGCTGGAGCGTTCATTCGACCAGTTAGAGTCCATCTATGAATGAGCAAAAAAATTCATGAAACCCGGATCAGGAGAGAAACAAAACCATGGCTTGTAACGGAAACTCTGGAAAAAAAAGTACAATAATCAGCACAGCAGAAAGAGAAACCACTACCACCAGGATCGTTGAAGCTCAAAAAAGACTTCTATCCGGACGGGAGTATATAGGAGTCGACAGAATAGACGGGCCTCTGGTTTTCATCCGTAACACCCATCCGGTGGGTTACAGAGAGCTGGTAGAGTGCGTAGACCGCAACGGACATCTAAGGTTAGGAATGGTACTGGAAACTTCGGGCGAAGCAGTGGTGGTGCAGGTTTTTGAGGGGACGGCCGGGCTAACCATGCCAGAGACCCGTATAAGATTTCGGGGAGAAACACTTAAACTGGGTGTAACCAGAAAGATGCTGGGGCGTGTATTCAACGGGCTCGGCTACCCCATGGATGAAGGCCCTCTCCCTGTGGGAGAAGTGGAGATGGACGTAAATGGCCGGCCTATAAATCCTACAGCTCGTGAGTATCCAAGGGATTTCATACAGACTGGGATATCCGTTATAGACGGGATGAATACCCTAATAAGGGGACAGAAGCTGCCTATTTTCTCCGGCAACGGTCTTCCCCACAACGAATTAGCGGCTCAAATCGCCAGACAGGCAAAGATCAGAGGAGGGGAGACGGAGTTTGCGGTAGTATTCTCTGCAATGGGGGTGAAACATGATGTAGCCCGGTATTTTATCCGTTCGTTTGAAGAGACGGGAGTACTTAAAAACGTTGCTCTTTTTCTCTCCCTTGCCGATGACCCTTCGATAGAAAGGCTCATTACACCCAGAACGGCTTTAACACTGGCAGAACATCTGGCCTTTAATGAGAACATGCATGTATTAGTTATAATGACAGATATGTCCAACTATTGTGAATCCTTGCGGGAGATATCAACGATAAGAGGTGAGATCCCTTCACGTAAAGGATATCCGGGCTATCTCTATTCCGACCTGGCAGAGTTGTACGAACGTTCAGGAATGCTTAAAAATTACCGTGGATCCATCACGCAGTTACCCATCCTTACCATGCCCAATGACGATATATCCCATCCCATTCCGGACCTCACGGGTTACATTACAGAAGGCCAGATCGTATTTGAGCGGGAGATGTACGGCAGAAACATCTACCCTCCCGTAGCCGGTCTTCCTTCTCTCTCCAGGTTGATGAAAGACGGGATAGGAGAGGGGATGACCAGGAAGGATCATCCCCATCTGGCCAGCCAGTTGTTTGCAGCCTACAGTTACGTAAAGGATGTGCGTAACCTTGCATCTGTTATAGGGGAGGAGGAGCTTACACCCCTGGATCACCAGTACCTCGAGTTCGGAGATGCATTCGAACGAAAGTTTGTCTCTCAAGGCAGAGATGAGGAGAGGACCATAGAGGAAACCCTGGATCTTGGATGGGAGGTACTGAGGCTTCTCCCGGTAGAAGAGCTGCACAGGGTAACGGAAGAAGAAATAGAGGAGTTTTACGGTTAAGGATTTATGAAAAATGTTGCTCCTACCAAAACAAACCTTTTAAGACTGAGAAGGGAACTTACCTTTGCACGACTGGGATACGAGTTACTGGACCAGAAGAGAAATATCCTGGTTATAGAGCTTTTAAACCTGGTTGATCAGGCTGTGGATTACCAGTCCAGGGTTGAGAATGCTCTTACGGAAGCCTACAGGAAATTGCAGGAAGCAGTGTTGAGCATGGGAAAGCTTAAGGTGGCAAATCTCTCCGCAGCGGTCAATGTGGATGCAGAGATAAAGATAACCCAGAGAAGAGTAATGGGGGTTGCCCTTCCGGTTGTAGAAACTCAATATCAGGAGTATCCTCCCTTTTTCAGTCCTGTAGGTACAACCTTCTGGATAGACAGAGCGTTGTCGGAGTTCAAAAATGTTCTTCAGATGATGGGACGGCTGGCCGAATTAAAGGTTTCCATAATGAGATTAGCCCGTGAAGTGAGAAAAACCATACGCAAGGTTAATGCTCTGGAGAAAATAGCCATCCCTGATTTAGAAGAGTCGGTTTCCTGGATTCAAAACCGGCTCGAGGAGAATGAGCGTGAGACGTTTGTACTTATGAAGATGGTAAAACAGCGTTTGGAAAAGGAGTCTTCATGAAGCAAGGACCGGTTAATAAGATGCTGGTATATATCGATGGATCCGAGGAGTCGATAACTGCAGCGGAATACTCGGTGGTCTTAAGTAAGAAAATGGGAGCGGAACTTTACGCAATATACGTAATAAACACCAGGGCTCTCGATGACCTGGTAAAATCGCGTATCTTCCTTCAGATAGAAGAGGAGGAATACAAGCGTGATCTGGAATCGGATGCAGACCGGTATCTCAATCATGTCAAAGAGCTTGCAACAAAAAAGGGAGTAGCTATAAACCTTATAAAGAAAAGCGGAAATGTCCATGCCGAGTTAAAGAAAAGCGTGCAGGAAAACGATATCGATCTCCTGGTGCTTGGAGAACTCGCCCATGTTCGAAGTCGCAGGGATGAGTTCTACAACGAAGCCGAAAGGGCGATGAGGATAGTAGATTGTTCCGTTATGATTGTAAAGGATGAAGAGAAGGTATGGGAGCTTTACGAAGCGCTGGAATGATAAAAAATGGCCATGATTACATGGCAGTGGCCGATTATATTATAAACGGGATTACATTCGGCTGTACTGTCGGATAAAGAGAATTGGCAAAAAGAGGTATTGCTCTATGGCACTGATCGATCTAATAAGCAAGGATGTTGTAAAAGTCCCCCTGGAATCGAAAACAAAAACAGAGATTGTTAGAGAATTGCTTAAAGTTCTGAAGGATGCCGGGAAACTGGAAAATCTGGAAAAGGCGTACGATGCGATCATGGCCCGGGAGAGGCTTGGAAGCACGGGCCTCGAAGATGGCATTGCCGTGCCTCATGCAAAAACAGATGTGGTGGATACTCTGACCCTTGCTATAGGTATCTCTCCGGGGGGTGTGGATTTTGAGGCTATAGATGGGAAACCTTCTCAGTTGTTTTTCCTCATGCTGGCCCCTCCTGGCCAATCCGGTCCCCATATCGAAGCGCTTTCAGAGATCGCCAGGCTTACAAAATCGAAGGCTTTTTGTAGAACCTTAATCGAAGCAAGATCGGCAGATGAGGTGGTGGAAATATTCCGGGAGGATTAAACCGTTAATGCATTGTTTGCCTTTGCCTCACATATCTATTGCTTCGACCGCGTAGTTACTATCTTAACATAAATTTGCTATAATGTTATTAAGGAAGGGTATATTCGTTGCATTATTCGGCTTTTATCGGATCGTGGGAGAAACACTCTTTTAATTTTGAAGAACTAATATAAACTCCGGATTCGCCTTTAATGTTGAGCTCAACATTAATCGATGATGGAAAAGGCGAGATCCGTTGCGGAACAACAGAATTGGTTCGTTTTGACGATAATGCCTTCTTCTAGGCAAGAGCTCTATTGTGGACAGGTTAAAGGACGAGTTCCTTGCCAACACATCCCATGAGCTTGAACACCGCTCAACGGTAACCATGCAAACAGAAGTAACTGCGTACAATCCGGAGATCGTAGCCAGCACAACACGGAAGCAGAAAGAGCTACGTATCGGTGTGGGTGTACATATCACAATCTTCGATCGCAACTTAAAAGGCCGAAAAGCGATGTGCTATGGATTCCGGTAGATTTTGTTTTTTCGCGTTAAAAATTAAAAAAAACAAGATCTCGACTGTGCATAGCATACGGGAACCCTTATGCTCGGAACCATCTTGGAGCAGAAGCGGACGGAGCAGAGGGTCATATCCGATGCGGTAAACAGCCACCGGCAAAGCCTAAGGCTTTGCAAGCCCTGCAAGGGCTGAGTAATTTCCGCATTGCAGAAATTACGTAGTAAACCTTGCCTCCCGGGGCGAGGGATCGATTAAACTCTGCGGTGCATCGATATTATAATTGAGCAAAATCTGTCATGTCTCGAGAACCCAGGGGCATAGAACTTCTGCAATCTTCTGCAAGGACATTTCTGGGTTGAACTGGTAAATCCGTATTGACATTAAAAAATTAGCGCTGTATAATTGTTAGCATGAAGAGAACCCAGATTCAAATACCCGATCCCCTTTACAAGGAGGTGAAGCGTCTGGCGGCTCTTAAGGATTGGAGTGTTTCCGAGGTATTCAGGCGTGCAGTCGAACAGCTCGTAACTCAATACCCTTGTATAAAGAAGGCGGAGGAATGGGAATTACCAGCACCCGGAAATCTTGGAAAACCTAAAATTGCATCCGAGCGTTGGCGGGATCTGCTGGTTGATGATGAAACCGGAGGGCCTGAAACACTGTAATGATCTCCTTTGATACCAATATTATAATATACGCGCTTAACAAGGATATGCCTGAACATGCTCGAGCATATGGGTTCCTCGCTGAACTTGTTGAGGATGATAGAGTTGTAGTAGCCGAACAAACACTTGTGGAGGTATACCTGCTTATTCGCAACCCTTCGGTCTTTCCCAATCCCTATTCGCCGATGGATGCAGTGAGTGTCTGTCAGTCTTACCGGGCGAACCCAAAATGGAGGCTTGTGGAGTGTGGGCGCGTAATGGAGGAAGTCTGGAAGCTCGCATCTGATCCTGGTTTTCCGAGGCGTCGGATCATAGACTTGCGGTTGGCACTTACCCTGATCAGAGCCGGAGTAAAGGAGTTTGCCACTCGAAATGTCAAGGACTTCTACGGTTTAGATTTTGACCGTGTATGGGACCCGACAGTAGGTTAGATACAGAAAAGGCGGTGACGTTAAAACAGACGGATAACGTATCGCAAGGGAAATATTTATTTCCTTGCTTTCCCTCATAATATATCGCAGCACAGCCTTAGGCCAATGCTGTTATGCCCTCAGGTCTCGTTGTTTTCTCATGATTTCGGCTTAGGGGGGAGACCCTCTGAATCGAGCGGCATGTGAGGCTTAAGAACCTAGAGCTTGAGGCAGAGGGTCCCACCACTGGTTGCGGCTCCTTTGGCACATAAAAAATTTTTAATAATTTTAATAAAAAGCAAAATCTCGACTGTGCATAACCTTTTGGAGTGTTGAAAACCGTTCTACTATATTAACATCGATTGACACCTTTTGCATACTTTTGTAATCTTACTTAAAGGCACTTATAAAAAGATTATGTTTTTCTTTATCGGTGGTGTACAGCCTAAAACCATTACTCTGGATGAAAGATTGCGTACCTGTCCTCGATGCGGATTCACCGAGGCACAGATAAAGCGGGTGGATGAATATATAAGCATTTTTTTCATTCCGCTCTTTCCTGTAGGAAGGGGTGAACCCATTCTCGTATGCAACCGGTGCGGGTTTTCAGAGCCCCTTAGAAGGTACTCTTCGGAAAGAATAAAGCGGAAACCCGAAAGAGTAGCACCCAACCATTGCCCCGATTGTGGTAATCCGATAAGTCCAAACTTTTACTACTGCCCTTACTGTGGGCAGAGACTTTAATTTGTCTTTTTAATACAGAATATAGTTTCTTATAACTTTTAGAATTAACCTTATATTGACGATATTCTTGAATATCTTTTTAAAAGATTTATGTGCCGAGACAGAGTTGAGATGCCTTTAACCTATCCGCCTTCTGTAATGGCTCCGGCAAAGGGGTTTACACGTGAGAAAACTTCTCTTAAGAGACTGTGCTCCGGCAGGATAAATCCGGGATCAGCTCTTAGAATATTTACGGCATCTTCTCTTGCCTGCTGTAAAACATCGAGGTCTGATGCAATGTCCGCTATTTTGAGACGAAAAAAGCCCGACTGGGTGGTTCCTGTAATTTCTCCCGGCCCACGTAGCTTTAAATCCTCTTCCGCTATTATAAATCCATCGTGATATTTTTTCATTATCTTAAGCCGCCTCTTTCCCTCCTCGGTTAAATCTCTGCTGTATACCAAAAAGGCGTAGGATTGATGCTCACCTCTGCCCACTCTTCCTCTTAGCTGGTGCAGTGCCGATAGTCCAAAACGTTCTGCGCATTCTACAACCATACAGGTTGCATTGGATACATCCACTCCCACCTCAACCACGCTGGTAGACACCAGAATATCTATCTCTCCTTTTATGAAGGAAACCATGGTGCTCTCTTTCTCCTCTTCGGGGATTCTCGAATGGATAAGACCGAGAGAAAAGTCTGGGAATACATCCTCCCGGAGAGTGTGGAACATGGACTCTGCATCTTTTAGACCTAATTTATCAGATTGAGCAATTAAGGGGTATACAAAGTAGGCCTGCCTGCCCTTCTCTATTTCTTCTCTTACCCTTTTATAAACTTTTTCTTCGTTTCCTTCTACAGTGAGATGAGTGATAACGGGTTTCCTTCCTTCCGGCATTGTCTTAATGGTGGAAACATCGAGGTCTGCGAAAAAAGTAAGGGCAAGAGACCTGGGAATGGGAGTGGCACTCAATAGCAAAAGATCGGGCATTTCTCCCTTCCCGGTCAGAGCCAATCTCTGCAGTACCCCGAATCGCTGCTGTTCATCCACAATCACCAATCCGAGAGATCTAAACCGGACCTGTTCCGTGAAAAGAGCGTGAGTTCCTACGAGCATATTCACTTCTCCCTCGGCCAGTGCTTTAAGAATGGTTGAACGTCTCTCTCCGCTCACATTTCCCGAAAGAAAGGCAAGTCTCACACCGAGAGGCGAAAGAAGCTCCGCCGCATTTTCTGCATGTTGTCTTGCCAGAAGCTCGGTAGGAGCCATGAAGGCAACCTGATAACCGGCTTCGATGCTTACAAGAGCTGCCAGAAATGCTACGAGGGTTTTCCCGCATCCAACATCACCCTGAAGAAGTCGTGCCATCGGTTTTGGATCGGCCATATCCTTACAAATTTCAGAGAACACCCTCTGCTGATCCTCCGTTAATTTAAACGGAAGTCTTTGAAGAAGATGTGCCTTTAGCTTGAAGGATAATTTTTTACCTGCTTTTAAACAGCTTCTTCTCTTAAGAGCCCTTCTCCATATTTGAAGTTGAAGGTGAAACAGCTCTTCATAAACCAGTGTTTTCCTGGCTTTTTCGAGCAATTTAAAATCGTCCGGAAAATGGATCTGCTTAAGAGCTTCTCTTTTGGATAGCAAGTTATATTCTTTAAGAAGGTAGTGAGGGAGTTCATCTTCCAGGCGGTCTGCGTGCTCTTTAAGAGCCTGCAGCATGATTTTCCTTAAAAACTTCTGGGTGATTTTACCTGCCAGGGGGTAAACGGGAAGAATTCTACCGAAAAGTTTTGGTTCTCCTGAAATCGGTTCCATATCGAAATCGGAGCATTGAAACTCGCCGTAACGATATACAAACTTGCCGTAGAGGAAAAATTTCCTTCCCGGTATGAGCACTCTCGAGAGGAAGCTTCTCCCAAAGCACACCAATGTACCGGTTCCAGTGTTATCCCTTACGAAGACTTTCAAGGTCTTCTTACTGCCCCACCCAATGTAGGATTGACCGATAATTTCTGCCACGGTATTTACAATTACTCCCTCCGAGGTTCTTACAGGTACCGATGAAAGGGTTTTAATACTCTTGCGGTCTTCATAACTTCGAGGAAAATGACTAAGTAAATCTGCAACCGTAAGAATCTCCAGCGCCTTAAGTTCTGACTTTAAAGCCTTTCCTATACCCTTTAAACCGGAAACCGCAGAATCGAGTTCTCGAAGAAAGAGTTTTTCCGTTTTCATCCGAGGCGTTAAGGTTTATCGAACCTGTATTTTTTATACAAACATTTTCTTGATATAAATTACAGAGGTAGAGCCCTTAAGAGCATGGCAATTTGCCTGATAATCACCCTTCCTACGAGGGAGATAACCAGAAAACCTCCTCCACATACAGCCAGGGCTGAAGGGTAGGTAAGCGGCTTCTTGATACGGAGCTTGCGAGTTATACCGCTTAGCACCGGTTGAAGAATCGTGTCGAGAGTGTGCCAGAAAGGGGACATTGAATTAACACCGAAAAGTTGCCCGATCAACCGTATTGCAATAAGTATAATAAAAAAAGTAAGGAGAAAGGATATCGCTGACCAGACTGCAGAGACAAGAAGTGAGAGAATTATCCCCAGAGTAATGGTTCCGAGAACGGCGATTGTATTGGCAATATTCTGTAAAACGACCAGTACCAGTATAGCTGCAATAGGGGAGAAGTCTATTCTTTCGGTTCTTAAAAACTCGAACCGCCGGAAATACTGCAGATAAGGTTCTGTTATCTGAATGAGAATCTCCATTGGTCTGCCGAAATAGGGACCATGGAACCATGTAAGAAGAATCCGGATAAAAATTAAAATCATGTAAACAGATAAAACACCGCTTAAAATTCTCATAAAAGTTGTAAGCATTTTATGCCCTCCATACCTCTTGTATTTCAGGATATCTCCTGATTTCCTCAATGATGTTGTCGTTGGCCGATACAGTCATTCCCGGAGAAGCTTTTATAATTATTTCTTTTTCCGCCGAGTTTGGGATATGGAAATATACATGACAGTAGCCGTGGTGGTCAATCAAAAAAGCTTTTAACTGTTGAAGGGGTTCCTCTCTCAACAGATCACTTATGAACCTTATATGCAGTTCCGCAGGTCCGTTTGGTTTTAGCTCTTCCGGTTTCTTTACTTCATCAACCCTGAATTTAGGCTCTCCCCTGGATTTGTCTATTTTCCCCGCTACTCCGACTACCGAATCCACGGTTACAAGCTCACGTACCTCCTCCCATACATTTGGGAAAAGAATCAGTTCGATCGATCCGTTGTAATCCTCCAGAGTGGCAAAGGCCATGGGTTTCCCCTTTCTGGTAGGTTTTTCATTGAGATTCTTTATTATGCCAAGAAGAGTATAGGTTCGTTCTGTAAGGTATCGATCGAGTTTGGAAAGATCGATGTGGGTTATTTTTTTCCAGATCTCTTTATAGTTATCCAGAGGATGACCGGAGAAATAGAAACCGAGATTTTCTTTTTCATAACGAAGCAGCTCAACCTGTGGCCATTCTTCAACCGGTTCTATTAGAATCTCCTGCCCACTCTCCATTTCTCCCGAATCGAAAAGAGATGCCTGTCCGTACTTCTCGCTTTCCTTTTTTCTTGTTACATGATCTATCAGCCTATCCAGATTATGAAAGAGGGCAGCTCTTTTATTCTCCAATTTGTCGAATAGACCGGAGGTTATTATTGTCTCAAGTACCTTTCGGTTTATAATTTTAAGATCCACTCTCTCAAGAAAATCTACAAAAGATGTGTAGGGTCCTCCCTGGTTTCTCCTTTCTATAATGTGCTGGGCTGCGTTTGAGCCTAGATTCTTTATACCCACAAGTCCGTAAACTATCTTACCGTCCACCACGGTAAAGAACTTATCGGATAGGTTTATATCCGGTGGGAGGACGGTAAGCCCCATCTCTCTGGATTCGGTTATATACTCCGATAGCTTATCTGTGGAGTTTATTTCGTTGGTAAGGTTCGCGGCCATAAACTCTGCAGGATAGTTGGCTTTAAGATACGCCGTCTTGTAGGCCAGCACACTGTAGGCGGCAGCGTGAGATTTATTAAACCCATAGCCTGCAAAAGGGATGAGTAGATTGAAAATCTCTTCTGCTTTATCCTTTGTGTATCCTTTTTTACATGCACCGGCAATAAACTCCTTCTTGAGTTTAGCCATCTCCTCCGGTTTTTTCTTACTCATTGCCTTTCTTAAGATATCCGCCTGGCTTAGCGTGTACCCTCCCACTATCCTGGCTATTTCCATCACCTGTTCCTGGTAGACAATAACACCATAGGTTTCTTTAAGTATGGGTTCAAGTTCCGGCAGGGGATATTTTATGGGTATTTTCCCCATCTTTGCATCGATAAACTGGTCTATATTATCCATGGGGCCGGGTCTGTACAGAGCATTTAAAGCTATTAAGTCTTCGATTTTATTGGGTTTTGCCCTCTTTAGAACCCCCTGCATTCCCGGGCTTTCAAACTGAAATATACAGGTACTCTTCCCTTCACCAAAAAACCGGAAAGTTTTTTCATCATCTTCGGGAATACGGTCGATATCAAAATCTATTCCCCGCTTTCTGATCAACTGCTGGGCGTTTTTAATGAGGGTGAGGGTTTTAAGCCCAAGAAAGTCCATCTTTACCAGTCCGCATTCTTCCAGCATCTCCATGGTGTACTGGGTGGATATGACTCCGGTCTTTGAATCTTTGTAAAGAGGAACATATCTGGTTAATTTCTCCTTGCCTATAACGATCCCCGCAGCATGGGTAGATGCGTGCCTGTTCAATCCTTCCAGCCGCAGGCTTGTGTCGATGAGTTCATTGTATACTTCATCTTTTAATCTCAGTTCCTCCAAACGCGGTTCCATTGCAAGGGCGCTTTTTAAATTGATCTTCGGCCCCTGAGGGACGAGCTTGGCAATCGAATCTGCTTCTGCATAGGGGATATCGAGAACCCTGGCCACATCCCTGATAACTGCTCTGGATTTAAGTGTTCCAAAGGTTATGATCTGCCCAACCCTGTGGACTCCGTATTTTTCAGTGACATATTCTATTACCTTTTGTCTGCCTTCGTAGCAGAAATCTATATCGAAATCAGGCATGGAAATCCGGTCCGGGTTTAAAAAACGTTCAAACAGTAGACCGTATTTAATGGGATCGATATCGGTAATCTTTAAAGCATAGGCTACCAGAGACCCCGCCCCCGAACCTCTGCCGGGGCCGACCGGAATGTCATTTCTTCTGGCATAGTCGATGAAATCCCATACTATGAGAAAATATCCCGTATATCCCATGGAGGTAATGACTTTTAGCTCATAGTCCGCCCTGTCTTTTACTTCCCGGGTGAGCTCTCCGTACCTCTCTCTTAAACCCATGAAGGTGAGGTGCCGAAGGTATTCTCCGGCATCGGAAAACTCTCTGGGAATGGTGTAATCGGGAAGCTGCGGGCCGGGTAGATCTATATCGAGATCACACATCTCACCTATACGCACGGTATTCTTCATGGCTTCTGGAAGCTCGCCGAAAAGATTTTCCATCTCATCTATGCTCTTAAGATAGAACTCTTCAGGGCCGAAGCTCAGTCTGTTTAGCTCTTTTTTCTTTTTGTTTGTGCCTATACAGATTAAGGTATCCTGTGCACTGGCATCTTCTCTTTTTATATAGTGAATATCGTTTGTGGCTGCCATGGGTATTTGAGTTTGCCGTGATATCTCTACAAGGCTCCTGTTAACCAGCTTTTCTTCATCAAGACCGTGGTACTGCAGCTCGAGATAGAAGTTTTTATCTCCGAATATCTCACGATAGAAGAGGGCTTTCTTCTTTGCTGCCTCGGTGTTTCCCTCAAGAATAAGTCTGGGGATCTCTCCGGCAACACATCCGGTAAGGCAGATAAGCCCTTCGGAGTATTTCTTTAAAAGTTCTTCATCTATGCGAGGCTTATAGTAGAACCCTTCGGTATAGCTTAGGGTACACAGGTCAATTAGGTTGCGGTATCCCGTGTAGTTTTTTGCAAGCAGTATCAGGTGATGGTACTTGTTACCCTTTTCGGTACCTGTCTTTATAAACCTCGACTCCGGTGCCATGTAAAACTCACAGCCGATTATGGGATTTATCCCCTGGCTTTTACATTCTTTATAGAATTTGAGAGCACCGAACATATTACCATGGTCGGTAAGCGCAAGATGAGCCATATTAAGCTCCCTGGCTCTTGATACCATAGCCTCTATGGGAGCGGCTCCATCGAGCAAAGAATAGTCTGAATGGTTGTGGAGATGAACGAAATTCGACACTTTACGAATACCCGTTATACGAGAGAAATATACAGTGAATAGGGCGGGAATGTAAACCCTTCTGATAGGAGGCTGATGGGCGTGCCCCCGCGCTCCCTTGGGTCGTGCGGGGTCGGGCTCTTCGGGGGTTCGCGGCCTTAACGCCTAAGCTACACGGTACGCCTGTCTTAGCCGCTTCCGTCCGGTCGGCAAGCCGCCCGGACCGCCTTCGGCGCCCCTCCGATCCCTCACGCATTATTTCACTTCCAATCGACACCGGATATTCTTTCCTGATTCAAGCATAGGTTTTGCCCCCAGCTTAATTTAATTGCAGAATAAAAACTTGGATCGGCTGCCCAGATTACATCAGAAGTTCGATATTCCGGTTATAGAGAGTCCAATCGCGATAATGGCAACGACACAAAACCCCGAAGTGGCTAAGCTACTATACGACTATATTCTGTCAAAAGAAGGCCAAAAAACACTGGTAAGGGAATACGCCATGCCGATAAGCATGAATGTAGAAGTGGATAGAGGTTGGTTGAACCCTTCAGATGCACATGCACGAATGCATACAGTGTATTATCAGTTTCTTATTGAAGAGAGGACTGAGATCATTATACGGTTCAATAAAATCTTTAGCAACTAAAGATTGTAATCTCTCGAACTCTATTACCCGTCTCTTAATACATCGATAAGACGTATTTTAATACGAGAATAAAACAATTTCAGCAAATGCTCTCCGAAGTGCTTAAGGATTTTGTAAGATTCTTTTTTACCACTTCGGGACTGCTGTTGGCATAGCAGTAGGTGCATAAGTTCGGGCATGTATTGTACTGCCCTATGTCCTTGGAGGGGATACATCCGCAGGCTTCTCTCTGGCCTGTATCTTTTTTACTCCCATTCTTAAGAATAAATTTCTCTATTTCAGGGTCGCCCGAAGCGATTCGGCTTATGAGATGGGGATCTACGCATCTGTTATGAATGATTCCGTATTCTTCAAGATCAACCTTCTCACAGCAGGTAGCAGTGGTAAGTTCCCATTTTCTGGCAAGATAGGTTATCTCCGAGGCAATTCTTCGAATGCTGTGCAGATCCCATTTTCTCCATGGGATTCCCTCCCTGAGCATGTTCTTCTTAACCTTTCTGTATTTTTCAATATCGGCGA
The DNA here is from genome assembly GCA_003645645.1 of Spirochaetota bacterium. Taxonomy (GTDB): domain Bacteria; phylum Spirochaetota; class Spirochaetia; order SPDA01; family B32-G16; genus B32-G16. The sequence continues at coordinate 12,139 of QNBH01000016.1, read as the reverse complement.
AGCTTATTACAAGTTTTTCGGTATAACCTGCAATCCGGTTACCGATTCTATATATTTTTTCAAGAAGCCTATCTGTACCGATCTCTTCTGTCAGCACAAGTGGATCGAAACGCCATATTATTCTATCAGACCCTATTTTCTCTGAGAGTTGTTTAAACTTTTCTATACGATTCTCAATAGGGGCTAGATTGGGTTCTAAGTTGTCGCTCTCATAATCGTTTAATGTATATTGAATGTAGTAGTTTATTCCGAGATTATCGTAAAAGATGAGATTTTTCATGAAGTTGGGATGAGGTTCTTTGGTCCAGAAAACGATAAAACGCACCTTCTCAAGGGATACGTAATAGGGCTGCCCGTTAAAAGGGTTGTACCATTTTAAATACTTCCTTTTAAAACGATCGATGAGCCAGTCTCCGAAGAATGAGGGAATATCGGTAGACCGGGATGCAGTTATAATGACTGGAGAGAGAGCTTCTGTCTCATTTCCAAAATCAGTGGTTATTCGTTGCCTTTCCCATTTCATCTCGATTCTGTTGCTATACTTCCGCCAGTCTCAGAAGAAATAATCGCAGGAAACTTACAGCCCTTTTCTTCTGAAAATTTGATATCGCTATACCTATTTTGTCCATATTTTCCTTAAGTAGTTCCATAGCCGAGGCTGTGTCTTTAATGTTAATCGGTACTTTAAGACCTGAAAGTTCTGCTTCTATCTCACGGTTTCGAAGAATCTGCTTACCCAGACAACCATAGGCAATTCTGATATCGTTGATCACTCCCTTCTGTGTTTTTGCCAGACCGCAGAAAGATAGAGTGGTTTCCCCTTCCCGAGCCCTGGATCCCAGTTTATGATAGACCTGTACGTTCCATTCGTCAAAGGGAATGCGAATGCGTGTAAGAATCTCTCCCGGCTGCAGGCTTGCCTTACCTTCGGAGTCAAAAAGCCGGTTTATCTGTATCCATCGGGAGCCTCCTGCCTTCCGAAGCTCTACCCTTGCATCCAGTAGATGAAGTAATGGAAATGTGTCCATCCTCCGATCCCGAACGCAGATATTGCCACCTAAGGTTGCCAGGTTTCTTATGCCAGGAGTTCCCACTCCCAGCAAACAGTTATAGAGAGCGGCTGGGAGAATGTGTTTCCCAATGCTTAAAACTCTATTTATAGAAATACTACTGCCTATCTCGAGGAATCTTTCGGTTCTACTTATTCTGTTGAGTTCTTCTACCCTCTTTAGATAGATTACATTTTCTGGAAGGGATAGAAATTCCCTCTTCTGGTTCTTAAGAATATATGTTCCTCCTCCATAGACAAGGGCATCGGGCATGCTTTTATAAAGGGAAAGGAGGTCTCCCAAGTTTTCGGGAGAATAGGTGTGCGGTGATTTACTCTTTTCTATCATTATCTTCTTCTATTCCTGATAAGGCCAGCATTTTTAACCCCTTCAATCAGGCTGGTATAATCACTGCAATAGCACCTCATTCCTGAAAGGGCGCGAAGAATTTCATCTTCGTCAGGTCTTGGATTATTTTCCAGTAGTGCATGAATGACAAGGATCCTTGCAGGAGTACAATACTTGCATGACTCGTATCCCGCATCGGCCAATCCTTTGATTATATCCTGGCAATCTTCGGTCTCACTAAACCATTCGAAAGTTATTACTTTGCTTTCCCGCAAGGTGAATGCAGGAATAAGGCAGGAAGGGGCGATCTCTCCATTAAAAAAAATCGTACAGGCTCCGCATTCTCCTGTATAACATGTTCCCCTTGCATGGAAGTAGCCGAAGTCTTCCCTCAGAATGTTCAGCACTCTTCTCTCCGGTTCCACATCGATGAGCACATCCTGTCCATTAAGGGTAAACCTGATGTTCATTGTTCCTCCATGAGTCTCTGTATCGATTGAGGGGAGAAAGGAATAGAGTCAAGGAAGTACCCCGTTGCCTGTGAAATGGCGGAGATGAGTGCAGATGGTACACTGCTCATGGCCAACTCTTCAATACCCCCCGGTTGGTTTCTTTTACTTTTGGAGAAAAACTCGATATAAATGGGCGGAACTGAGAGGATTTTTTCCGAATAGAGGATGTCATCCGCTTCCAGAGCCGAGGATGCCCATTCGAGGGCATATAACACTTCTGCTTCTATTCTTTTGCGTGCCGATTTTTGATCAAGAATTTTCCCGGCATCAATACATAACCAGATCCCACGGACTTCCACTTCCAGAGTGGTGGCATTAAACTCAACTTCTACCACCGTCGCTACCCAGGAGAGGGGTGGGAAAATCTTACCGTTAAAGATTCCCGGTTTCCATTCTATGGGTCTGGGCAAGTGAATGTTTCTGCTCAATTCGATTGGCAGAGGATGGCGAAATCTCTGTTTCTTGACAGCCTGACTGCAGCGTTCTATCAATTTTCGAATAATAGTTATGTTTCTGGATAGGGTGGAAGGGCCTGTATTTGGAATCCCTTCGGTTCCGGCTATTTCGAGCTTGATGTTTTCGTTCTTTATTCCTAGGATCTCTCCGGCCGTGTTTTTCCAGATTGCGGCGGCTTTTCCGTCTTCCGATACACCCGAGTTAAATATTGTAAGGGAGCCGTCCTTATCCAGGCGTAATCTCACCGAATAGGTCGCCCCTTCTTCTCCCTTGCCGATAAAACTATTGCCCTGGAAAGCAGTAGCAAGTCCTATGCCTCTATAGGGGATCGGAGATTCTTCTATACCATTCCGGCGTTTTCTAAGCAATTCATAGGCTGCACGTTTTCTCTGAAAATCAGAGTTAACCACAACCCTGGAGAGTAATTCTTCCAGAGGCACCTCTGTTACCACCGGATCGCCCGTAACGGTGTGTCTTCCTTTTCTTATTATATTGGCTCTTTTCCAGTTGTAAGTATCTATCTGTGAGAGCTCTGAGATCCGGGAAGTATGAGTCTCTATAGAGAAAAAACCTTGAGCCAATCCGAGACCCGAATAGGAACCTGCGGGAGGGGTATTTGTAAGAATTATTTTACCCTGTACCCTCATGTTTTTACAGGCGTACACACCTGCCGAAGCTATACACACACGGTCAAGTAACTCCCTTGCGAGGATCGGATATGCTCCGGTGTCTGCTGTAATAGAGATATCCATTACCACTGGATTTCCTTCTTTATTTATTCCGGTTTTGTTTGAAATATAAACCGACGCTCCACTGGGCGTAAACAGGATATTTTCCTCATAGCGGAGGATAATTTTGGCCGGTTTACCGGTCTTGTAAGAAATCAATGCTGCATGGGCTGCAAGCAGGGAAGGGTACCACAATTTACCTTCCAGTGAAGGACTCATCTCGGGTACGTGAACCGAGATGGATCTTGGCGAAATCCCCAGTACCCCTGCCACAGTGCTTTTAACATGAAAGGGCCATTGGGTGGGACTAATTACCTTAAGTATTTTACCGTGATACAGCGTAAAGGCACCATGAGGATCGATTGTTCGGTTTACCTGGGTATCAGTTGTGTATTCTCCCTCTATTATTTGAAATGCATCCACCATGGCCTGTTCGGGGTTACCCTTTACTATTATACGTTCCTCTGCTACCTGCTCTTTGGAGTAGTTTTTAATCGATGTCCACGGTGTCTCTTCTTCGTAGGAAACTTCGATATTATCTATAATTTCATGCAGAGTTTTCTCGACAGGACCTGCCAGAAGCAGTACAGGCTCTCCTGTATACCTCACAAAATCGGAAGCGAGAACAGGCATAGTCCTGCCAAACACTTCAATGCTGTTATTGCCGGGAATATCCTTTGCGCCGATAACTGTAACGGATTCCGGTATCTCCTCAGGTATCTTTACAGAAACTATCTTTCCCCTCTTAACGGTGGATCTCAGAGTAATGACATGGAGCATTCCATCTTCGAAGAAATCCTCTACGAACATTCCCTCACTAATGCTGAAGGTCATATTTGCTCCTGTAGTTATGCTCTCCTATCTCTTTTATGACTCTTATTATCCTCTCGGTTTGCTCCTCTGTAAGCTCGGCATATATGGGAAGGCTGATAGCAGAAGAGTATTTTTTCAAGGCCCTGGGAAAATCACCCGGTTTAAATCCGTAATGACTTTTGTAGTAGCTCATTACATGAAGGGGTATATAATGAACGGAAGTGCCGATCTTCGCTTCTGTAAGTTTCTCGATAAAGGCATCCCTCCCGATCTTTAGTTTATCTTCTTTTAACTGAATGATGAAGAGATGCCACGAATGTTCTTTGCTTTGGGGTGGGAGGATTAAGAAATCACACTCTGCCAGGGAGGATATGTATTTATAAGCTATCTTCTCTCTTTTTTTACGCAATTCCTCCGCCCGTCTTAGCTGTACCCTGCCCAATGCGGCCGCAATATCGGAGAGATTATATTTATATCCTGCTTCAATTATATCATATTTCCAGGATTCCCTGTTCGTGTGAAGGTAGCGATCCCAGGCATCCTTGTTGAAACCGTGAAGACGCATAACAGAGACCCGTTTAGCCACATCCTCTCTGTTGGTTACAAGCATCCCCCCCTCTCCCGTTGTAATCGGTTTTGTGGCATAGAAGGAATATACGCCCACATCACCCAGGGCTCCGATGTACCCCATCTCTGTCTTAACGGGAAAGGCATGGGCAGCGTCTTCCAGAACGGGAATCTTGCTGTGAGCAGAAAGAGATAGAATCTCCTTCATCCGGCAGGAATGGCCTCCCACATGTACCGGAACAATGGCCTTCACCCTTTCCTTGTTTTCTTTAATTGCCTTTTCAATCAAACAGGGATCGATATTAAAGGAGTCCTTCTCTATGTCCACAAAAAGAGGGTGTGCCCCAAGATAACGAATTGTTTCGGCAGTAGCCACAAACGTATAAGGACTCGTTATAACCAAATCTTCCATCCTGATATTTAGAGCTTCCAGACCGAGATGCAAACCTGCAGTGGCAGAGCTCAGGGAAAGGGCGTGTTTTACATTTACATAGGAGGCAAACTCGTTTTCAAAGCTCTTTGCTTCCGACCCCGTGGTAAGCCATCCGCTTCTCAGTACACCTATTACTGCTTTCTCTTCTTCTTTACCCATTGAGGGACGGGAGAAGGGGATAAAATCAGTATTCAGGTTCATTATCCGGAATCTCCAGAGTAGGGATATAGCGTTTTATAATAGCTTTAAGGACTTTTCTGTTCCGGTAAACTTCGGGCTTGAGAGGGTCGAAATAGCACACCGGCCGAAGAGAGTTTACTATGCACTCAATTGGCTCTTTTTGTTCACCATTTCTAAGTAAACGCTTTATACCGGGAAACTCAGTCTCCTGGGGTGTCTCATAGGATGAACACAATTTTTCCGATATTTTTTCCCCAGGTCGTAGACCTATATACTTTAGGGCAATCTCTTTTTCCGGCTCGTAACCATAAAAGCGTATCATCTGTTCGGCCAGCTCTTTTATCAACAGTGGTTCACCCATCTCCAGTATATATAAATTATTGCCTTTTCCCACGCCGCCGGCCTTAAGAACCAGAGATGCAGCCTCCGGTATGGTCATAAAAAACCTTGTGCTCTCGGGATGGGTTATTGTTACAGGACCACCTTTAAGTATCTGTTTACGAAAAAGAGGGACTATGCTGCCTCTGGAACCGAGCACATTACCGAATCTTACTACAATACTTTCCATTTTCCCTTGGTTGTTTGAAAGCACGAGCTTTTCTGCAATCAATTTCGAAGCACCGTATATGCTTATGGGATCGACAGCCTTGTCTGTAGAGATAAAAACAAATCTTGAAGTTCCCGCAGTGTTGGCCGAGTCTAACAAATTCAATGTGCCAAAAACGTTGTTCTTTACGGCCTCGATCGGGTTGGCCTCGAGCATGGGAACATGTTTATAGGCAGCACAGTGAAAAATAACATCGGCGCGAAGGCGGTTTAGTATGAAATGCATATAATTCCTGTCTTTAAGCTCCCCTATTATCGGAACGATTATTGCCTTCTCTCCGACCCCTTCCTCCTGGAGAATCCGAAGATCACGCTCTACTTCGTATATACTGTTCTCTCCGTGACCGAAGAGGTACAGCCTTTGGGCTCCTCCGAAGAGCAGTTGCCGTGAAAGTTCACTGCCTATACTACCGCCCGCACCGGTTATTAGAACCCGCTTGCCTCTGAGATAGGTTAGACTCTTTTTAAGTGGTATTAAAACGGGGTCTCTTCCCAACAGATCCTGTGCATAGATTTCTCTGGTCTGTATCAGGTGGGCATCACCGTCTACTATTTGTGAAATACCTGGTAAGATTCGTATTTTTACGAATTTTGCCGTTTTTAGTACGGAGTATATCTCTTTGAGTCTCTTTCTCGATGCACCGGGAATGGCTATTAGTGCCTCCTCGGCAGGAGCTTTTTTTATTATTTTTTTGATATCGTTTATAGGCCCGTAGACGGGTATACCCTCCAGGGTTTTACCGATTTTTTGAGAATCATCGTCGATGAACGCAACGACTTTACCTGGAACTCCTTTAAGTTTTATCTCTGAAGCTATTGATCTACCAGCAAAGCCGGCTCCGATAATAACTATCCTGTTTTCAGTCATGGTGTACTTCTGCTGGCTCTATAGCCTCAAATCCGAAGTCTATTAAGAAAGATTCATCGTATAAATGTAACTTCACCTTTGCTCTTCCCTTTCTTTTGTCGACCTTTATTATGCTTCCCTCAAGTCCTTTTAACGGTCCCTGTATCACCCGGATTTTTTTATTTTCATCGAAATACACGGTTGATTTATCAACAATTTCTCCAAAAGAGAGAAAATGAAGAAGAAGTCTCCTGTCCGCTCCTGTTAAGGGTTCTATGTTCTGATTGTTCTTTAAAAACCTGAAAAAACCCCTTATTTTTTTTAGCACCTGATAGACATCCGGGTCCAGTTCTTTAGATTCGAGAAAAATGTAACCCGGAAAAATGGGAAGAGTAGATTGTTTTTTTACTCCCCTCTTTCGAATGGTAAGTTTCCTTCTCGGCCACAGGAACCTGCCCTTCCATTCCGGGAGCAAGTCGTAAGTATCAAGAAGGTAGCGGGCTATCTTGAGATATTTCTCTTCTCCCCTTGTTCTTACCTGAACAGCATAGTAATTCATATTACGGGTTTATAAAAATATCACGGAAATGGCTTCTCTTCAACACCAATAACAGGATACGCTAATAAGAAAACAGAGAAATCCGATAAATAGACAGACAGGAGCAATTATTTTTAGTAGATTAGAAAAAAGGGGTAGAATATGAAGAGATTTTTAGCAGTTGCAGGAGTTTTTGCATTTTTCTCATTACAGCTTGTTTTTTCTGATACTGTAGTGGTTTATATGGAAAACGAGAATACAGATAATTTATGGGATAACGAGAAAATTACCCTTGTCCGGGCACTTGAAAACGGAATAACCGATTCATTTTTTGAAGCAGGCCATATTCTAATAAACACAAATATAGACGGGAGAGGTTCTCCCTTTCCCGGAATCGAGAGAGCCTTCCTTCTGGCAAAGGCGAACGGAGCTTCCTATTTGCTTAAGGTGGGACTGTTCTTCGGAAGTACCAACGGAGATATTTCCGCCGAAGTTCTATATGCGGAGTATGAGCTCTTTGAGGTAGTTACAGAGAAAATGGTAGGGAAAGGGGAGATATATGCGGAATCCCTTGAAGGAGTAAAGAAAAGCGACTCGGAGGAGGTTAGTTTCAGTCTGGGCAAGGCGCTCGGGAGAAATGCCATGAAACAGTGGTAAAACTTTTACTTACATAACTCCTTGTTTCTCCCGAAAATAAAGAGAGGAGAACTTATATGAGATTGAAAGTCTTCTGGCTATACGCCTTCGTATCTATAATTTGTGCGATTCCGTTTTTAAACGCCTTACAATGGGAAGGGAATGCATCCATGTCAAGATATGGTGAGTTTCCGGATACAGGTCGATATGCTGCATCTAACTCTTTCCCACGCAATACTCTGGTTACGGTAGAAAACCTGGAGAACGGGAGAACTGTAAAAGTTATAATAGTAAAAAGATTGAATGACTCGGGACTGTTCATTCTTCTCTCCAGAGAAGCGGCAGCACAGCTCGGTATAGAACAGGAGGAAATAGTGAGGGTAAGGGTTACCCTGGCCAGGGAGGAGAGCCCCATGGTTACCTTAAAGCCGGAAGACATGCCCTTTAACCCCGACCCAGACATAAATCCTTCTGCAGGAGTGGAAGTACCTGCAAACGAAAGATATCCGGAAGAGACAGAGGAGAGAGCGACAGAGAAAACCCTTATTAAAGAAACTGCCACCGAGGAGAAAGAGCCGGAAGAAGAGGTTGAAATTACCGATTCCGAAACACCGCCACCGAAACCGGTTAAAGCTATTACCGCTCTCCCTGCCCAGATATCCGGAGAGCAGATATTTAAGCCCGACTCTATAGACTTACCGGAAGAGCCCGAATTGGCAGAACCTGAAACCGGAGAAACACTGGAAATACCCTTACTTGAAGAAGTTCCTCTGGCAGAAAAGGCAGAGGAGAAGATAAATATCTCGGCTCCCGACATACCGGAAATCAAAATGGAAGAAGGTGAAAAACCTGTAGAAGAAGTCACACCATCGGAGGCAACTGCAAGATTGGTAAGTAAAGATACAATGCCGGTTATAATCGCTGAAGATGCCGAGATTATTCTTGAGCCGGCTAAACCTAAGCCTCCGGAAGAATCGGTTCCCAGGGTAGAAGAGATTTCTATATCTAAAAGAGGCGAAGACAAAACAGCAGAAGAGGAGAAGACCCTTTCTGAGGAAGTTTATTTACCCGAAATAGAAATAACTCCTCCTGAAGAGAAGGCTCCTGCTATTGAGGAAGAACTTGTAACCAGACTTGAAGTGGCTCCTTCGCTTGAAGAAAAGGAGGAAAAACCTGTAACGCCAGGTAAACTTTCGCCTTTCCCTGAAATAGCCGTGGATAAACCCGAGCCTTCTCCTATTCCCGAGGAGCTGCTTCTGCGAAAACTTGAAAAAAACATGTACTATCTTCAGTTGGGGGCTTATTCAGAACCGAACTCCGCCAGGGGACTTGCGGATAGACTTATTCCCTCTTTCCCTGTGGCCGTTTACAGTACCGTGGAGCGGGATAAGACCGTATATAAAGTTCTGGTAGGACCTGTTAATGAGGACGAAACAGGTGCTCTTATATACAATCTTAAGGCTCGCGGTTATAAGGACGTCTTTCTTAGAAGGGGGAATTAGCAGGTATATATTCAATCAAGTAGCCCAATGCCTCCTCCTCCCATGATATAAAAATTAGCCATCGATTCGAACTCACCGCTCACAGTTGCCGAGAGAACCATTTGCGTATCCGGTACAACCCAGTTCATCTCTATACCTCCTGCAACCGGAGGATGCAGGGCAAAGTCTTCGAAAAAAGGGAGGCTTCGAAAAGCAACCGATATAGCTCCGGAGAAATCTCTAAAATCCAGGAGAAAGCCTGTGCGCGCATATCCCCATACATAAAAGCCGGGATCTGGAGTAAAGCCCGGGTAGTAGGATACCTTTAAAGGGGAAACTGTGATCTCCGGGGAAAATATCAACGAAGCAGGTCCCAGGTTAAGCTGAAAAGGTAAACCAGCGGAAAGACCGTAGTAATTTGTAAGAGTATCTATATATTCTCCTCTAAGGTAGGTTGTTTTTACAGTAACCGCAGTACCGATACCTGGATTTTTTCCTGTGTTAAAAATTAAATATTTGCCGGATAAGCCCAGGGAGAAGGGGTTAGGAGCTCCTGTTTGAAGAATTGCCGTAACCTGGGCTAGAACTTCTAACCTGGTAAGGGGTGAGAAACGGATACCTATCTGAGCGGGGAACCTGGATAGATAGGTATTGTCTATCTTTTCTCGATGACCCATAAACAGAAAGGAGAACTGGAAACTTGATTTCGGAAGTACTTCCGTAGAACCTGCGTACAGCAGTCCCGAGTTACCACTCCATATCGAACGGAATCTAATAACAAAAGATCGATCGATGGTTATCTCTGTTTGTAGAGTTTTTTCAACATCGGTATCGTAACCACCCGCCCTCACAAGAACCGTATAAACACCATCTTTAAGCTTTTTACCACTGCTGTCTTTTCCGTTCCAGAGAAAAGACTGTTCCCAGGTGGTAAAATCGGGGAAATGGTATGAAAAAACGATTTCACTTTCCCGATTGTAAATTACAGCTTCTCCCTTTCCGGGAGCTGTAACAAGGAAGGTTATCTTAGCCCTTCCCAATGTTCCGGGATTTTCAGGATTGAGTCTTTTTCTGCTGGTTTGAATATTTTTTAGCTCGAAATCCGCCTTTTCAAGCGTTACGGTAACCTCACTGGTAATATCCTCGTGTACCGCTACTCTCTGTCTCCACTCTTTGTATCCGAATGCCCTCACTTTTAAAAGATATTCTCCCACAGGAAGCTCATTTAATCCCTGTTCCAGTTCGAAAGAATCTGCATTTATAAAGGAGTCGGTGGGAGTTGTCTTTATATGCACATACCCTGTTATCTGTCTCAGCTCCACCTCGATTTCTGTATACTCACCCTTCCTTATCCTTATCCACCTCTCTTCGGTATGGTAGCCCTCTTTTCTTATGCTTAGAGAATAGCTTCCCGTTTCCAGATCATCCAGATAAAGGGGTGTTTCCCCCCTGTAGATGTTGTTAAGATAAATATCCGCCTTTGGAGGAACTGTTTTTATTAAAAGCTGGTATTCCGGTTGTTCATCTTTTTTTGATGGCTTATCTTTTTCCTCTTCTGCAGAAACCACAGTCTCGAACAAATTACCTCTGCCTGTGGCACAGGAAATAATAAGAGCTGTCATAAACAGTATTGAAATTATTCTTTTCATGGAGTAATTGTTATTCTATCACACTAATCGGTAGAACGGAAGGGTATCATCACCGGTTAAGTGTTTACCGATATAAGAAATATGAGTAAGAAAACAGTATTGCATGTACTTTTACTATTACTGGCTTGGGGCCTCTATTCACAAACCCCTCCGGCTCAGCCACTTCCGAACGGTTTTAGAGAAATAGAGTTGGGCATGTCTCTGGATGAGGTAAAGGAGAAGCTTAAAGGGGATTCTTACTTCGACTATCGCGGTGACCCAGATGTAAGCCTTCTTACCACTCCCAACAAATCGGTAATAGAGTGTGCAGGTTCTTTTTTTATTAGAAGAGCCTTTTTCCAGTTTCATAAAGAAGAACTCTATATTATAATATTGCTTCTCGATCCGACTAAAATCGATTATTTTACCATGTATACCACTTTTGTAAACAAATACGGCGAACCCGATTCACTGAATCCAGAAGAGGCTCTATGGGATGATGGTGAAATTCGCCTCTCTCTGGAAAGACCGTTAAGTGTGAAGTATATTGCCATGGATGTTTTCAATATGTTGAAAAAAGAAAATGATAGAGAAGAATCTGTCGAGACCTTTCTTAAAGAAAGATTTCTAAATGAGTTTTAAAGTATGGATGGGAGACTAATAACGGGAAGTCTGATCTCCATTGTTTTTCTTTTATTCATTGGAATTACTCTCAATTGCAGTACCCGGAGAGAAACGGTGGTTCTAACAGTAAAGGGCGAAAAAATAGTCGCAGAAATAGCTCGTACCCCCGAAGAGCGTCAGAAGGGTCTTATGTATAGGAAGAACCTTCCTGAGAATCACGGTATGCTTTTTGTTTTCGACAGGGATCAGAAACTCTCCTTCTGGATGAAACACACCCCTCTTCCCCTCTCCATAGCCTTTATCTCAAAAGATGGGACGATAAAAGAGATATACGACATGGATCCCTATTCCGAGAGGATAGTAGAGTCAATATATTCTGTTAGATATGCGCTGGAAGTAATGCAGGGAACCTTCGAGCGTCTACAGATAGAGGTGGGAGATAAAATCACGTTTCCTGAGGGCTTTAAAGATGGATAGTCAGTACCATGAATGAAGGCTACTGGTTTTGCCGGTGGTTGTTTACTACGAAAGAAAGCTTTGTACCTATGGCGGTGGTCCATCAGTCTTCTAGCTGGGGGACAAACTGCAGGCTATGCCCGCTGGCTTTCTTTCGGAGCAAACAACCACCTAAGTAGTTTCCGCTTAAGCGGAAACTACGAGCCCTTACAGGGCTCGCAAAGCCTTAGGCTTTGC